>DATDRQ010000031.1:0-20515 GCA_035291645.1 Anaerolineales bacterium
GCCGCCGGTTTCCACGCATTCGGCGAGCAGGTATGGGTGGTGCGAGCCATCCAATCTGCCCTTTACCTGGGAACCCTGCTGACGACCGCCATGCTCGGTTGGGTTGTGTTCTCGGACCACAGAGTCGGGCTGGTCGCTGCCTGGCTGATGGCGATCCCGGTCGTCAACGTCACCCTGTATACCACGATCTCCCTGGGCGGGTACGGGGAGATGCTCCTGATCGGCAACCTGATCTTGCTGGTTGGGCTGGCGATCGCCAGGGACCCCTGGCGGAATGGAATCCACAACGATGCGCTCTGCCTGATCCTTGGCCTGTTATCCGGTCTGGGGCTGTGGGCCTTTGGACTGACCCTGGTGTTCAGCCTGCCTGCGATCGGATACGTGATTTGGATGTCCTGGCGGAAGGCGGGCGGTGATCCGGCACCTGGCAATCTCGCAGCGTCGAAATGGAGTTGTGCAATCAGGCGGGTGGGATTGCTCGCCTTCGGAGGATTGGCCGGTTCTGCGCCCTGGTGGGGGTACGCCCGGGTAGCCGGTCTCCAGGCCTTGTTTGGCGAGCTGGGCGGGAGCGCCATCGCCGGGGTTGAGGGGATGACCTGGCCAGCCCAGATCGTCCAGCATACGGTGAACCTGGCCTTGTTCGGTAGCACCGTGCTCACCGGGATGCGCCCTCCATGGGGGATCGAATGGCTTGCGCTGCCGCTGATGCCGCTGGCCCTGGCGATCTGGCTGGGCGCGCTGGTGTGGTCCTCCCGGCGCTTCCTGCCAGCCCGGCTTATGATTGAAGCTCCTCCTCTATTCTCGACCGGGCAGGTACCCTGTCAGGGGGAACCGATCCCGGACAAGCCTCCGGCCTCGAACCCTCCTGATCGATCCCCGGACCGCCGCCCAGGCGAATGGCTGCTGGCCGGGGTGGGGTTGACTCTGGCGATCGGGTTTATCCTTTCACCCTTCGGCGCGGATCCATCCGGCCGCTACTTCCTACCCCTGGCGGTCATCCTGGCTCTGTTCGTCGCCCGAGCTGTGGTGGACTGGCGGCAGCGTTGGGGATGGTGGGCCTACGGGCTGGTCGGGTTGATCCTGGTCTTCAACCTGTGGGGAACCGCGCAGCTGGCCTGGCGAACGCCGCCCGGTCTCTCGACCCAGATCGACATCTCCACCCAGATCGACCGCCGGTATGATGCTGCACTGATCGAATTCCTGCTGGCAAACGGAGAAACGCGCGGCTACACCAACTATTGGGTGACCTACCCGCTGGCATTTCTTAGCCAGGAGGAGCTGATCTTCCAGCCGCGCCTGCCCTACCACCTGGATTTCCGCCACACAGCCCGCGACGACCGCTACGCTCCCTACGCACAGCAGGTGGCTTACGCCGAACGGGTCGCCTATGTCACAGCCCGCCACCCTCCGCTCGACGAGCGCCTGAGACAGGGCCTGGATGATCTGGGGGTGGGCTTCCAGGAAGTGGTCATTGGGGATTACCACGTTTTCTATAACTTATCCCGAGTTGTGACGCCCGAGGAACTCGGTTTATGAAGGTATCCTGGAACGAGGAAACTGATTTCGCACCCGTGATCCCGCGCGCTGGCAACCGGGCGGCGCGCTTCCTGCTGCCCAGCCTTCAGGACGTGATTTTCATGGCCCTGTTCGTGGCCGTGATTGGTCTTGGGCCGCGCCTGCTCAACGTCGATGGGGACCTGGGCCGCCACCTGACCATCGGCGGTTACATCCTGGATAGCGCCAGCATCCCGACAACGGACTTGTTTTCTCACACGATGGACGGTGCGCCGCTCACGCCGCACGAATGGCTGGCGCAGGTTAGTTATGCGATGGCTTATCGTCTGGCCGGTCTGGATGGGGTCGTGATCCTGTGCGCGTTATTGATCGCCGGGACATTCACGCTGGTCTACCGGCAGTGCCTGGAGCGCAGCGGGCAGATCCTGCTCTCGCTGGGATTCACCCTGTTGGCTGCCGCGGCTGCCAGCCTGCACTGGCTGGCCCGCCCGCACCTGTTTACCATATTGATCGTCGTCCTTTGGGTGGAGGTGCTTGAACGCATCCGGATTGGGCGGACGCGTCGCTGGTGGCTGCTGCCTGTGATCATGCTCGCCTGGGCCAACCTGCACGGGGCTTTCCTGGCTGGTTTTGCCATATGGGTAGTGTACTTGAGCGGCGAGCTGCTTGAGCGGGGCGTGCGCGGGCTGCTGGGAGAGGCAGGCAGGCAGTCTCGCCTGCTGTTGGCCGGCGGATTAGCGGCGCTGGTCACCAGCCTGGTCAACCCGGCGGGATGGCGGTTGTGGGAAACCAGCCTGGACTTCCTGCGCAGTGGCTATCTGGTCGGGCACACCGCTGAGTACATGGCGCCGGATTTCCACCTGAAAAGCACCTGGCCTTTCCTCGGTATGATCATCCTGAGCTTGCTGTCCTTCGGAAGCAGCCGCAAGCGATTAAGTGCCACCCTGCTCTTGCTGGTCGTCTCCTGGATGGCCATGGCCTTAATCAGTACCCGTAATATTCCCATCTACGCGGTCCTGGCTGCACCTGTACTGGCTTTGGCTTTTTCCCAGGTGTCGGAAGAGACTGGAAAGGTGGGGAATTTCTCGCGGTTACAGGCGCGCCTGGCGCTGGTAGAGCAGGCATTAAGTGGGCATCTCTGGCCTGTGATCGTGGTTTTCCTCATCGCAATCAGCCTGATCAATGGGGTTAGCCTCGATCTGACAAGGCGGGGGAACCGCTTCGACCCGCAGGTCTTCCCGGTTGCAGCCGTCGACTGGTTAGAAAACCAGCCGGATCTCGGGCCGGTCTTCAATTACTTCCCATGGGGCGGCTACCTGCTATACAGAACCTGGCCGGAGCAGCGCGTCTTCATCGATGGGCAGACCGATTTTTACGGTGAGCAGTTGACCCGCCAATACGAACAGGTGATCACCCTGCGACCAGGCTGGGAGACGGTATTACAGAGCTATGGAGTGCAATGGGTGATCATGCCGCCCGGAGGTTCCCTGGTCGACGCGCTGGAAACCAATCCGCAGTGGCGGGTGGTCTACGAAGATGGAACTGCGGTGATCCTGGCCTATGAAGACTGAGCCGGATTTGAAAAGCCGGGATTTCCTCTGGTTCTCCCTGGCGGCTGCCCCGATCCTGGCGATCGCCTGCCTGTTGCCGGTCTACCCCAACGACTACTGGTGGTACCTGCGGCTGGGTGGGGAAATCCTTAGCGGGGGCAGTATCCCGCAGGTTGAAACGTGGAGCGCAACTCAGGCCGGCGAGCCGGTGGTATACCAGGCCTGGCTGGCAGCTCTGGTCTTCCTTGGCCTGGACTGGGCGGGCGGTGTCCCCGCTGTGGTGCTCGCCCGCGGCCTGTCTCTGGGTGTTTTTTATGCCAGTATCTTCCTGGCATCCCGCCGGGTAGGAGCGGGAGCGCGGCTGGCTGCCGGGCTTGTCGTGCTGGCGGCGTTGGTTGGCAGCAGTAACTGGGGAGTACGTCCGCAGGTCTTCACCTACCCGCTGTTCGGATTGGCGCTTTTGATCCTGGTTAGCTGGCATATGGGCAGGTATCGCTGGTTGTGGCTGCTGCCCTTCATCACCTTGCTTTGGGTGAACCTGCACGGCTCCTTTCCGTTGGTCTTCCTGCTGGCGAGTGCAGCGCTGGTGAGCGGGACAGGGGACCGGCGCAGGCTCTCGGCGGTGTTGGCTGTCATGGTCCTGGCTGCTCTGCTCAACCCGCGCGGGTGGGGCGCCTGGGGTTATTTCTGGCAAATGCTGTCGGATCCATCGGTGCGTCGCTTTAGCAGCGAATGGAAACCTGCCGCCCTGGTCGGGTGGCAGTCTGCGCTGTTCTTCGCCTGGTTGCTGGCAGGCATCCCTTTGGCAGCTTATTCGATCCGACGCCTGCCTCCCAGCTACTGGCTATGGTGGCTCGGATTCGGCTGGCTGGCTCTCAGTGGGGTGAGGAACGTGATCTGGTTCTCCGCCCTCCTGGCGGTCCTGAGCGCAGCCCTGCTGGTACCGCTGCTATCCGGAAAACCAGCGTTAAACGCGCATCCGACCCGCGCGCGCATTAATTATTGGATTGGATCAATCTTGCTGTTCTTGACTTTCCTCTTCCTTCCTGGGGTGCGGGAGCGCTGGTGGGCGCAAGCGCCGCCGCCTCTTTCTCCCGACACGCCCGTCCAGGCGGTTGGCTGGTTGGAGACTCATCCAGAACTTAAGGGAAGGATGTGGAACGACCTGACCTTTTCGAGTTATCTGATCTACGCTCTGCCTGAACAGCCGGTCTGGATCGATACTCGCTTCGAGGTTTACCCGCCGGAGCGCTGGGAGCGTTACCAGGAGATCGCCGGGGCGGGCCAGGGATGGCAGGAACGGTTGGTGGAAGAGGAGATCGATCTGGTTGTGGCAAACCGGGAGGCCCAGTCAGCGCTGATCGGAGCGCTGCAGCACGCGCCGGGCTGGTGCCTGCGCTATGAAGACTCCACGACTGCTATTTTCTCCCGTTCTGGACCAGGCTCTGGCTGCCCGGAGATCGTCGTAGGACGGCAGGATTCTCGTCTTAATCCTTGATGCTCGCACAGGAGGTGAGATGGATCGTCTTGCCCGGGAAAAGACCGGTTCTGAGACGAAAGAAATTCCAGAAACCAGCCAACCTGCCTGGTTTATCCCGCTGCTGGTACTGTTGCTGGTGTTTATTATGGCTGCCCGTACGCCGCTGGACAGCGATATGTGGTGGCACCTGCGGGCCGGGGAAGCGACTTTGCAGGCAGGCAGTCCGGTGCTGGTCGACGCGTTTTCGACGACCCGCGCCGGGGCAACCTGGATCAACCATTCCTGGCTGGCGCAGGCCGGCATGTCGCTGACCCATCGCCTGGGGGGAACCATTGGACTGGCGGCCTTGGTGGCATCGCTGGCAGCGCTTAGCCTGGGTCTGGTCTACTTACAGATGGAAGGACCGCCGATACTGCGCGCCTTTATCCTGGTGATGGCAGCAGCGGTGGCTGCCCCGGTCTGGTCGCCCCGCCCGCAGCTGGCTTCGCTGGTGTTGTTTGGCGCGGTGGGCTACCTGCTTTATCTCTATAAATACCGCCGGAAAGACCGGCTCTGGCTCCTGGCGCCGCTGTTCGTCCTGTGGTCGAACCTGCATGGAGGCTACGTGCTGGGGCTACTCCTGGTAGGCGCTATGGCTGCAGGTGAAACGCTGAACCACTTGCTGGGCTTCGGGGGTCAGGAAGTGCTTTCCTGGAAACGCATCCTCCGCTTGGTCGCCTGGGGTGTGGCTGGCGCGTTGCTCGTGTTGATCAACCCAAACGGCCTGGGGATGTGGGCCATTCCCTTCCAGACGCTGAACGTCGGGGCATTGCAGTCCTCCATCCCTGAATGGGCTTCGCCTGATTTCCACCAGATCTCACAACAGCCATTCTTGTGGCTCTTGATGGCGATCCTGGGAACGGCGGGGGCTTCGAAGCGGCGTATGGATGGAAGCGACCTGGTTGGCGTTGCGCTGTTTGCGAGCCTGAGCTTCATGGCCCGGCGTAATTTCGGCCCGTTCGCCATGCTGGCAGCCCCGGTCCTGGCCCGGCAACTGGCTCCCCTGTTGCACGAACGATGGTACGAATTTGCCCTCTCAATACGGCGCATTTTCGGTAATGGGTTGGATCATTCTGTCCTTTCCAGGCCTATCCCCCTGAAGACCGCCCGGGTGATTAATCTGACCATCCTCAGCTTGTTGGCAATCGCTGCCGTTGGGAAGTTATCTCTGGTGGCAAGGCCTGAATTCGTGGAGCAAGCCAGCCGGGACCTGTATCCGGTCGGCGCGATTGGCTGGCTGGGAGAAAACCATCCTTCCGGGCCGATCTTCAATGCCTACGACTGGGGTGGCTACTTATTGTGGATGCTGGACGAATACCCGGTCTTCGTCGACGGGCGCACCGATCTGTTCGGAGGTGAGTTGCTTCACAGCTATATGCGGGCGGCTGCCGGGCAGGCCGGCTGGGAAGCCGTGCTGAGCCGTTACACGATCAATCTGGTCTTAATGCAGGCCTCCTCAGGGCTGGTGAAGAAACTGGAACGAGAGCCCGATTGGGTGAAGGCGTATAGTGATTCGATGGCGGTGGTCTTTGTCCGTAGACAGTCTATGCATTCGAGGGAGACGTTCGATGCGCTGAGTGGATTCGATTTATCCCAGGAGCGTGCCCGGACCGGGAGGTGGGTGTCTCAAGGTAGCCGCCCGGATGAAGGAATAGGGTTGTATGAGGTTCGTGGGATCGATAACATCTCGAGGCGAGAAGTGATAGACTTAATCGGTGATACGACCGATCCGGTTGGCAGGCCGGGCGGCAGGTGGATGGCTAATTGAACCGATCCCTTTTCTCTCGCTTCTGGTTTCTATCGATCCCTCTGCTGGTCGGCGCCGTGGTCGCCGTGACCTGGGCCAATTACCGCTACGCCGGGCAGAACCCGGGGGGAAATGATTTCCTGGTGCATTGGGTGGGAACGCGCGCCTTGCTGGTGGACGGCAAGACCCCTTACGGCGATGAAGTCGCAGTCCAGATCCAGATCCTGGCATACGGCCGCCCGGCCCGCCCCGGGGAGCACGAGCTGCGCGTCGCCTATCCATTGTATTCCGTGGTCGTCTTCCTGCCGTACGCCCTGATCAGTGATTACACCCTGGCGCGTGCCCTATGGATGACCACTTTGGAAATCGCGTTGGTGCTGCTGGCTATCTTCAGTCTGAGGCTAACCCGCTGGAAGCTGGGGATCGGGTTTTTGCCGTTCTACCTGCTGTTCGCCCTGCTTTGGTATCACAGCCTCCGGCCGCTGATCAACGGCAACGCAGTAATCCTGATCGCCTTGTGGATCGGTATGGCTTTCCTGGCTTTGCGCAGCGAGAGGGACGAATTGGCAGGGATCTTGCTTGCCTTTACCACGATCAAGCCGCACGTCGTCCTGCCAATCCTGATCTTCGTCGTGATCTGGACTCTCTCCCAACGGCGCTGGGCGGCCCTGTTCTGGATGGCGGCGACGGTGGGGATGCTCTCGGTAATCCTGGGATTCTTCGTCCCAGACTGGCCTGTGCAGAACCTGCGTGAAATCCTGCGCTATTCGAGTTATAACCCATCCGGCACCCCTGCGGCGATCTTCGCCGACTGGGCGCCGGCAGCCGGAAGGTGGATCGGTTGGGCGTTCAGTGCGCTGGTCTTGTTGGTCATGGTGGTGGAATGGTTCCTGGCGCGCCGCAAGGAGTTCAGCTGGTTCTTGTGGACGGCCTGCCTGACCCTGGTCGCCAGCCAGTTGAGCGGCATCCAGGCCGATCCGGGGAACTTTATCATCCTGTTCCTGCCGCTGGTCCTGATTATTACTGCCCTGGAGGAGCGCTGGGGACGTGCCGGTCGCGTGATGAACTGCTTCTTGATGCTGTTGTTGTTCGTCGGTCCCTGGGCCTTGTTCCTGAATACACTGACCTTGGGCGACCAGCCCTTACAGCACCCCGTCCTGCTGTTTCCGCTGCCTTTGTTCTTATTGATCACCCTGTACTGGGTGCGCTGGTGGGCGGTCCACCCACAGCGCTTCCTGATCGACGCCTTGCGGGAATCCGAAGCCCTGGAATGAGAGCACCGGGGGGGAGAGCCAAAGCGTGAATTGGCGGTGGTTGGCGTTCCTGTTCCTGATCGGCCTGGGAGTCGGTCTCCTGGTTGCGGCATCCCAAGATGCGCCGGGATACATGGACGCGGATTATTACTACGCCGGGGGGATGCGCCTGGCCTCCGGGCAGGGCTGGAGCGAGCCTTTCCTGTGGAACTACCTGGATGATCCCCTGGGGTTGCCTCATCCGGCCTTCACTTATTGGATGCCGCTTGCCAGCCTGCTGGCTGCAATGGGGATGCGGCTGGCAGGTTCTACCAGCTTCGATAGCGCCCAGGCAATCCCGGTCCTGCTGGCCGCACTGCTCCCGCCGCTGACCGCCTGGTTGGCCTTCTCACTGACGCAACAGCGCTGGGCGGCTCTGCTGGCGGGCCTGCTTGCCTTACTGCCCGGATTCTACCTGCCCTTTCAGGTGACCACCGATACCTTCGCCGTCAGCATGATCCTGGGGATCGCCTGGCTACAGTTGCTCAAGACGCACGCCGACGTGACCGGATTTACCAAGATTTTACAGGTAGCTCTTGGGTTAGGACTGACAGCCGGGCTGATGCACCTGGCCCGGGCGGAGGGGCTGGTCTGGCTTGGGATCACGCTGCTGGCGGTCTGGTGCGAAGGCCGCCGGTTTGCCAGGAGCAGGCTGGAAACCGCCGAAGGCAGGCGCGCCGAAGGCAGGCGCGCCACAGACGGGCGTGCCACAGTCGGGCTGCGAGCCAGCTTATATATTGTTCCGGGGATGGCGACCATGGCTTGTCTGTTAGGGTACCTGCTGGTGATGGGGGGCTGGCTGGCGCGCAACCTGGCATTATACGGCACGCTGTTATCACCGGCGGGCGGGAAAGTGTTCTGGATCACCGGATACGATGAAATCTTTGTTTACCCGGCATCTATCCTGACCTCCGGGCGCTGGTGGTCTTCCGGGCTGGACGAGATCCTGCGCGCCCGGCTGTGGGCGCTGGGACAAAACCTACAGACCGTGATCGCCGTACAGGGGGAGATTTTCCTGGCGTTATTGATCGTGCCAGGTGTTTGGGCTTTCCGCAAGGATGTACGCGTGCGCTGGGGTCTGTTAGCCTTTGTTGTGATGTTCCTCTTGATGACGCTGGTTTTTCCCTATCCTGGCGGTCGCGGCGGTCTGTTCCATTCGGGAGCCACGCTCCAGCCGCTGTGGTGGGCGCTGGCGCCTGCCGGTCTGCAAGCCTGGCTCCTCTGGGGACAAAAGAAGCGCGGCTGGCAGGTGAAATCCGCCCGGCAGGTCTTCACCGCCGGGGTGGTCGGCCTGGCCCTTCTCGTGACCGGTCTGACAGGCTACACCCGCTTGCAGGGGGCCGATCCCACATCTCCGGCCTGGGGGAGCTCGAAAGTCCTTTACCAGCGGTTGGAAGGCGAACTGGAAGGGGAGGGCATCCCGCCGGAGGCGATCGTCATGGTGAATAACCCGCCTGGCTATTATTCAGCCACAGGACGGAGCGCCATCCCGGTTCCTATAGGCGGCCAGGCGGAGACCCTGGCAGCCGCGCAGCGCTATAAGGCCGGCTACCTGTTACTCGAGCGCAACCATCCAGGCGGATTGGATTCGCTGTACCAGAAACCCGCCGACCGGTCCGGGTTGCGCTACCTGTCTACGGTCGACGGCGCCCACCTGTTCGAGATCCTGGGGGAGAGGTGAACGTGGATCAAAACTTGGGAACCCTGACCACGAAATCCCAGGGGCGATCGAGATTCTATCAGCGTCTGTGGAACTCCAGGAGCGGTGCAATCTTCCTTCTGGGCTTGATTTCCGCCTTATCCCTGGGTGGTTACCTGGCTTATAGCAACGCTGTATACAGGTCCGGCTTCCCGCTCGACGATGCCTGGATCCACCAGACTTACGCCCGCAACCTGGCCCTGACCGGGCAGATGGCTTTCTTCCCAGGCCAGCCCTCGGCCGGGTCGACCGCGCCAGCCTGGACCGTGCTGCTCGCCCTCGGCCATCTCCTGCGGATCAACGAGTTGGCCTGGGCGTATTTTCTGGGGTGGATCTTGCTGTGGGGATTGGCGGCGATCGCCTGGGCTGGCTTCGGGATGCTTGGATTTACCGGGAGGTCCTGGGGGTTGGCCGCCGGATTTTTGTTGGCAGTGGAATGGCACCTGGTTTGGGCGGCTGGCTCGGGTATGGAAACACTGCTCCAGGCGGTCCTGATCTTGCTCGTGCTGGCTGGCAGCCTGTGGTTGGAGAAGTCGGAGCGCCAGCAAAAGCCGGTCGCCCGTGCCGGCTGGCCCTGGCTGTTGGTGGGTGGGTTGGTTGGGTCGAGCGCCTGGGTGCGCCCGGATGGGTTGACCTTACTCGTATTGGTGGGCTGGGTGGCGGCGTTGGGCGCCTGGCCGACGCACGCGAAACTACGCATAGCCATCTATTTCATGGCTGGCTTTACCCTGCTCTTCTTGCCCTACCTCTGGTTCAATCTACAGCTGGCAGGCGAGGTATGGCCGAACACCTTTTACGCCAAGCAGGCCGAGTACGCCGTCCTGAGAGCGGCGCCGCTCTGGCAGCGTGGCCTGGCGGAATTCTATCTGCCATTGATCGGCGTCGGTATCCTGCTGCTGCCAGGGCTGATCATCTCGATAGCTTGGTGCTTGCATAAACGCTATTGGCCCGCATTGGGCGGGGTGCTGTGGCTGATCGGCTACCTGGGCATCTATGCCTTGCGCCTCCCGGTGACCTACCAGCACGGACGTTATATCATCCCTGCCATGCCGGTCTTCTTCCTGTATGGGCTGGCGGGCTTGGCGGGCTGGCACGAGACCATCCCGGCGTCTCGCCGGGCCAGCCTTTTAAACCGGACCTGGTCCCTGGCCTGTATCGCCATCTTGCTGTGCTTTTGGGTGATAGGGGCGCGCTCTTATGCCTGGGATGTCGCCGTGATCGAGACCGAAATGGTTTCGACTGCTCGCTGGGTGTCTCGGAATATCCCAGCCGGGGCCAGGCTGGCCGCCCATGACATCGGCGCCCTCGGGTATTTCGGCGGTCGCGGGATCGTCGACCTGGCCGGTCTCGTTTCTCCGGAAGTCATCCCATTCATCCGGGATGAGGATGCCCTGGAATCTTTCCTGAGGGAGGAAAATGTTGATTACCTGGTGACCTTTCCGGGATGGTACCCAAACCTGACCCGCCGGTTCGAATCGTTCTATACTTCCTCCGGCACATTCAGTCCGATGTCAGGCGGTGAAAACATGGTGGTTTTTCGTTGGGACGCGGCTGAATCCGGAAATTAAGACAAACAATGGCGAAAATACCATCCTGGTCGAGTTGCTTCAGATATTCTCCTATGCTATACTCAGATATCCAGCCTTCCTGACAGATGGAGATTTTCATGAAGCCTGTTACCATCCTGGTCGTCGACGATCATCCCTTATTCCGGCAAGGGGTGATCGATACACTATCGCTGGAACCCGACCTGTCCGTCATCGGAGAAGCGACCGATGGAGAAGAGGCGTTGGAAAAGATCCGCCTGCTTGCGCCAGAGGTCGCGGTACTGGATGTCAACTTGCCCGGGATGAACGGCCAGCAGGTTACCCGCCAGGTCGTCTCAGAGAAACTGCCCACCCGGGTGATCTTGTTGACAGCTTACGACGATTCTGAGCAGAAGCTGACTGCCATGCGGGTAGGGGCTGCCGGTTACTGCGTCAAAGACGTCAAGCCGGAAACCTTAGCGCAGATGGTGCGCGAAGTAATCGCCGGCAATTTCGTGGTTGGCGAAGAAGTATTCCGGGCCAGCGAGTTCGAGCGCTGGCTGGAGCTGGAAACCATCAGCGCAGCCAGCCCGTTTAACGACCTCTCCGAGTCTTTCGAGACTCTCTCGGCGCGCGAGATGGAAGTCCTGACGCACATTACGCGCGGCCTCAGTAACAAGGAAATTGCCAACACCCTGGGGATCAGCCACCAGACCGTGAAGAACCATGTAACTGCCATCCTGCGCAAGCTTTGCGTCGAAGACCGTACCCAGGCTGCCCTGTATGCCCTGCGCCGGGGTTGGGTACGCTTGCATGAAAACAAAAAGGAGGTCCTGGAATGAATCAGGCCAGCACAACCACGCTTCCTCAAGAACAGGCCCCTGACTGGGACCAGATCCGCGCCGAACTGGCGGAACAGCTTGACCAGACCCGCAATGAGCTCAGAGAAATCAACCTGATGCTGGAACAGAGCCAGGTGGAGATCGGTCGCCTGACCCAGCGGAATGCTTCGGCGACCGGCGAGCTGCAGCGAGTTCAGTTGCAGTTCGATACGATGCCCCGTGAGGATATCAAGATCGCTTATGAAGCAGCCTTGGAAAGCCAGCAGCGATTGTTCCTGATGCGCGGACACCTGGAGAAGATGTTGAGCGATCAGAAGCACCTCCAGCGCGAGTTGTCCCTGCTCGAATTCGTTTCTTCAATTCCGATGGGTACTTCCTCGATGGTGGACCCAACGGGCAGTAGTGCGGTGCGGTTGGAAACCCTGGAAATGATGATCAATGCCCAGGAAGCGGAACGCCAACGCCTGTCCCGCCAGATGCACGACGGCCCGGCCCAGGCGCTATCCAACCTGATCCTCCAGGCTGAGATCGCCACGCGCTTGTTTGAGATCGATAAGGACCAGGCTTACCAGGAGCTGGGGAACCTGAAAAACTCAACCATGTCCACTTTCCAGCAGGTGCGTGATTTTATTTTCGAAATGCGCCCGATGATGCTGGATGACCTGGGCCTGGTGCCTACTATTCAGAAGTACACTGGCGCTTTCAAGGACCAGAACGGGATCGATTTATCATTGGTGGTGACTGGCATCGAGCGGCGGCTGGAGCCCTACCTGGAAGTGATG
This sequence comes from Anaerolineales bacterium, assembly GCA_035291645.1. GTDB lineage: Bacteria > Chloroflexota > Anaerolineae > Anaerolineales > UBA4823 > DATDRQ01. The sequence continues at coordinate 12,473 of DATDRQ010000031.1, forward strand.
ATCTTTCGCGCCGTCCAGGAGTTGTTAGGCAATGTGACCCTGCACAGCCAGGCGACAAGCGTGAAAGTCCAACTGCATATGGGGGAGGGGAATGTCCAGGTGGGTGTCGAGGATGATGGAAAAGGATTCGACCCGGCTGGATTGGAACTTGAAAAGGGGATGGGATTAAAATTGATTAAGGAAAGAGTTGAGATGCTGGGGGGGAGATTTAATCTGGACAGCCGTCCCGGCGAAGGGACGCACGTGGCATTCAGCGTTCCAACGGGCGAGCATTCCCTGGATGAATAATTTCTTGCATGGATGTAAGATTTAATTAACGCGATTGCTATTGATCTCCTTCCTTCCGTTCCCTATAATGGGGTCAACTTCGCAGGGAAGCAAACCCAACCACACTTAGGAAGGAGGTGATTTACCATGTTGTTTGCACCGAAGGAAAGAGGTCAGGGTCTCGTGGAGTATGCGCTCATCCTGGTCCTGGTCGCCATAGTCGTGATCGTAATTCTCGCCCTGCTCGGGCCGGCCGTCGGCAACATCTTCTCTAATATTATGAGCAGCCTGTAATCAAAGCCTGGAGCAGTCCCTATCATACATTCCCCGGAAGGGCCCTGGCACCGTTCAGGGCCCTTACTGTTTCTAGCGGCCCTGGCCCCTTACTGTTTCTGTTAGCCTTGCAGCGTTGTAAGCGCTGGAACCCCTTCTTGTATTGACATATTTTTCCTAAGTCGTATGATAGCGCTAAGGGTTGAGGGCTGCCTTAAGAAGATACGGAGGTCATCATGCGTCGTGGTCGAATCTTTTTTTACCTGGCATTCATCCTGATCTTGGGACTGGTAGCAGTTGCCGTCATCTGGTTCAAGTTCCTGCAACCGGCTGCTGCACCTGCCCAGGTGGAGGCCACTCCAACTCCATTCGTGGATCTGGTCAAGGTCGTCGTAGTTACCCAGCACATCCCGCGCGGTACCAAACTGGACGAGAACGTGCTCGGAACAATCGATCTACCCCGCGATCTGCTGATCGACGGCTATTTCACCGACATGGCTGAAGTAGTCGGCAGGCAGGCGAGCACCGAACTGGAGGCCAATATGTTATTGACCAGCAGCATGGTGGTCGATAGCTCCGAAGAGCTCTCGGAAACCGGCTCGCTGGCGGCGCTCTCAATCCCGCGCGGGTTGGTGGCTGTATCTATCCCCATCAGCCGGCTATCCAGCGTGTCCTACGCCCCGCGCCCTGGCGATCACGTCAACGTGATAGTCACCCTGTTGATGGTCGACCTGGATACGGACTTCCAATCGATTACTCCTAACCAATCCGTTGCGGTCATGCCGGCCGGTCCCGGATTGATCATCGGTACGGAAGTACAGGAGGAGAGCGGTGACAGGATTTCGACGGTCGTGGACGAAAACTTAATCAAGATAACGGCCCAAAACGCCAACGGCGGCGTAGCAAGCCCGTTCGGTCGCACAATCCTCGACCCGCTCCTGGACCAGACCTTCTATGCCGTCCCGTCCGAAGGCCAGCGACCGCGTCTGGTCAGCCAGTCCCTGCTCCAGGATGTGATGGTTCTCGGGGTTGGCAACTTTGCAACCGAGGAAGAGGAGGAAACGGAGAAAGCGAAGGAACTGGCCTCCACAGACATGGAAACAGCGCCCCCAGAAGGCGAGCCAGTCGAAGGGGGAACTCCCCAGGATTTCGAAACTGGACAAGAGATCACGGAGCCGCCGCCGACCCTGCCGGATGTGATGACGCTGATCGTCACCCCTCAGGACGCTGTGACGCTCAATTACCTGATCTACACCGGTGCACAGCTGACCCTGGCGCTCCGCCCCTCCGGGGATGACACTCGGGTGCAAATCGAGGCAACTACCCTCGATTACCTCTTAAAGCAGTACAACATCCCAGTGCCTGCCAGGCTGCCATACGGTGTGGAACCGCGCGTGGACGATCTCATCCCGCCGAGCCTGCCGAACGACGTCCTGCCGACCCCTGAACCCTAATGGAGAATTTTGATGGCAGAGGCTGAGAAAATCCAGATCCTGATCGTCGATGACGTCGCGGATACTCGCGAGACGATCCGCAAGCTGCTCCAATTCGAAAGCGATATGGAAGTGGTTGGGGCAGCCAGGACCGGCCGTGAGGCGATCGACCTGGCTAAGGAGACCAGGCCGGACGTCATCCTGATGGATATCAACATGCCGGATATGGACGGCATCACTGCCACGGAGAACATCCGCCGGGATGTGCCGCATGCCCAGGTGATCATCCTTTCGATCCAAAGCGATTCGAATTACATGCGCCGGGCGATGCTTGCCGGGGCGCGGGATTTCCTGACGAAGCCGCCGATGGTGAGCGAAATGACCGCTGCCATCCGCCGGGCGGGCAAACTGGCCCAAGAAGAGCGGTCGAAGACGCGCCATGGCTTCCTTGCTCAACCCGGGATGAATGGCGGCGGCGCTGGCGGGATGGTTGACGCCCACGGCAAGGTGATCGCGGTGTATAGCCCGAAAGGGGGCACCGGATGTACTACCGTCGCCACAAACCTGGCTGTCACCCTGAATAAGAACGCGACCCCGGTGATCCTGGTGGACGGTAATATGCAGTTCGGCGATATATCCGTCTTCCTCAACCAGCAGAGCAAGAACAGCGTTGCGGATTTGGCGCCGCGCGCCGACGAACTCGATCCGGAGATCATCGAAGAGGTGGTGATCGAACACACGGCAACTGGGATGAAGGTCCTGACCGCGCCGGCCCGCCCGGAATATGCCGAGAATGTGCACGGCGAAGCGTTCGGGAAAGTGCTCGACTACCTGCGCCACCTGTACACCTACATCGTGGTCGACACTGCCTCCTCCCTGACGGATGTGACCCTGGCGGTTATCGACCAGGCAGATGTGATCGTCTTGCTCACCACCCAGGATATCCCTGCCATCAAGAACGCCCGCCTTTTCTTCGACCTGCTCGGAGCGTTGGAGATTAGCCGGCAGCGGGTTGTGTTCGTGATGAACCGCTACGACAAGCGAATTGGGATCACACCGGAAAAGGTGGGTGAGAGCTTCAAGCACGAGGTGGCTGCAGTGCTGCCCCTTGAAGAGCGCGTTGTCGTCCCATCGATCAACCGCGGCGTGCCTTTCATGCTCAGCGATAAATCCAAACCCCTGGAGCGCAGCTTTCTAAACCTGGCCGAAGTGGTCCGCCAGCGGGTAAGCCTGGACGGGGAGACGGTCGTCACCACTGAGGCCGTCAAGGCTGGGAAGCATTGAGAACAGGTCGATCAGTAGAGGTATAAAGCATGTCTCTTCTCAAACGTCTCGAGCAAGGGCAGGTCAGCTCCCCGCCAAACGGAAGTAATGGGGACGGCACCGGACGGCTGGCTAACAACCAGGCACGGCGAGTACCACCTCCCGGGGTGAATACCCAGCGCGACAACTATACTGACCTGAAAACCCGCGTCCAGAATCGCCTGTTGGCGGAGCTCGACCCGGGTACGGATATCTCTCGCACCGCCGAGGTGCGCAGCACGATCCAGGACCTGTTCGAACAGCTGCTGGTGGAGGAGAACATCATCCTCTCCAGGACCGAAAAACACCGCCTGTTCGAGCAGATCACTGCCGAGATCCTGGGGTTTGGCCCGTTGCAGCCGCTGCTGGAAGATGAGACCATCACAGAAGTCATGGTGAACGGCGCCAAGAACATCTACATCGAGCGGGCTGGGAAGATCTTGCGCGTTCCGATGGCGTTCGAGAGTGATGACCACGTCATGCGCATCATCGACCGCATCGTCGCTCCGCTCGGTCGTCGCATCGACGAATCCAGCCCATACGTCGACGCCCGCCTGCCGGACGGCTCGCGCGTCAACGCCATCATCCCGCCCATCTCCCTGGTCGGCCCGGTGCTAACTATTCGAAAATTCGCCAAAATCCCGATCACGATTGAGCAGTTGATCCAGTATGGCAGCCTGACCCAGGAGACCTTGCACTTTCTGAAGGCCTGCGTCGAAGCGCGTTTGAATATCATCATCTCCGGTGGGACTGGTTCCGGTAAAACCACCCTGCTGAATATCCTCTCCCAGTACATTCCCGCCGATGAGCGGATTGTCACCATCGAAAACGCTGCGGAACTGCAGCTGCGCCAGGAGCATGTAGTAACACTCGAGTCGCGCCCGACCAATATCGAGGGGAAGGGCGAGATCACTATTCGTCAGCTGGTGATCAACTCTCTGCGCATGCGCCCCGACCGCATCATCGTCGGCGAGATTCGCGACGAGGCTGCTTTAGATATGCTCCAGGCGATGAACACCGGACACGATGGCTCGATGACGACTGCCCACTCTAACAGCCCACGCGACACCCTCTCCCGCCTGGAAACGATGGTGTTGATGGCGGGTATGGAACTGCCGGTGCGGGCAATCCGCGAACAAATCTCCTCGGCGATCGATCTGGTGGTTCATCAGGAACGCCTTCGAGATGGAAACCGCAAGGTGGTGAATATCACCGAGGTGTCTGGCATGGAGGGAGATGTGATCACCATGACGGACCTGTTCATGTTCGAGCAGACCGGGTTGGAAAATGGGAAAGTGATCGGCCGGCTGCGTCCAACCGGGCTGCGACCAAAGTTTATGAATAAGCTGGAAGCATCTGGCATCCATCTGCCCGCTTCGGTCTTCGGCATTGGCGACCGGCGGCGATAAAACCCAACGAAGGATGCAGCTATGACCTTAATCTTCTATATCGGCGGAGGCTTGATTTTCATTCTCCTCGTAGTTGGAGCAGTTATCTCGCTCGCCGGGGAGCGTTCGCTGGTCGAGGAGCGCCTCGGGCCTTACTTCAGAGAGGAACAACGCGAACGCCAACGGGATAAATCCTCCCTGGTAGGGGACTGGTTGAACAAGCGGGTCGAGCGCTCTTCCTACGGATCTAGATTGGCCCGCGAACTGGCTCGCGCCGACCTGAAGCTGAAACCGGCCGAATACATCTCCGTGATGGTGATCGTGGGGTTCGGGGTCGGTTTTGTCAGCTGGTTTTTCGGCGGTAAAAGCCTGATATTCGCCCTGCTTGGTATATTGGTCGGAGTTTCCCTGCCGCGTTTCTATGTCCGCCGCCAGCAAGGGCAACGCCTGATCCACTTCAGCGACCAGCTACCGGATATGCTCAGCCTTACGGTGAACGGATTGCGCGCTGGTTATTCATCGATGCAGGCGTTGGAAGCGGTCAGCCGGGAAATGCCTGCGCCGATCTCCGACGAGTTTCGCCGGGTAGTCCAGGAGATGCAGTTGGGCGTGCCGATGGAACGCTCTCTTGATAACCTGCTGCGCCGTATCCCCAGCGATGATCTGGACCTGACCGTAGCGGCGATGAACGTGCAACGCGAGGTAGGCGGGAATCTGGCGGAGATCCTAGACACGATCTCCTACACCATCCGGGAGAGGGTGCGCATCAAGGGTGAGGTGCGGGTAATGACCTCGCAGGTCGTCTATTCGAGCCGCTTCCTCTCCAGCATGCCAATCCTGATCGCGCTGGCATTATGGTTCTTAAACCGCCCGTATATGCTGATGTTTTTCAAGCCGGAGACGCGCCTGATCGGCATCCCAGCATTGATTCTTGGAGCTCTGATGATCGCCAGCGGATATTTTGTGATGCGCAAGATTTCAGCGATCGAGGTTTAGGAATTTGGAGGAACGGTCATGATCGTCCTGGTCGGGATCGGTATAATCATCCTTCTGGTCGTGGTATTTTTGATCGTCATCGGTCTGCGAGAATCCCGGGCATCCGATCCATTGGAATCACGCCTGGCAGAATACGCCGCACAAGGCATCAGCGCCGACCTGGAAGACATCGAGCTCTCCCAACCGCTGACCGAGCGGGTGGTTTTCCCTCTGGCGCGCAAGCTGGGTAGTATCGTTCTGCGCTTTACCCCACAGAATGCCATCCAGCAGACAACGCATAAGCTGGAGATGGCCGGAAACCCTGGCGGGCTGGACCCGACGCTCTTCTGGGCCTTACGCCTGGTGGGTGTCGGCCTGGGGGGCATCCTGCTGTTCGTGGCGTCTATCGCCCCCGCTGGCAGCTTTCTCGAGGGGCGTGGTCTGTTGGTTGCTCTCCCGGCCGGCGTGCTGGGTTTCTACTTACCGGAGTTGTGGTTGCGCGGCCGGATCAACAACCGCCAGTCCGAGATCCGCAGAGCCATGCCCGATGCTCTCGACCTGCTGACGATTTGCGTGGAAGCCGGCCTTGGTTTCGACGCAGCCATGGCGAAGGTCAATGAGAAGTGGAATAATGCATTGTCGGAAGGATTTGGCCGTGTGCTGCGGGATATCCAGCTCGGCAGACTGCGCCGGGAAGCGCTGCGCGATATGGCGGATCGCATGGGTGTTGGAGAGTTGACCAGCTTCGTGGCGGCGGTGATCCAGAGCGAGCAGCTAGGGGTGAGCATGGCGAAAGTGCTGCGCGTCCAGGCGGACCAGATGCGTGTCAAGCGCCGGCAGCGCGCCGAAGAGGAAGCGCATAAAGCCCCCATTAAAATGCTCATCCCGATGGCGATCCTGATCTTCCCCTCGATCTGCATCGTTCTCATGACCCCTGCAGTGCTCATGTTGATGCAGTCGGCTCTGAAAGGCATCCTGGGTCTCTAACCGAGGTAAAATCCATGTCCCACATGGAGCGCCGGGCGTATCGATTGTACCGGGCGCTTTGGTCCAGCCTGGACCTGCTGTACCCGCCCTGTTGTGGCGGGTGCGGCCGCGCGGGTTCCCGCTGGTGTGTGGATTGCCAGGCAACAGCCTCATTGATCCGGCCTCCTTATTGCCGCGTATGCGGGCAGTTACTCGATCAGCCTGGAGTCTGCCGGATTTGCCTGACCAACCGGCCGGCCTTCAGCGCGCTACGATCGTGGGCCGTGCACGCCGGTCCGGTGCGGAATGCCCTGATTAAGCTCAAGTACCAAAGGGATATGAGCCTGGGGGATCTCCTGGCCCGCCAGTTGATTCAAATTCTCGATAAAACAGACTGGCAGGTGGACCTGGTCATACCGGTCCCGTTGGGGGTTGCACGTCTACGTGAGCGTGGATATAATCAGGCTAGTTTGATCGCTCGTCCCCTGGCATTGGGGAGCGGGATACCTTATTCTTCTCGGGTGCTCATGCGCACGCGTGAAACGCGTTCCCAGGTAGGTTTGTCGATCGAAGAGCGGAGAGAAAATGTCCACGCGGCCTTCGTTGCGCAGTGGACTGAGGTGGTTGGACAAAGCATCCTGGTGGTCGACGATGTCGCGACCAGCGGCGCGACCCTGGATGCCTGCGCCGAGGCAATCCTAACCGCCGGTGGCAAAACCGTATTTGGTCTTACCGTATCAAGGGCTGCCCGTCGGGGCCTGGAGGCAGACTTTTGATGATTGGGTGGTCGACTGAGTAGTGTTTAAAGCAGGTATTTTAAATCAGGAGGAACAAGGATGGCACTTCAGGTAGAAATCTACGGGCGAAATATGGATGTGAATGACCGGCTGAACGATTATGTAACCAGAAAAGTCTCCAAGCTGGATCGTTACCTGGCCGGGATCGACGAAGCGCGGGTAGACCTGGCATTTGTCAAATCGGCGCGCAGCGCCTCCGATCGTCAGGTCGCCCAGATCACGGTGCGGGGAAAGGGCTTTATCCTTCGCTCCGAGGAGCGCGGCGATGATATCTTTGCTGCGTTGGACACCGCCCTTGACAAGATGCAGCGGCGGATCGAGCGCTACAAGGGGAAACGGAACCGGGGCCGGGGAGATGGCCGATCGGCGGCAGAAGTAGTCGAAACGCCGGCGCCCATTGAAGAGGAAGAGCTGCAGGCACCCATGATCGCTCGCCGCAAGCACTTCCCGATAACCGCGATGGACGAGGTAGAAGCGATCGAGCAGATGAGCCTGCTTGGGCACGAGAATTTCTTCGTGTTCTACAACGCGGTCACCAACACGATTAACGTCCTCTATCGCCGCCGGGATGGCAGCTACGGCTTGATCGAACCGGAAGTGGCTTAAATCGATCGATAAATATTTACAAGATTGGCTCACCCT
>DATDRQ010000032.1:0-8256 GCA_035291645.1 Anaerolineales bacterium
TCGTTACGGCGGAGAAAGCTGCCCACCCAACGATAACCAGGATACCGGCAACCAGGATCAGCCAAATTAAATTCGCGGCACCAGGATTTCTTCTTCCTTCCATGTTGAACATACCCATTTCTAGTTGTACAGACGTTGCAACCTGTCGGATGAATTATAAGGTGTTCGAACCCAAACATCAATGAGCATCGGATTCCTATCGCTGCACGTCCGACTGGATGGCTGCAAGTCGTTGAAAGAAAAACGCAGCCGGCTTAAGCCTCTGATCACTCGCCTGCACCGCGAGTTTAATGTCTCGGTGGCCGAGATCGATTTCCAGGATGTCTGGCAGGATGCGATGGTGGGTTGTGTTTTGGTGAGCAACGACCCTGCTCACACCCAGCGCTCGCTGCAACAAGTCGCCCGGTGGGTGGAGACATCCTGGCCGGACGTAAGTTTAGTGGATGACCAAATAGAAATGCTCTAATATGAGTTTGTAGGTGGTCTCCGCACCATGCGTAAGGTCTCGGAGACTACCGTCTTAATAAAGAATGTGACTGATCTTGAAATATTCTTGGCTATGCGCAGGAGAAGCAAAAGATGGATCTACACCTGAACGACAAACGCGCCCTGGTCACCGGGGCCAGTCGTGGCCTGGGTTTTGCCACCGCCTACCAGCTGGCCCAGGAAGGCTGTTCCGTTGCGATCAACAGTCGCAGCCCGGGATCTATCTCCGAAGCAGCGCATAAGATTGCCTCTCAGACAGGAAGCACAGCCATCGGCCTGCCCGGAGATGTCACCGATCCCGCCTTCCCCGCCCGGTTAATCGAACAGACCGTCGAGGCGTTGGGCGGTCTGGATATCCTGGTGACGAATTCGGGAGGCCCGCCTGCGGCGCGCTTCGAAAGCCTCGACGACCAGGTCTGGCAACAGGCCATCGAGCTGAACTTCCTCAGTCATGTCCGTCTGATCCGCGCCGCACTGCCCTTCCTGCGCGCCTCCCCGGCTCCAAGCGTCCTCACCATCACCTCCTACTCTGTCAAGCAGCCCCTACCCAACCTGGTGCTGTCGAACAGCATCCGCGCGGCGACCGTCGGGTTAACCAAGACGCTGGCTTTAGAACTGGGCCCGGAGAGGATTCGCTTCAACTCCATCCTGCCAGCCTGGACAGAAACCGAACGGGCGATCGAGCTGATGGCTCACCGTGCGTACACGAACCAGACCAGCCGAGAAGAAGAGACCGCCAAACAAGCGCGTGAGAGCCCTTTGGGACGCTTCGCCAGGCCTGAAGAATTCGCCAGGGTTGCCGTCTTCCTGGTTTCCCCAGCTGCTTCTTTCGTCACCGGAGTCATGCTGACCGTCGATGGCGGGATGTACAAAGGATTACTTTGATCTAGTCCCCTGATCTGTTGAACGGAGAAAGCTCCTCCAGGGCGACCGGTTATTTTCCTTGGTATAGCGCCTATTGGAGGTGGAGCAGGATTTTTCCTCTGCTCCATAGATCCTCCAAGCGGTAGTAATCGCGCCGCTCAGGGGAAAATAGATGCAGGACTACATCCCCGAAATCTACTAACAACCAGCCGCCTGCAGTGCGCCCTTCGACGCGGCCGGTAAGTTCGTGCTGTTTTTTCACCTGTTCAATCGCCGAATCAGCCAGAGCCTTCAACATCCGGTCGCTCGTGCCGGAACACAGCACAAAATAACTGGCAAAAATGGCGATTTCACGGATGTCTATAAGAAGAATATCTTCACCTTTTTTTTCTTCCAGTGCATTCACGATCGTATGGGCCATTTCTAATGTAGACAGAGTCAAGTCTCCTTATGAATGGTGGTCGGTTGTATTCGAGTAAGGCTGACCAAGCCGGGCAGAATGCATGCGTGAATAAACCGCGCCGCTCGGATCAAGGTCGCTGCGAAAGAGATATAAAGCCTGTACGCGCGTGACGCCCAGAAAACCGACCTTATACGTAGAAAGTGTTTCGGAAATCCGGTGGATCTCACCCCCCGAAGCGTTTCGCGAGACCCGCCCCAGGGTGAGATGAGGTGAGAAAGGTCTATCCTCTGGAGCATATCCCAGCCGGGCGGTCTCGACTTCCAAACCGTGCTGGATGGCAAGCAGTTCAGAAGGAGCTTCCATCCCGACCCAAACCACACGCGGCTGGTGAAGTTTTGGGAAAGCGCCGATTCCCCCCACGCTGATCTCGAAGGACCGGTGGAGAGCAGCTACCGAGTCGAGGATCTTCTTGAGCATATCGATGTTTGCCATCGATACGTCTCCCAGGAACTTCAACGTGATATGGATATTTTCCACTGGCACCCAACGCACCGCGGTTCCTGGCAGGCGTCGCTTTAACTCCGCCGATACCTGTTCGAGCCCCTTCTTTATTTCTGGGGATAGTTCTACCGCGATAAAAGCCCGGACGACAGATGTTCCCATCTCATCAGTCCTGGTCTTTCGTGTGGGTGATCTTTTGCACTGCAGTTTTCAACTCATTAAAAGAGACCGGTTTCGTCAAGTATGCATCTACCCCGGCTTCCATCGCATTTCTGACATCGGAAAATAAGCCGAGGGCAGAGACGATCACGACCGGAGTATCCTTGAGGGTCTGATCCTCCCGGATGTAGCGGAGTACTTCCAAACCCGATAGATCTGGCATCATGATATCCAACACAACCGCAAACGGTTGTCCCTTTTTTAGCTGTTCGATCGCCGGGGAGTAACCATTTACCTTGACGACTGAATGCCCGATAATCCTCATCATCTCGGCAAACAATTCGGCAGTATCCGGCTCATCCTCGACGATCAGGATGTTGTTTTGCCCGTAGGTCACACCAGCTGCTCCTTGATGAGATCCGCAAAGTTGAACCTTGCAAGCCATTGAGCAATGCAAGGCAAAGGGGAAATGAACCTATCGCATTAAATATACTGATCCTCGAAAAATAGCACAAGTGTCTGATTTCGGCAAGGGAGGGTTTTATCTGAGCACCAATCAATTCTGGTCTAGCAGCTTCCGGTAATCTGCGGGAGAATCTACGTCGAGCAGAACAGATTCGTCCTGCCACTCGAGCCATTCGATCGGGTATCGCGAGAACACAGCCCGACCGCCCGTATCCCCGCTTATTTTTTCGAGATCCGGGAAGGTGAGCCGGTCGAACAGGACCGGATTAGCCCGCTTGCCCGCGACCAGCGGGGCGACCACCGGAGACAGTGTGTGTTGATGGCGTTCGACCAGGGATCGGAGCAAGGTTGGTTGAATGTGGGGCTGGTCGGAAAGTAAGAATACCGCCGCGCCGATCTCTTCCTGGACTGCCTGTAATCCCGTCCGCAGTGAAGTGCCCTGCCCGGCTTCCCATTCCGGGTTGAAAACCACCTGGATTTCTAAATCTTCGACAGCAGACCTGACCGCGGCTGCCTGTGCCCCGGTGACTACTATTACCGGGTATAGCCCGGCAGAAAGGGCCGTGCGAGCCACACAGCTCACGAACGGCTGCCCCTGCCATTCGAGCAGCTGTTTGGGTCGCCCCATCCGGGTGGAGGCGCCGGCGGCCAGGACGATCCCGGCTACCCGCTCGATGACTGTGATGACCTCGAACGTCGCGCGTAGATTCCTCTCGTCTTGAAGCGTTGTACTAAATCCGGCCTGGTCAGCTGGAAATGGGGAGGAGACCACGACAGATGCGACCTGTGGTAGCAGCCGTTGAGCCAGAGAATAGGCCTTCGACTGCAGATCCGGCCGGCTGGCCTGGGTCAACAACACGCACCGGCGCGCGCCAGGAGGGATATTCTTCAAGCCGCCCTGCGGATGGGTAAGCACGCGTGCCAGCGCTTCGATGGTTATGGGGTCTCCTGTAGGTATACCTGCCAGCCCGGCAAATCTTTCCGGGCGGTGGACCCATTCCTCCGTAAGCGGCTGCTCCAGCCCACTCAGGCCAGCCAGGATGATTACCTGATCGACGAATAACGGGATTGCAGGTTCGTGATCCCCCGGCGCTTTTAAGGGACGCAGCCGGGATCCATCCGCCTCGATCAGTAGAGGGACCTGCCAGTTATCCGCCAGTACTCTGACCTTCTCGAGGGTGACCGGGTCCAGGCCAGAGACCCGCCCTTCACCGGCCGGTGGGCCGGTCACCAGTGTGACGCCTGCGCCGGGGCTTTCCCCCAGATGCTCTAACTCTTCAGGATTGTTCGATTCAAAATAGCGATCTGCCCAAGCCAGTTGGTCGACTGACAGGTGGGTTGTGGTTGTGGCGAGCACCGGCCCGGGAAATTGGCGAGCGATGGCGAACAGCGCGCTGGTCTTTCCCCCCGCTCCGACCAGGGCCAGCCGCGTAGCAGGAGGCAATCGTAAGGCCGTCTTTAGATCAACCAACTCGCTCTCATTCCCACAGATAAGGGCGCAGGTCCAGGCTAGAGAGGATGGCTTCTAACACACCCCCCCCGACCGCCAGCGCTTTATCCGAGACGAAATTACAGTAGCGTGGATCATCGCGTGGATCGATATCGCCGACTTTCATTCCTCGCTGGACTTGCACACCGGGGTGCAGCGAGCCGCGCAGCACGCCGCGCAGGGAGGCCAACAGGGGGATACCGTCGACGGAGGCGACCCGCTCACCGACCTCGAGGTGAACGCCGATCTGGACTTCGGGCAGATATATCCCGTCCACAGGCGCCCGCAGGACGCGCGCCGGATCCCATTCCGGCAGGCCCGTATCCGGCTCGGCAGGGCCCTCCCAGATCACCCGCCCGAGGAAATGTCCCCGCATGGTCTCCACCACAGCATGACAATCCAGACCGGCGGAAAAACCCGGTCCCAGGCCGATGATTAAAGAAGCAAAATCCAGGTCATATCCTGGCGCGCGTTTGGCCATCCGGGCATCGACCAGGACGATCGGGAGGTTGTTCACAGCCCGCGCCTGTTCGAGAGATTGGCAATCCGGATCGACCAGGACAGGGATGATCCCTTGCCGGACCCAGAGTAAGGCCTGTTCCAGGTCCTCTGCCCGGCGGGCAAGCGCCTCCTCCACTTTGAATTCCCCAGCATAGACCGCCTCTGCAAAGGAGACCGTCCGGCGTACCACCAGCGGCTGAGGCAGTTCCAGGATGATAGGCGCCTGCCCTGCCCGGTACAGCCGCAGGGCTACCCCACTCGCCAGGTCTCCCCCACCGCGTATGAACAGCTGCATCGCCATCTGGTGTCTACCTAGCCGGTGTTGCGTAAGCCGGCGGCGATACCGTTTATCGTCAGAACGATCGCTTCGCGCAGCACCCAGGCCTCGGGCGCGTCTTTATCGTCGAGTGCCTGCAGGCGGCGCAACATCTCGACCTGGACGTAATTCAAAGGGTCGACATACGGGTTGCGCAGGTGAATGCTGCGTTTGACGACCGGTTCACCATCCATCAAGTCTTGATTGCCGGTCACCGCCAGGATTTCCTCTCGGGTGAGCATAAATTCAGTCTGGATCTCCTTAAATATCCGGCCGGCGAATTCTCGATCCGGATAAAGACCGGAGTACAAGGCGGCGATATCCATATCCGCCTTCATCAGCGACATCTCGGCGTTGTCGATCAACGTGCGAAAGAATGGCCATCCGGCATACATATCTTTCAGCAGCCCGGTGGAGCCGGAGGAAGTGACCAGCTCCTGGAGGCCGGCGCCCAGGCCATACCAGCCGGGCAGGTTAAAGCGACTCTGCATCCAGGAGAACACCCAGGGGATAGCCCGGATGCCCCCCAGGCTGATCTGACCGGGATGGCGGGAGGCCGGACGCGAGCCGATGCGCAAGCGCACGATCTCTTCCAGGGGAGTGACCACCTGCCAGTAATCGATGAAGCCGGGCGTCTCATAAACCAATCTACGGTAAGCCCGGTATGCCGCGGCAGACATCGTATCCAGCGCAGCTCGCCAGCTGGCTGGCAACTCAGACTGACTATTAATCGTGCGCGGGGACGAGGCCAGAAGCACAGCATTGGCGATCTGCTCCAGGTGGCGACGGGCCAGCTGGTGGTTCAGGTAGCGCGAGGCGATGATCTCGCCCTGCTCGGTGAGACGAAAGCGTCCGTCGATGGAACCGGGCGGCTGAGAACGGATCGCCCGGTTAGCCGGCCCTCCTCCGCGGGCAACTGTCCCACCCCGCCCGTGGAAGAGCGTCAGTCGGATGCCAGACTCACGGCAGACCCGGGCGATGTCCTCCTGGGCCTGGTATAAGGCCCAATTCGCCGCCAGATAGCCGCCATCCTTATTGCTATCCGAGTACCCGATCATAACGATTTGGACCTCGCCGCGAATGCACAGGTGCTCCCGGTAGGCGGGGGAGGCGAACAGCTCTGTCAGGATATCCGGAGCAGCCCGCAGGTCATCCATGGTTTCGAACAAAGGCACGATCCCCATACAATCGGCGCAGCCAGTCCATTTGGATAGGAGCAGCGCAGCCAGCAGGTCAGCCGCACAACGCGTCATCGAGATAATGAACGGGCCCAAGAGTTCAGGACCATATACCTGCCTGGTGCGAGCGGTGAGCTGGAAAAGCGCCCAGGTCTCGGAAGTAGCTGACGTAACGCCGGGATGCGCGGCCAGCTCAGGCGACTTCTCTGCCAGCAGCCGGGTGAGCAGCTCTTTTCGCTCGACCGGTCCGGTCTGATCAAATTTGGGATGGATTTCCAGTGCTCGCAGTACCTCTGCGACCGAGGCATTGACCCGGGAAGAATCTTCGCGGATGTCCAGGCGGGCGGAATGCAATCCAAAAATCTGCATCTGGCGCAGAGCAGCAAGCAGCTGTCCCTGGCCGACTTCAGCGGGCAAGGAACGGTAGATCTGCACGAGCGGCGAAATGAAGTCATCCGCAATGGCGCGCGGTGGGGCAGGGCCGTGGGATAACAGCCTGGCAACCACCTCATCGTTGGAGGCCTGGGTCAGGTCATCTACCAGCAGGGAAAGGACCAGCCGGTAGGGCTCGTTGGCATAGCGATCCTCGAGGTAAGCCACGTGGGAAGGCAGTGGACGCCGCCGTTGATACCAGTTTTGCAAATCTGGGGTAGGAGGGACGCGGGAGGCGTTCAGGCTCAAGCGGCGAGCCAAAACCTGTAAGGTCGAACGGTGTTTTTCGACCGCCAGCCCGCGGTGCAGGCGCAGCGTTTCCGCCGTGAGCGGAGCCGTGACGTTGGGATTGCCATCCCGGTCGCCGCCGATCCAGGAAGCCAACCGCAGCCAGGCCCGCTCCATCTTTATTCCAGGGAAGTGCTGCTCCAGAGCCGCATCCAGCTCAGCGTGCACCTGCGGGAGCACCTCCCAGAAGACGGCCTCGATAAAATACAAGCCTGTCCGGACTTCATCGGTTACGGTCGGTTGAGCCGTGCGCGAGCGATCGGTCAGCCAGAAGGTGATAATTTCTGCTTTGAGCGCCTTACGGAGCTGGCCGGTTTCGCCTGGCAGGATGTCTGGCTCGTTTAGACCGTCCAGGATCTCGGCAATGCGTTGGATCTTCGAGAGGATCGTACGTCGCTTGGCCTCTGTCGGGTGGGCGGTCAGGACCAGCTCGATATCCAGCTGCTCGAGCAATTCCTTCATTTCGTTTTCTGTTACGCCGCGGTGTTTCAGGATCCGGACTGCGTCCGCGACCGAATCATGCGCCGGCTGGGGGTAGTTGGCGCGCTCTTCCTGTCTGAGCAGATGTACCCGGTATTGCTCCTCCGCCAGGTTGACCAGGTCGAAGTACAGGCTGAAGGCTGCTGCGATGGCGCGCGCCTGGCCCGGTTGAATGGTTTGCATCTCAACAGCCAGGTCACGCGCGCCGGCGGCGTCGCTTCCCCGCCGGGCTTTGGCCAGCCCGCGGATGCGCTCTTCCAGTTCGAATGTCTGGCGCGATTCTTGGGAACTGATGACTTCCCCCAGCAGATCCCCTAACAGGTGGATGATATCGGAGATATCCATTCGGTGCTAAACAGCCTGCCCAGGTATCCCCATCTGAGGTCAATCGGCCTGGCTGGAGATACCGAAACTACGCAGCATTTCACCCAGGACTTCCAGCGCCTGTTCGGTCATGCGCGGGCTCCTCACCCGGCCGCGCTGCGCCATCTCCCAGGCAAGATCGGCCGCTTCGAAGGCCGAGCGCGGCTTACCCAAAGCATGAGCGTTGCCGGCGTGCAACTCGAGCAGCTGCCGGTCCTTTTCCAGCCAGTGGAATAGGGTCTCCAGCGCCTGGATAGGATCGGTCGCCATCTCGCCCGCGCCATTGCGCACGACGTACTCGGCGTTCCCTTCCTCCTGCCCGGGAGTAACA
>DATDRQ010000033.1:0-3369 GCA_035291645.1 Anaerolineales bacterium
GATGCTCATCAGCTCCATCAGGTACTTGACGGTGTAGATCTTGCCGGTGTAGTCGAAAATCGTGGTGTAGTTGTAAAGCTGGTCGGCATTGCCGGTTTCGGTAATGATGACCCCCTGGGTCTGCAAATAGTCCGTGGTCAGGGCAGCCAGCCCCGCCGTGGCAGTCCCGTTCAATATGGAAATCTTGGGTGCTTCGGCCTCCACCAGCTCAACCGGGGTCATGCCAGCCGCCGCCGGGCTGATGTGCCCGCTGCCGAAGAAGACCTCGTCCCGCAAGGCGCGAATTCGATCCGCAATCGGTTTGAGGACTTCATCGCCTTGCGGCGACTTGACCAGCAAGACCTGGTCGGGCGGGCCGATCACGCCGCGGCGGATGTTCTCTTCAGGGATCTGCACAGCCAGCCACGCCAACTGGATCGCCTGGTCCAGGTTCAGGTTGGTATGTACGCCGGCGGATATTTCCTGGTAGAGCAGCGGCGCTTTGGCGATCAGGGTGGGCAGCATCCTGGGGCGCAGCATCTGCTGGCGGATCGCCATGATAACCTGCTGCTGGCGCTGGGCGCGATCGAAATCACCGCCCTCCGTCTTGCGCGCCCGGGCGTAAGCCAGGGCAAGCTCGCCGGGCAGCACCTGCACGCCAGGCCTGAGCGTCTTGGTGTTGTCGTCGCCCAGGGGATCGATGGTGATCCTTTCCTTCACGTCGATTTTCACGCCGCCAATCTCGTCAATGAGGCGCACAAAGGCGCCGAAATCGACCTGGGCGTAGTAGTCGATCGGCACCCCCAGCAGCTCCTCCACGGTCGCCATCGCCAGACCGGGACCCCGGCTGGGGTAATCGAAAGCTTCCCCCAGGCTGTAGGCGGTGTTGATCCGCCCATATTCAAAACCCGGGATGTTCACCCAAAGGTCGCGTGGGATGGACAAAATACCGGCGGTGCGCGCCAGCGGGTCCATAGTCAGCAGCACCATCGTATCCGTGCGCGGCGCGCCCTCGCCCGCCACCCAATCCCGGTAGTCCAGGCCCATGACCAGCACCGATACCCGGCTGGCGCCGTCCCAGGGCATCGGGGTGGGCACGCCAATCGCCTGGAGAGGTGTTTGCGCGTCGGTGATCACCCCCGGGACTTCCGGGATTTCATCCGATTCCCTGACCGAGATGCCCGGCAGGGCAGTCAGCTCCCAGGAAGTGACGATATCGCGCACGATGACAAAGGTTAAATAAACCGTAATCGCCGCGGCGACCAGAAAAGCGGCGAGCACGGCCCAGTTCAGCCAGCGGGTGGTCGAAGCCGGCTTGGGTTTTAAGTCAGGCGTTTGTTTCATTTTTGCATCCGTCACACCGCCGGCAAAAAACCGCGGCGGGGCGATTATAACACGGTATAATCAACAGGCACTGGCTCGAAAAGCCCCTCACAGCCGGGCTTACCTGCGCCTGCGATCTTCGATTTTCCTCTTTTCACCGGCACTATGTCCCTGATCAGCGCCCAAAACCTGTCGAAATCTTTCGGCCACGCGGATATATTCTCGGCGGTCTCGCTCGACATCCCCCGGGCGGCGCGCATCGCCATCGTGGGCCCAAACGGAATCGGCAAGACCACCCTGCTGCGCATTCTCATCGGCCTCGATGAGCCCACCCGAGGCACCGTTCAACGGGCGAAGAACCTGAAGTTCGGCTACCTGCCGCAAGAGGCCAGCCTGAGCGGCGTTCACACGGTATGGGAAGAGTGCCTGAAGGCGGTCAGCGATCTGGCAAGGATGGAAAAAGAGCTGGCTGAGCTCGAAAGCCAAATGAGCGCTCCTGAGCTGGCTGAAAACGCCCTGGCGCTTTACGGTCCCCTGCAGGAAGAATTCGAACGCCAGGGCGGCTATACCTACGAAACCCGCTTCCGCCAGACTCTCGCCGGCCTGGGATTCGAGCCAGACGATTACCGCCGCCCGGTCAACCAGCTTTCCGGCGGTCAGCGAACCCGTCTCGTCCTTGCCCGCTTGCTGCTTTCCAACCCCGACCTGCTCATCCTGGACGAGCCAACCAACCACCTGGACATCGCCGCGGTGGAATGGTTGGAAAACTATTTCAGCCAGTGGCCGGGCGCGATACTGGTTGTCTCCCACGACCGCTACTTTTTGGATAAGGTGATCAATCACATCTGGGAGATGAGCGCCGCCGGGCTGGAGCTGTACCGGGGAAATTACAGCGCCTATATCCAGCAGCGCCAGGAGCGTTGGGAGCTGCGACAGCAGATCTTTGAGACAGAGAAGGAACGCCTGCTCAAGGAACTGGTTTACGTAAAACGCAACATCTCCGGCCAACGCACCCAGCAAGCCAAAGGAAAATTGCGCCGCCTCAGCCGCCAGGTCGAGGCCATCGAAAGCCTGGGGACCGAAGCGCTGCTCAATAAAAACTGGGGCGAGATCAGCGAGTTGGCGGATATCTCGACCCACACCATGGGCGTGGGCGACGTCGAGCAGCGGATTAAAGCCCTGCGCAGTCCGGTCCGCCGCCTGCCCCGGCTGCACATCAACCTCCAGGCAGCCAGGCGTTCCGGTGATCTGGTGCTGCGCACGTACGCGGTCGAGATCGGTTATCCGGATGAGGGGCGCCCGCTCTTTCGCATACCCGACCTGGTCCTCAGGCGGGGGGAATGCGCCGCCATCATCGGTCCGAATGGGGCAGGTAAGACCACCTTCTTGAAAACCATCCTGGGCAAGATCCCGCCACTGGCGGGCGAAGTTGTCCTGGGCGCCAGCCTGGAGGTGGCTTATTTTGCCCAGGCTCACGAAGACCTGAACCCCGACCGGACCCTGGTGGAAGAGATCGATTCCGTGGCACCGCACATGCTGCTGGCGGAGATCCGCGGTTACCTGGCGCGCTTCCTGTTCAGCGGCGACGAAGTCTTCAAGAAAGTCTCCACGCTTTCAGGCGGGGAGCGCGGCCGGCTGGCCCTGGCCAAGCTGTCTTTGACGAGCGCCAACATGCTGCTGCTCGACGAGCCGACCAACCACCTGGATATCCCCTCCCAGGAAATTCTGCAAGAGGTGCTGGGGGAATATCCGGGCACGATCCTGATCGTCTCCCACGATCGCTATTTGATCGATGCGCTGGCTACCCAGACCTGGGATATCGAACCGAATGAGGCCGCCTTGCGGACCTTCAGCGGGACATACAGCCAGTACCGCCTCCAGCAGGAAGCCGAAGCAGCCGCCGAGGTTGAGCCTAGAGAGCCAGCACCCCTGCCAACGCGCAGACCCGCCGGGACGACCGCGGCAGAGAAGCGCCGCCAGACGCGGTTGCTCGAGATCGAAAGCCAGATCGCCGCGCTGGAACGGCAGCTTGCCAACCTGGGCAGGCAACTGGAAAGCCCGCCCGCC
>DATDRQ010000034.1:0-10860 GCA_035291645.1 Anaerolineales bacterium
CTGGGCCAGACCCGGGGGAAGCAAGGGTTCCACCACCCGGGCGCTGAAGTCTCCAAACATCTGGTTGTACAACTGAAGAAATCCCTGCTCTCCGTACAGGTCTGCCTCAAGATCCGAAAGGCGGAAAAACTTTGCAAAGAGGGCCTGGACGGCGACCGAACCGGCGTTCAAGGTCGGATCCAGGCGAATCCCGCTCCCATCCGAGAAAGACAGCACTGTACGATCGCCCGAGCGCCAGCCGTAATACCCCACTCCCAGGTGGGTCGCTGAGAGGACCAGCTCCTTGTACAGTCCGCGGTAATCGGGGACGTTGAAACCGATCGGGTGAGCGTCATCCGGGCGATCGGGTCGTCCCAGCACCCAGCCGGAACGGTGCTCCAGGAACGCCAGCAGCAAGCGGGGATTGATCGAATTTTCCAGCGCGACCTTTTGGACGATCTGCACCCCGGTGAGTGCCTCCCCATCCACCAGCTCCTGGTAAGCGCTGAGATACCCAGAGGCGCCATCGACATACTCCTGGATCGAAAAACCAGCCGAGGAAGGGGAATAGACGACCTCGCTGTCGGGCAGCACCGGTGGCAGGCCGGCCAGTTCACCGAGCCGATTGGGAATATACAGCACCTGCCCGGGCGGGAGATAAACCCCGGCGGGGACCGGCTGAGACGAGGTGATCAGTGCGGTCTCCACGGAAAAGTGCGCCGCGACCGATTCCAGGGTATCCCCCGATTGGACCGGGTAGACGTACACGTTGTCGATGAGAGCGGAAGTCGGTGCGGGTGGGGGCGGCGTCCCGGGCTGCTGGCCGGTAATTGGGGTTTGGGCAAGCACGCCGGTTACGGCTGGCACAGGCGTAGCTCCTGGGGAAGTGGGCAGGGCCAGCGCGGTCAAGGTCAGGCGGAACTGCTCGACTCCGACTGCGCCGGGTCGAAGTGCGAAGAGGGGGAAGTTACAGGCCTGGGCTGTAAACAGCCAGGCGAGCAATAACCAGAATAAAAAGACCCTCCTTGGTCTACCCATTATTAGGTATTCTAACTCATCGGATCGCGGTATTTATCTCCAAGTTGGTAACGGAAAACTAACCACTTCGTTCTTCTATATGAAACAAATTCATAATTTACTATTCTTTGGGACGCAATGAACCGGTGATACTATTGGTCGCTTGGTCCATCTGTTAGATGGCCGGATCATCGGGGAGCGAATAGCGAAACCGGCCCTGGGAGCCGGTTTTTTCTATACTTTAACAATCCATCCAATCTACCAAACACGAGCCAGCCAAACAGATTGGTTGAGCAACGAAAGAAGAGGATAGAGAACATGGGCAGGATGAGTCGAATTACAAGCAGACTAGCCAGACTGGGTTACAGCCTGGGCGGGTTGTGCCTGCTGGCAGGGATGGTCCTTTCCCTGATGCATTCACCGGCTAATGCTGCAGGCCTCATCGCTCCGCCTCAGCAAGACGAGCAGCCCACAGAAACGCCGACCAACGTGCCGGCCTGTATACCGCCGAAGAATTGGGATCAGACGATCCGCCTGTTCTATTCCAGAACGGCTTCTAAGGAGTGGCATTTCGAGGTCGATGAGCCCGAGATGGACGTCAGCCTGGTCTTCTTTTATTATCAGGACTATGAAAAGAACGGTTGCCCGAAGGATTGCGGTAGCGTGGCATGCCAGTCTGACGAAACCGGTGAGGGCGACACGCCGCTGGGTTCCTTTAATGTGTCAGACGGGCAGAAGGGCGCCAGCGAGGGGAGGGAAAAACTGCGTGGCCGGCTGCCCAAGGGGAGCTACACCGCCAGCTTCCACGTGACCGGTCAAGGATCGATCAACATCGGCATGAAGGTGCAGAAGGATTCTGTTCCGCCGACCGATACGCCTGTTCCGACCGTCCCAGAGCCTTCCCCCACGCCAACCGAGCCGGAAGCCACCCCAACTGGGACGGCGCCCGTAGAAACTCCCACCGCTACCCCGGAATCCACCACGACCATCGTGCCGCCTCAGGATACGCCAACCGCGACTCCTACGGAGAGTGCCCCGACGCCAACCGAACCCCCCAACCGCCCTCGTAAGACCCCAACCGCAACCCCCACCTCACCGCCCGCGACGTTGGCTCCGCCCACCCCGCCGCCTGGCACTGCCTTGCCGCCGGTCTTAGTCCCGGTCACCGGTGGAGATATCAGCACACAGGCAACCGCCTCGAACCGGCAGCCGCGCCTGCTCGTGAACCTGGGGATCGGCCTGCTCGGGTTGGGATTGATCTTCCATGGATTTTCCCGCAAGTTAAAGGACTTATGAAGATAGCATAATGTTCTCCTTCCTGCGCAGATCCTGGTTGGTCCTTATAGGGACACTACTCGTACTCTACGGGGCACAACAAGGGGCTACAATCCTGTTGGATCCAGACCTTTCTCCTCTCCAGGGTCCTAAGCCGACCCTGGAAGAGGATTCTTCTCGAGTGATGCAGGAGCCAACCTGGCAACAGATTGACGTTCCTACGATGGAAATCACGGTCACAAAAGAATGGAGCTTTTCCCTATTTCTCCCAAGCGCCTACTCGACGGAAGGTTACTCGTCCCCAATCACTTCTACCGGGTTTTCAGAAGCGTTGGATTCTCCCGTCTCTGCGCTGTCCAGCGCGCCGGTTCCCCCGGGTCCACCCACTCACCTGGTCATTCCTTCGATAGATTTAGATACACCAGTCGTTCCGGCGGAGACAAAATCCATTTCGGTGAGTGGAATAGAGTTCCAGCAGTGGGAAGCCCCGGATACCTATGCAGCTGGCTGGCATCCCAGCTCTGCAGAACTGGGTCTGCCGGGGAACACGGTACTGAACGGACACAACAACATCGAAGGAGAGGTTTTTAAGCGGTTGGAAGACCTATCCGTCGGGGACGAGATCCTGGTTTACTCCTTCGAGGGTATTTTTGGTTACGAGATCACCAACAAGATGATCCTGCCGGAGAAGTACGAGCAGCTGGACATACGCATGAACAACGCCCAGTGGATCCTGCCATCCCAGGATGAGCGCTTGACGCTGGTCACCTGCTGGCCTTACGAGAGTAACACGCACCGCCTGATCATCGTCGCCCGGCCGGTCTTTCGAGAAAAGATCGAACGGGACCTGCAGTAATTCCCCCTTCTATACAAACCACTGGCCTGATTCTTGCAGCCCTTGACAGTACGAGGCCACCCCTCGACTAGCCAGCCAGAGAGGCTGCCTCAGGGCGAGAGCAATCTGCTTGACGGCATACCTGGATTGTGCTAGTATCATGGTCAAAGTTAAAAAAAATGAAATAACAATTGCCAAAAGGAAGGCAAGAGCAGGTGAATTCCGGTTAGGAGGAGAATATGGTTCCGAAACGCATTGTACTATTGCTTGCTCTGGCAGCGCTGGCGATTGGCTTGGCGGCATGTGAATTATCGGCCTCGACGCCGCCGCCCGCCTCCCCCACCCCTGATAGCGCCATGAGCACGCTCCAGGCCGAGCTCGGGAACATCGCAACCCAGACCGCCGCGGCCGGAGGCGGTGTGCCTGTGGGTACTCCACAAACGCCGGGAGGCACGCCTCAGGCTACTCCTGGCGCGGGTACGCCAGGCGCCATTGCTCCAGAAACACCAGTCGAGGGAGCCCCAGCCGCAACAGAAGCGCCCACGGAGGAGGCCCAGGAACCGGAAGAAGAACCGGTGGATTTTGAGTTCGACGAGCCTTCCCTGCCGAATTCGTATTCGCTTCACAAGGGTGAATTCCCCTTCTGCATCGCCCGCCGGTTCGACGTGGACGTGTCCGATCTGCTCAGCCTGAACGGCCTGGGAGTCAACTCGCTGGTTTCGGTCGGCTATACATTGAAAATCCCTCAGACGGGAAACGGATTCAACGGACAGCGAGCCCTGGAAGACCATCCGGATACTTACACGGTCTCATCCGGCGATACAATTTACTCCATTGCCTGCCTGTACGGAGATGTATATCCTGAAGCGATCGCCCAGGCCAACGACTTGGCGAAACCGTACAATTTGCGAGACGGGACAAAACTCCACATTCCGTAAGTAGAATTTCCCCTTCCACAAACTCAAAAGGAGTAGCCGGGGCGTCCTCGCCGGCTACTCCTGTATTATGCATGCTGGACAGAAAAAAAATGGACTATGAAACAATCCGCTCGGAGAAAGTCTACACAGGCCGTGTTTTCGACGTCCTTTTAGACCAGATCCGCCTGCCAAACGGAATACTGGAGGAGCTTGACATCGTCAAGCACCCGGGAGCAGTTACATTAGTGCCGGTCGATGGACAGGGCCGCCTATGCTTGGTGCGCCAGTATCGCCACGCGGCGCGTGGGGAGCTGCTCGAATTGCCAGCCGGATCTCTGGAAGAAAACGAAGCACCCGAGGACTGCGCCCGGCGCGAAATCCGGGAAGAGATCGGCATGGCGGCAGACCGGCTCGAGCTGATCGGCGAATTCTACCTGGCCCCGGGTTACTCGACCGAATACATGTACATCTACCTGGCAACCGATTTACGCCCCGATCCACTGGAGGCCGACGAGGATGAGTTTCTGACGGTGGAATCGTTGGAAGTGGCTGAAGTTTACCGGATGGCAGGCTCGGGTAAAATCCAGGACTGCAAAACATTGGCTGCGCTATTCTTAGCGCGGCCATACCTGCTGAAATTTATTGGTGAAGATGGGGGTTGACAGGGGTTAAGGCTGCAACGGTTCTCCGGGTGGGGCGGGCTGGTCCTTCTGGCTAATCCGGCGACCCGGCGAACGACCGGCGGAGGGATTCAGGAGCGTATTCAACCAGGTAACGGCGCGCGGGTCAAAATCACGTCGCCCACAAAGATCACAGATCCAGGCCGGGAAATTCGGCACGGTGACCAATTCCTCGTTCAACCAGGTAAAGTAGGTGATGTAGCTGAGGCGCATCAACCCGGCCGAGCACTCCGGGCATTGATAGATGATATCGGATGGATCACCATCCGCACCGCTTCCTTCTCCACTCATATCGCTCACTCCTTTTATTCTGGTCATCGCAAATATCGTTGACTGCTTTGAAAGCGAAACCCTACCCCTTGATTAAGGAGCGGCACTGACCGGAGAGGGCTGTTCGAGCGCCCCCCATTCCGTCGGTGGCCAATAGACAAACAACGCCTTTCCCACCACATAATCGAGTGGGACGGAACCCCAATTATGCGAATCGGAGGAATTATTCCGGTTATCGCCCAAGACAAAGAGGGCTTCTTCTGGTACATTCTGGTCGTATTCATAGACTGGAGAGGCGGCGATGTAATCTTCTTCCAAGGGCTGTTCGTTCACATAAACCTGCCCCTCACGCACGCTGATCTGGTCGCCGGGAAGGCCGATCACCCGCTTGATATACTCTTGGGAGGGGTCGCGCGGATAATGAAAAACGATCACGTCCCCAACCTGTGGCTTTCCGAGCATGTAAGCCAGTTTATTGACGATGACGAACTCGCCACTCCGGAGTGTTGGCTCCATGCTGGCGCCATCCACCCGGATGCGCGCCGATACGGCGTTGATAGCGGCAAACAGGATCACCGATAAGATCAGCGTCTCGACCACATCCAACAGGAAGCGTAAAAAACCAGGGCGCCTGCTGTCTGTCTGGGTAATGTCCGGAATCGGATCGGTATGGAACTTCTCCAAACTGGTTCTCCTAAAACCGTCGGAAGGATTATAAAGCCGGTCTAAAGGGAGGGCAAGAGCTGGCCAGCCGGCTTAAAGAATCGTTAATTCAAACGCAAACTGGTGGCCGGATAAACAATCTCTAATCCTCTCAGCAAACTATAAAATCATTATAAGAGCCGGAATGAGGCAGGTCAAGGTAGGGCCGCCCTGGCGGGGGACTTTCTTAGATTCCTCTTATGTCCGTCTCCAGCAGCATGGCAGCCTTAGCGGCGGGCGCGGAAAACCAGGCGGATCGGTGTGCCCAGGAAACCGTACGTCTCCCGGATGCGGTTTTCGAGGTAACGCTGGTAGGTAAAATGGGCCAGCTGGGGATCGTTTACATACAACAGGAAGGTGGGTGGATCGCTGCGCACCTGGGTGCCATAGTAGATCTTGAGCTGCCGTCCGGCGTGCGAGGGCGCCGGGTGCTTGTCCTGCGCCTTCTGAATCACCTGATTGAGCTGGGAAGTGGACAGGCGCACCAGGCGCTCCTCGTGCACCCTCAAGGCAGTCGGCAGCACTTGATCGACCCGCTGTCCGGTCTTGGCTGAGATGTACAGCACCGGCACGTAGGGCATGAAGTTCAAATCCTGGCGCACCTGCTGGGTGAATTGCTCCATCGTGTAAGTGTCTTTCGGAATGGCATCCCATTTATTTACGGCGACCAGCGCGCTCTTCCAGGCTTCCAGGATAAACCCGGCGATGTGCGCGTCCTGGGCGGTCAGCCCGGTGGTGGCATCCACCACCAGGACGACGACGCTGGCGCGCTCGATGGCGCGCAGCGTGCGCAATACGCTATACTTTTCGACCCCGGGTTCGATGCGCCCACGCCGGCGAATGCCAGCCGTATCGATCAAGGTGAGAGGGATGTCCTCGTATTCCAGGTAGGTGTCGATGGCGTCCCGGGTGGTACCGGGGATCTCGCTGACGATGGCGCGCTCCTGGCCTAGCAGGCGGTTGAGCAGCGTGGACTTCCCCACGTTCGGCTTGCCGGCGATGGCGATCTTGACCGATTCGTCGTCCTCCTGCTCGGCCTCTTCTTCGAAGGTTGCCACCAGCGCATCCAGCAGGTCGCCGGTCCCCGTGCCGTGGATCGCGGAAATGGGGAACGGCTCCCCCATGCCTAATTCGTAGAACTGGTAGGCCAGGTTGCGTTTGCCCTGGCTGTCTGCTTTGTTGACCACCAGAAAAACGGGTGGGAAAGGTTCGCCGTCCCGTAGGCGCTGGTTCCGGCGCAGGATCTGGGCCACCTCCTCGTCTGCCTGGGTGACACCACTCTCCGCATCGACCAAGAACAGGACCGCATCCGCCTCGCGGATAGCGACCTCGGCCTGTATCCGGATCTGATCGATGAACTGTGCCGAACCAACCGAGAGAGGTTCCTTGCCGTGACCCCGCGCAGTCAGGGTCGGGTCGATCCCACCGGTATCCACGATCGTAAAGGTAAAACCAGCCCAATCCGCCTCGGCCAGCAACCGGTCGCGCGTGGTGCCCGGCACTTCGTCAACCACAGCCAGGCGTTCCTCGGCGAGGCGGTTAAACAGGGTGCTCTTCCCTACGTTAGGACGCCCAACCAGGGCTACGACCGGTTTCGCCATCGCCATCCTTAAGGTTGTGGGGTGGTGAGCGGGGTTGGAGTAACGGGGATCGTCGCCGTTGCGGTCGGGGCAATCAGGATAGTGACCTCGACTGTCGATGGCAGAATAGCCTCGACGCTCACCCGATCGGGAAGCACATCCACGACTGGCTCCACCTGGTAAGTGCCCAGTTCTAAGCCAGTGAGGTCGATCGCGACGCGAATATCGGTCGACTGCAGCCCGCTGAGAACGGGGACCGGACCGGCAAGGATCACATCCACTGTGGCGGGTGAAATCTCAGCCGCCAGGGTGGGCAGCAGGCCGATTGGTACGACTGGCAGGGTGAGGGTCAGGCTGCCCTCGATCGCTGCGATGCTGACCCGCACCAGCACCGCCTGATCTCCGACGACCGAGACCCCTTCCGGCACGTTGAGGGCGACGAAGGTATCGAAATCATCCTCGACGCCCTCCAGGTCGACCGGCACCGTTTCGACATATCCGGGCAGATCGTTGACCAGCTGCGGGTTGGAAGAAAAGACGACCACGTTTAACGGCGAGACAGTGATATTGGTGAGTTTGTACCCGCTGGCGGGCTGACCCGCAGTGATCACCCGTACAATCACGTTCCGGTAGCCACCCTGGAGGAAGATCGGCTGATTTATTTGGATTTCTCCTGGAGTGAGGGTCAACCCATTTACCGGCTCTCCCTGGGAATCCAGGGCGACCACCGGCAGGTCCGTGTCGAACGTCTCGGTAGCGCCGGATATATCCAGGGAAGCCTGCACTTCCTCGACATTAGATACCAGGGATTCGGCTCCCGAGATGGTCACACTGGCCGGTTCGTAAGTTGGCTGGCCTTTCTGGTAACCCACCGCCGGCTCTCCATCCACTTCAAGCTGGACTGGCATGGTGCGCGAGAGCAAGGGCTCGAGGGTGACGGTGATAATCTGTGGACTGACCTGGGTCACATCCGCGGGCTGGTAATTGGCTTCCACGTTCGCCACGATTTCGATTTCGTGGGTGCCGGCTTCCAATCCTGAGACATCCACCCAGGCGCGCACGGCCTGATCTGTGCTGGTGATGCTGTCCATGACGGAGGTGGGGGCGCGCAGCGTGACCCGCACCTGTTCGGGGATATTGCTGGTGACCAGTTTGTCCGGATCGAGGCCGACCACGTCCAGCGAGACAGAGCGGACCCGCTCGATATTCGGATTGGCGGCGGTGACTGCCGAGATCCACACCACAACCGCCAGGGCGAAGGAAAGGATCAGCGTGCTCAAGTTGCCAAGCAGCCAACGGAGCGGGGAGCGCACGCTACACCTCCTCCCGCCGCGGCCTGTCCATCCGAAGGAACAAGCGATTCAAGAAGCCGCCAAACCCTTTGCGAGTCTGTAAGGGTTTAAACAAGGCTTCCAGGATATTTTCCAGTCGCTCGGCATCCAACCGGCGGATCATGCGCCCGGCATGGACGACCGAGATGGAGCCGGTTTCCTCCGAAATGACGACCGCGACTGCATCGCTGACTTCCGAGATGCCCAGGGCGGCGCGGTGGCGCAACCCCATCTGCCGTTCCGGCGACCTGGAAAGCACACCGCTGGAAGAGAGCGGCAGTACACAGGAGGCGGCGATCACCCGGCTGCCAGCCAGGATCACCGCCCCATCGTGCAGCGGCGTGTTGGGGTAAAAGATCTGCAACAGCAACTCGGGGGTGAGCCGTGAATCCAAACGCACTCCAGTCTGGACGTACTCTTGTAAGCCATCCAGGCGCTGCAGGACGATCAAGGCCCCATGCCGCCTTTCGGAAAGGCGCGCGGCTCCACTCACGACTGAATTGATCATGTTTTGAACATCTTCCGGGGTAGTCGAAGTCGCCCGGCTGCCGTCCAGGATCGAGCCGGCGCGCCCCAAGCGTTCCAACGCCCGGCGGATCTCCGGAGCAAAGACCACCGGCACTGCCAGCAGGAGCGCCGGCAGGGAGATGCGCATCAACCAGGAAAAAGCCGGCAGGACTTCCAGGCTGGTCAGCAAGCTGATCAAGGCAATCAAGAGGAACACTCCTCTGAGCAGCACCAGGGCCTGGGTATCTCGCAGCCAACGCAAGATGGTAAAAAAGATGGCTGTGACAAGGAACAGGTCGAGCACCCCCAACCAATCCAGGCGCTCGAAAGTGAAGAGAAGGTTGTTGATCAGGCCATTAATAATATCGGTCACGTGCCTTAAAACCCAGAGAAAAGTGTGTATTGTTTAGAAAGGTGCAAGCCCCTTGCCAGGTATTAATCTGTAACAGCGGGCAGCCGGCTAAACCGGCCGGAGAACCCGGTCTTTACGCAGCTGCTTGAAGAGCAACACGGTACCCACCGGCATCGATTCGATGGCGGCCTCCTCCCAGGCGCGCACACCCAGGCTTTTGGACTGGCGGATTTCATACCCGAGCGCCTTCCAGACCGACTCGTGGCGGGCCAGGTGTGGGGGCAGGAACACCAGGGAGGCTTCACAAAGCAGTTCAGCGGAGGCGCGTTCGATCTCTTCCATCATTACCCGCATGGCTTCCCCATAGGGCAGCCCCGGCTCCAGGTAGACCTCGGAGGTGCGCGCCACCAGATTTTCCACCTGCCAACCAGCCAGCCCCGCCAGGTTGCCATCCTGGCGCAGCAGCAGGAAAGCCCGCTCCCCAAAAGCAGCCATGATGTCCGCCCGGTCCAGCGAACGCCTGCCCTTACTCAATCTGGAGATGAAGGCGGCGATCTCTTCTGCCTGGCGCGGGCCTCCATGTTCTGCCTGCAGCCCGCGCCGCGCGCGCCTGGCCTGTTCCGGCTGAACTGCTGGAGCAGGTACCGTATTCTGCCAGGCGGCGACGACCTGGTGCCAGACCCTCTCAAAAGACCCGTCCGTATAGATGATGACGTCCGCAGCGACCAGTTTGTGTTCCTGGAGAGGCTGGGCGTTGATGCGCTGCCGGGCCGCTTCTGCGCTCATGCCCCGCTTCTGCACTAGCCGCACCAGTTGGATCTCCGCCGGCGCAGTCGTGACCCAGAGGCTGTCACAGGCTTGGCGCAAAGGCCCCTCCAACAACTTGATCGCTTCGATGACAATGACCCGGTGTTTTGCCCGCCGGACCAGGGCATCGATCGCCTGGCGGACGAGCGGGTGCAGGATGGCCTCCAGTTCGGCGAGCGCGTCGGCATCCGAGAAGACCACTCGCCCGAGCTTCGAGCGGTCGATCTCCCCATCCTGCGCCAGGATGCGCCTGCCGAAAGCCTCGACGATGGGTGCGTAGCCGGGGGCGTCCTTCGCTATGGCGCGGTGGGCCAGGGCATCGGCGTCGATGCCATACGCCCCCAGATGCTCAAGCATCTTGCGAACCACACTCTTGCCGGTGGCGATGTTACCAGTCAATCCGAGGACATACTTGCCGGGCCAGGCACTCATCCAATCCCTCACCATCCAGATGCGTTACAGCGCTTACAAATTGTAGCCTTTGGAGGGGAGATTGTCAAAAGGAAAATACAATCAAGCCTGTAGTAACGACTTCAGTCGTTTAAAGGCTGATCGGGACGACTGAAGTCGTCACTACAGTAACCGTATCGCAGCGTAAATCAGGTGCG
>DATDRQ010000035.1:0-5327 GCA_035291645.1 Anaerolineales bacterium
AATGCATAACGAATATTTGAAAAGGAGATAAACAATGAAGCTTCGAGTGGTTGTCCTGGGGGCCGGTTTCGGCGGGCTCGAACTCAGCACGATGCTGTCCGAGGCGCTTGCCGATCGCCTCGATCTCACCCTGATCGACAAAAACGACTCTTTTATCTTCGGCTATTCGAAGCTTGACGTGATGTTCGGTCGAAAGACGCCCGGCGCCGTGCGCCTGGCTTACCATAACATCCTGAAGCCTGGCGTGCGCTTTCGTCAGGAAGAGATCACCGCCATCGACCCTGAAGCGCGCCGCGTTACAACAAATCGCGGGGCTTACGACGCCGATGTGCTGGTCGTTGCGCTGGGAGCCGACTACGATCTAGACGCCACACCGGGGCTTACCGCAGGTGGCAATGAGTTCTATTCCGTCGCCGGGGCCGAGCGCTTGCGGGAAGTGCTCCCCACCTTCTCGAAAGGCCGCGCCATCGTCGGCGTAACCTCAGAGCCGTTCAAGTGCCCGCCAGCGCCAAGCGAAGCCGCCTTGTTGCTGCACGAGCATCTCACCGCAGGCGGGGTGCGCACCGCCTGCGAAATTAGCCTGGTCATGCCGTTCGGCGTCCCGATCCCCCCGTCGCCCGCAACCTCAAGGGCGTTGCTCGCCGCATTCGCCGAGCGGGGGATCACCTTCGTCCCCAACCGGCGCGTGCGTGCGCTCGACCCGGCGCGCCGGGTTGCCATCCTCGACGATGAGAGTGAGATGCCCTACGACTTGTTCCTCGGTATCCCGAAGCACCGCGTCCCGGGGGTGGTCGCGGCGAGCGGCATGACCGTGGATGGCTGGATCCCCGTCAATCCGAAGAACCTCCAGACGCGGTTTCCAGGGGTGTATGCGATCGGTGACGTGACGAGTGTCGGAACGCCAAAGGCGGGCGTGTTCTCCGAAGGAGCCGCGCGCGTCGTCGCCGCCTCGCTGATCGCGGAACTCCAGGGCGGCGAACAGCCCGCGGCTTACGCCGGGGCGGGTTCCTGCTACGTCGAGTTTGGGGGAGAGCGCGTCGGGCGGGTGGACGTGGACTTCCTATCGGGGCCTTCGCCCACGGGGAGCTTCATCGAACCCTCCGTCGCCCTTGCTGGCGAGAAGCAGGATTTTGGATCCAGTCGCCGGGCCCGCTGGTTTGGACTGTAGCGAGGTCTTCCGAGACTCACGCCCGCGGGCGGAATAACTGTTGCGAGGTACCAGCTTCTGCCGTGAAAAGCACCCCCGTATTCCTTATGATGCTCACTCTGGCCCTGACAGGCGCCTGTGCTGCGGCTGGGCCGATCCGGACAATCAGTACGGCTACGCCGGTTATGACCCAGACGACCTTGCACGCAGATACACCTGCTCCCACGCCGGTTAACTCGCCCAGGCCGGGCACGGCCTCCAAACCATTGCCCACCGAGGCGAAAAAAACCAGCGATCCTGGCCCCATTTGCGCCTCTGTCTCCGAAATCCCTCGAAGCGAATGCGAAGCCCTGGCAGCGTTTTATCTTCACACCGGCGGTGAGAACTGGATCATGAACAACGAGGAGTGGGTCAATAAGGATATCTGGTTACAGACGAACACTCCCTGTTCCTGGGCAGGCGTCGCTTGCGACGAAGGCCGTGTGACCGAGATCGTACTCGGCTTGAATGGGCTATCCGGTGAGATCCCCCCCGAAATTGGCGACCTGACCAAATTAACCAGACTCGATTTAACCGACAATGACTTGAGCAGCGTACCGGCGGAAATCGGCAAGCTGACAAACCTGACCGAATTGAATCTGGCGTTCAACGACTTGAGCAGCCTTCCAGCGGAAATCGGAGACCTGGCCAACCTGACTGCCCTCTACTTAGCAGGAAATCGTTTGAGCAGAATGCCGGAAATTAGTAAGCTAACCAAATTGACTGCCCTCAACTTAGCGGAAAATGACTTGAGCAGTCTGCCAATGGGAACCGGCAACCTGAAAAATCTGGCTGGACTGAATTTAGCGTCAAACAATTTGAGCAGCCTCCCAGCGGAAACCGGCAACCTGATCAATCTGAGTGAACTCCGTTTAAATGACAACAACCTGGACGGTTTACCTTCTGAAATCGGCAACCTGACCAACCTGACTGGGCTGGAACTATCGGAGAACAATTTGAGCAGTTTGCCGCCGGAGATCGGCAACCTGGTCAACCTGAATAATCTCTACTTATCCGGCAACCACTTAAGTACCTTGCCACCCGAGATTGGCAATCTGACCAACCTGTCCGAACTCTCTTTGTCGGGCAACGGCTTGAGCAGCGTCCCAGCGGAGATCGGCAGCCTGGTCAATCTGAATTATCTGAACTTATCCGATAATGAGTTGAACAGCGTACCGCCAGAAATTGGTAAATTGACAGACCTGACATTGCTCTACTTAGATGGCAACAACTTGAGCAGCATCCCGCCGGAAATCGGCAATCTGGTAAATTTAGCTGAACTCTGGTTAGCCGACAATAATTTGAGCACCCTGCCGCCGGAATTATGCGCCGGTTTAACGGGGGTTGTAATCCCCCCATCCTTATGCGCGCCCTGATTTTTGTCGATCCAGGATCTCCAGGCAGATCCTGCGGGCAGCTGCGGGCAGGAGGTTTATCTCTGCGAGCTGTGCTGCGTCTACCCATTCAAATGTATAGGAATTGGTTGGAGAATGGCGCTTCGCCTCGGACCCCCCTAAAACCGGTTCTTCCGGCGGAACCCTGACCACGAAGCAGACCTCTTCACTCCCCCGGTACAGGTATTTATAAACCAGCTGCAGGCTGAGTACGTCCAGCCCGGTCTCCTCTTTTACCTCCCGGATACAGGCTTCCTCAACACTTTCATCGAATTCGACGCCGCCGCCGGGAAGCTTATAGTAATCCTGGCCCGGCTTTTGCCGGTGGATCAACAACAATTTCTCATTTCGCACGATGATCGCAGCTGCCCGGTTTCTCATAGTGTCAATTCCGATTAAGTATACAGGTAAATCTGGGGTATTGACATATCTTCAGGCAAGGCAAATATTTGCGGCCTGGTAGTCTGTTTCCGCTCCACTAGCCGGGACGGGGGAATTCAAGGGGCAAATTCCAGATGAACAATGTCTAATTCGGTGTAAAATGGTCTATCTCGAAACCGGAACACGCACCAACCGATACTGCAGGTATTTCGCAGCGCATGCATACCCTGGCGCCTGGAGGGAAAGAAGCAATACTGGACATTCGAAGGCAGTATATTCAAGTTTTTAGCCGCTCTATTGACAGTATGTCCACCAAATAACGTAACAAAATCTAAGCCAGGAGAGTTATTGATGACAACGCAGAACCCTGCCCGCTCGGCTTTACCCGAACGCTCCGTACTGATCGCCTTTTTTCTTTTCATTCTCGTCGGCGGCGGCGCCTCCGTAGCCATTCGCATAACCTACCAGGAGCTGGCCCCGTTCTGGGCGGCTGCCGCCCGCTTCTTCCTGGCCGGGATTGTGCTGTGGGCGCTGGTCTTTATCAAGCGCATGCCCCTACCGAAAGGACGCGCCCTGCTCGGCGCGATGCTGTTCGGAACTCTCACCGTTGGGCTGGCCTTCCTGCTGATCAGCTACGGCCTGGTGGCTACCCCAGCCAGCCGCTACCAGATTCTGATGGCGATCGTGCCGCTCCTGACCGTGTTCTTATCCTCCATGCAAGGCATTGAAGCCATCACCCGGCGCGGCGTCTTCGGCTCGCTGCTGGCAGTGGGCGGGATCGCCTTCACCGTGGGTGGTGTGTCCGGCGTGCAGCTCTCGATCCCCCACACCGCCGCGATCCTTCTGGCGGCGGTCTTCATCGCCGAAGGCGGGGTCTTGATCAAGAAATTCCCGCCCAACCCGCCCGTCATGACCAACGCCATCGGCATGACCATCGGCGCGGTCATCCTGGGGACCGCCTCGCTGGTCAGCGGCGAACCGTGGACCATCCCGACCCTGACCAGCACCTGGATCGCCTTCATCTACCTGGTCATCTTCGTCACGCTGGTGGCCTTTCTTCTCTACATGTTCGTGCTGCGCAGGTGGTCGGCCTCGGGCACCTCTTACGGGTTCGTACTCATCCCGCTGGTGACCATCGTGGCGGCCACGCTGCTGGCGGGTGAGCAAATCACGACCAACTTCCTGATCGGGGCCGGGCTGGTGCTGTCCGGGGCGCTGATCGGCGCGCTGCTGCCTTCCAGGGCGAAGCCCGCCATTGTGGATGAATGCAAGGATCGTTCCGGGCAGGTATTACCGCGCTGCGTGTAAAGCGCAACCGGATGCTCGCAGGAGTTCTTGCCCGATTTTTCCTGCCGGCCGTCTTCGGACTGCACCATTTACACCAGGGAACCGGCAGCCGGGCAGAGAAGCGGGGGTTCCGCATCCTGGTGGTTGGGCTGCTGGCTGCTTTTATCGGGGTGCGGGAAAGGCCTGAATTCAAGCAAATGGAGGCGGTAATTTGAAAGCAGCCTTAATCTCCGGAGTGCTGGCCGGGATCGCCGGCCTGCTGGTCTTTTTGACGATCCATCACTTCTGGATCCGGCCGATCTGGTCCATCCTTCCGGCCGGCCTGGTGATCGCCGCCCTGGGCGGGCTGGCGGTGGGCTGGGCGTACGCAGAGATCAAGGCCGGGCTGCCGCCGCGCCCCTGGACGGCCCTGGCCGTCTTCGCCCTGGTAGGGGCTACTTTGACGCCCGCCATCCTGATCGCCCAGCTACGCCCGCCGCCGCTGGATGTCACCAGCGGTATGATCATGCGAGGCAGCACAGCCGGCTTGGTCGCCCGTTTTGTGCTCGAGTTGCTGCTCACGGCGGCGCTCGTCGGCGGATTGGCCGGCTGGCGGCTGGGGCACACGCCGAGGGCGGCGTTCGCCACCGCCCTGGCGGGGGTTGCCTTTGCGCTGGGACCAGGCCATAATATCCCTTTTCTTGGCAGCACGCCGGCGGCCTGCAAAGGCATTATCCTGCTGGCTGCCATCATCCTCGTCTCGGCGGTGGTCCTGGTGGAAAGCGAGGCCTGGCTGGGGAAGTGAGATGTCGAATATTTGACTATAGTGGCGACTTCAGTCGCTCATGAACCGGGTGAACGACTGAAGTCGTCACTACAAAACAACAAAGGAGGTCGAAAATGTCTGACGTCATCGTCTTCATCAGCCACCAGAAAGTCAAGGAAGGCAAGCTGGAGGAATTACGGCAGCTCCATCAGAAGGTCGTGGCGGAGATCGAGGCGGAAAAGCCCGGCACCATCACCCACCTCGGCTACGCCAGCCAGGACGGCAGCCAGGTGACGTTCGTGCACCTCTTCCCGGATGCGCAGGCGATGGAGCG
>DATDRQ010000036.1:0-16946 GCA_035291645.1 Anaerolineales bacterium
CACTGGCGGAAGTAATGACCAATATCCGACTGACTAATACAGAAAACCACGAATTATTCGACTCCGGAGGAAAATAACATGGCTGAAATCACTTTTATGGCGGATGGTAACCAACAGAACGGGTATTTATCCATTCCAGAATCCGGTCAGGGCAGGGGCGTGCTGGTCCTGCACGCCTGGTGGGGGCTGATCGACCTGTTCAAATCCATCTGCGACGAGCTGGCCGATAATGGCTACGTCGCCTTTGCCCCGGACTTACACCACGGAAAAACAGCCTCGACGGTGGCTGAGGCCGAAGCCCTGGTATCCCTGACCGAAGGGCCTGACCGGCTCGCGGTCCAGGCGACGGCCGAGGCAGCGCTTGACTATCTCCAGAATCACCCGGCCGTGCAAGGTAACAAACTGGGGGCTGTAGGATTCTCGTTTGGGGCCTACTACGCCCTGCTCCTGGATGAGCTTCACCCCGGGGCTTTCGCCGGGATCGTCCTGTTCTACGGGATGGTCGGAGCAGACCTGTCCGGAAGTTCAGCCCGCTTCTTGTGCCACTTCGCCGAGCAGGACGAATGGGAGCCGGGTGACGTAACAAAAATGGCAGCAGCCAATGCCGAAATCCATATCTATCCGGGTACTGGTCACTGGTTCTTCGAATCCGACCGTCCGGATGCCTACGATCCCGAAGCCGCCGCCTTAGCCTGGCAGCGCACGCTGGCGTTCCTGGAGGAGGTTCTTTCGAAGTGAATGTACTGTATGAGACCTGCCAGACAGCTGTCAACCGTAGCGCGGACAGCCGGCGGGGGCAGTAAACCGGAATGTTTCTGATCTGGGGCTATTTACACTTCTCCACTCATGAAGCAGCCCGAAATTGAGGATGGTTTTTTTGAGAAAGATATTTTTGATTGTTCTGGTCGCTGTGATTTTCGGAATCCTGATGGGTTACCGGACCGGTCTGCCTTTTGGCTGGCAGAGGGCGCTGATCGCTGCCATCGCCTTTGGTGTTTTGGGTTGGCTGCTCGTTTATCTAGGTGCCAGACGAACATAGCAGAACAGCGAACTTGCTCCCCGGGCAGCGTGACTTGCCGAAGTTTTTATTGTAGAATAAACCCAAGAACGTTACAACCTATCCACCGGAATTTTCACCACCAGCAGGTAAGAACAAAAGGGAATGCGTGACAGATAACGTCGATCTCCTCCTCACCAACGCCATCGTTTTAACGATGGACGAGCAGCTCACCCAGTACGAGCCGGGGGCGGTTGCCGTGCAGGGCGACAGCCTGCTGGCCGTAGGTCCGGAAAGCGATCTTCGCCAGGCTTATTCAGCCAAAGATATTGTGGACTGCGGCGGCAAGGTGCTCATGCCGGGCCTGGTCAACGCCCATACCCACGTCCCCATGACTCTGCTGCGCGGCCTGGCCGACGACCTTCGCCTGGACGTCTGGTTCCTCGGCTATATGATGCCGGTCGAGCGCCAGTTTGTCGATCCGGACTTCGTGACCCTCGGCACCCGGCTGGCGTGCATCGAGCTGATCCGCTCCGGCGTGACCTGCTTTGCGGACATGTATTATTACGAGGAGGATATCGCTCGAGCAACGGCAGAGACCGGCCTGCGCGCCGTGTGCTCCCAGACCGTGCTCAAATACCCCACCCCGGATGCCCAATCCTTCGAAGAATCGTTGGCCGCCGCCCGCGAGTTCATCCAGCGCTGGAAGGGGCACCCGCTGATCGTGCCTTCGGTCGCCCCCCACTCGCCCTACATGTGCACCCCGGAGATCCTTCAAGCCACCTCCGAGCTGGCAGTCGAGTTCGACGTACCCCTGCACACCCACCTGGCGGAAACGGCTCTCGAAGTAGAAAATTCGCGCGACCAGCACGGTATGCCGGTTATCCCGTATGCCAAAAAGCACAAGATTTTCGAAGCAAAGGTCCTGGCGGCGCACTGTGTTCACGTCGATGAAGGCGAAATGCTGACCCTGCTCCACCACGGCGCCGGCGTAGCTCACTGCCCTTCCTCCAACTTGAAGTTGGCCTCTGGTGCAGCGCCGGTCAGCAAGATGCTGGAGGTTGGCTTGAACCTGGGCATCGGCACGGACGGTCCGGCTTCCAACAACGACCTGGATATGTTCGAAGAGATCCGCCTGGCTGCTTTCCTGGCAAAAGGCATCACCGGGGACCCAACCACCGTTCCCGCCCCGACTGCCCTTGCTATGGCGACCCGGCTGGGGGCGAATGCACTGTACCAGGGAGACCTGGCCGGCACCCTCGCAGCGGGCAAGCGCGCCGACCTGATCCTGGTGGACGTCTCCCGGTTGCACAATTCCCCCCGCTTCCACCGGGATACGTGCACCGTGTATTCTCAGCTGGTCTATGCGGCCAAATCTACCGACGTGAGCGACGTCATGGTCAACGGTCGCTGGCTGATGCGGGATGGGCAGCTCACAACACTCGATGAGGAAGACCTGCTTCTCCAGGCGAACGAGATCGCCCACCGCATCGATACCTTCCTGATCCAGCGTGAGCAATCGGTCCTCTCCAAGCTGATCGCCATCGGCGGGGCGACCGAGGGCGAGAGCTTCGAGGTCCAGGTCAAGGTCCGCCTGGAGGATGCACAGCCGGTCCTGGCAGCCATCCAGAAGCCCGAGCTGGAGAAGTTGTACGATCGCCATTACCACGAATACGACATCTATTTTATCTTCGAAGACCCCTCCCAGGGCTTCCTGCGCTACCGGGAGGATGAATATATCGACGACAAGGACCAGATCACCAACGTGCGCTACCGCCTGACCCTGATCGGCCCTGCTCGCGAGCAGGCTAACACCAGCGGGGTGTTACTCTCGCGCAGCCGTTTCCTGGCCCCGGCGATCCACAGCCCGCGATTCTACCGCGAGTACTTTAAACCAGTTCGTGAGTTTTCAATCGAGAAGCACCGCTTGCGCTGGCGTGTCCTCTTTAAGGGGACTGAATTCTTCATAAACGTCGATCGGGTCGACCAGCCTGCCCTGGGCTATTTCCTGGAGGTAAAGAGCCGCACCTGGAGCCGCCGGGACGCCGAACACAAAGCCGAACTGGCCCTGGAACTGATCCAGTTCCTGGGAATCTCCCCTGAATATTCGCTGACCCAGGATTATGCTGAACTGGTCGAAAATCCTGCTTAGGAAGACTGGCTAGAGTTTTCCCCCTAGCACGCGCTCCCCCGTCGGTTGGGGACTCCCGCCTGTCGGCTCGATCGTCACGCCGAAACCGGCATAACTGATCAGCGGCTGCGGTGAGCCAACCCACACGGAACCGTACCCATCCGGGCTGACCGAGAAAACAGCCCCGCTGGTGCGCTCTTCATTCTCTTCGATCAACCATAGCTGGTACTCGTGGCTCTCGTCCAGGACCGGCAGCTCGTCGACTACCAGAGTCCCGTGCATGCCATCCAGGCTGATCACGATCATCCCGGTCGCGCCAGGCGCCACCGCGCTGCCATCAAGCACCACCGTTTTAAGCTGCTCTTGGCTGGCTGGAACGCCAGACTGCAATTCCCTGACCTGCTGCCATAACAGCAGGTTGCTGAAGCCCAAGACCAGGATTAATACCAGGCTGGCTGCCGCCCAAGTTGGTGAACCTTGAAGTCTGGAACGCAACCTCTCCCACCAGGATGGTTCTTGTTCGGCG
The DNA here is from genome assembly GCA_035291645.1 of Anaerolineales bacterium. Classification (GTDB taxonomy): domain Bacteria; phylum Chloroflexota; class Anaerolineae; order Anaerolineales; family UBA4823; genus DATDRQ01. The sequence continues at coordinate 3,655 of DATDRQ010000036.1, forward strand.
GCAATCTTTGCATCGGATACCTGGAGGCGCGCCAGGATCGACTGCTTCAAGCCAGCCGGAGGTTCGGTTTGCGGGACAGATCGCCCCAGCTGCGCCGTCAATTCCACGTAGCTGGCCAGTTCAGCCCGGCATAGCGGGCAGGTGGCCAGGTGTTCGGATACCGCCCGGATCTCATTTTCCTCCAGGCAGCCGAGGGCGTAGGCAGCCAGCGAATCGGTCACATGTATTTCATCAGCCATCAAATCAACCTCTAAGAACCACCAATCTCCTGCAAATGATACGTATACGGAAAGTTATCGGATGGATCAGACATCTAATCTGTCTTCCTGCAGTATGCTGCGCAGCTTTTGCATCGCCATGCGGATGCGCGTCTTGACCGTCCCGAGCGGTTCGCCTAAGGCTGCGGCGATCTCGCTGTGGGAGTACCCCCCGAAATAGGCCAGGGCGAGCGCCTGACGCTGGTCGTGCGGCAGGGTGGTGATCGCGACCCTCACCCGTTGCGCCTGGATAAATTTATCCGCCGCATCCTCCGGGTTAGGCAAATCCGCCGCCGGCAGAGTTTCGAGGGCAGCATCATCCCACCCGACCCGGTGTCCTTCGGGCCTCACTCGCCGCCTGCGCAGCACGTCGATCGACCGGTTGCGCGTGATGCTCGTCAGCCAGGTGCTCACCTTGGCCTGCTCGGCGCGGTATGTCTCCGCCTTTTCCCAGATGCGCACGAATACATCCTGGGTGACCTCCTCTGCGCTCTCCGGGTCATCCAGGATAAACACAGCCAAACTATAGACCAGGCGGCTGTAGCGGTCGTAGAATTCGCTCAGCGCGTCGGTCTTCGCAAAGGCGATCAATCGCAGAAGGGACTCGTCGTCGAGCCCGGAGTAATCCACTGGGTGCCTCGATAGAACAGGTCGTGATCCCCTGGAGACATTATACTGTGACTCGTCCCATCCCTCCAATATAGCCTCTGACGATTTGTGACGCCCGGCGCAACCATGTTATACTCGCCGCATGGAATCCCCCCTGGAACTCGCCATCGCACTGGCGCGCCAGGCAGGCGCCCTGCTGATGGATTATTTTCGTCCGGATGGAATCCCCGCTCGCCAGAAGCCCGACCGCACCCTGGTGACCGAAGCCGACCTGGCAGCCGACCGCCTGATCGCCGGATCGATCCGGCAGCGCTTCCCGGGGGATGCCATCGTGAGCGAGGAGCTGCAACCGGAACTGCTAGCGCCAGCTTCCAGGGTCTGGGTAGTAGATCCGCTCGACGGAACAACCAATTTCAGCCTGGGATTCCCGATCTGGGGCGTATCACTGGCCTACCTGGTGGATGGCTGGCCGGTCGCCGCCGCCATCCACTTCCCTGTTCTGGGAGAACTGTATTCGGCGGAGCGCGCATCCGGGGCTTACCTGAACGGCGCGCCTATTCGCGCCCGACCGCCCATACCAGACCAGCCAGCCGCCTTCTTCTCCTGTTGCAGCCGCGCTTTCCGGCACTACCAGGTCGATATCCGCTATAAAGCGCGCATCCTCGGTTCGGCCTGCTACACGCTGTGCGCCGTGGCGCGCGGCCTGGCCGTCCTTGGTTTCGAGACCACGCCCAAAATCTGGGACCTGGCTGGCGGCTGGCTCATCGTCCAGGAGGCTGCTGGATCGATCGAGACCTATGATGGCGTCCAGCCCTTCCCAATCGCCTCCCAGGTGGACTTCCGCCAGTTGAATTACCCTGTCCTGGCTGCTGCCACCCCGGAACTGATCGCCAAAGCCCGGGAGCAGATCAAGCCCCGGTGAATTCCAGTCATCCTTGCGGGGATTTTTCAATCCTGCTAAGCAGGGAAAAATATAGGGGAGAGGAACCATGGAGTACCGCTATTTGGGCCGGTCCGGCCTGCAGGTCTCTGCGCTGTCGCTGGGCGCCTGGGTTACCTTCGGCGCCCAGGTGGATGAGGATACCGCTTATGAGTGCATGCGCGCCGCCCACGATGCCGGGGTGAACTTCTTCGATAACGCCGAGGTGTACGCCAATGGCCGCGCCGAGATCGTCATGGGGAACGCACTCAAACGCGCCGGCTGGAAGCGATCCGACCTGGTGATCTCGACCAAGATCTTTTGGGGCGGCGACGGACTCAACGAACGAGGCCTCTCCCGTAAACACATCCTGGAAGGAACGCACGCTTCGCTCGCCCGCCTGCAGCTCGAGTATGTCGACCTGATCATCTGCCACCGGCCGGATACGCACACCCCTATCGAGGAGACCGTGCGGGCGATGAACTTCCTAATCGAGCGCGGTCTGGCTTTTTACTGGGGGACCAGCGAGTGGAGCGCCGTGCAGATCCTGGAAGCGACCATGACTGCCCGCCGCGAGCACCTGATCCCGCCGCTGATGGAACAATGCGAGTACAACATGTTCCACCGCCAACGAATCGAGCACGAGTACACCCTTTTATACCAGCAACTCGGTCTTGGAACTACCATCTACAGCCCGCTCGCCAGCGGGATGCTCAGCGGCAAATACAGCCAGGGCATCCCTGAGGACGGCCGCGCCAGTTTGGAGGGATATGAGTGGCTGCGCGAAGAATACGAGAGTGAGGCAGGCCAGAGCCGGGTCCGCAAAGTCGAACAATTGCGCCCGCTCGCCGAAGAATTGGGCTGCACCCTGGCGCAGCTGGCGCTGGCCTGGTGCCTCAAGAACCCAGACGTAAGCACGGTCATCACCGGCGCCTCCCGCCCAGAACAGGTGGCTGAGAACATGCAGGCGATTGACGTCGCGGAACAGCTCGCCCCGCCGGTTTTGGAGCGTATCGAAGCCATCCTCGACAATAAGCCGGAACCCGAAGAAGACTCCCGTTAAAGAAATTCGTTACACCGGTTTCACCGGCTGGCGGATCACCGTCTTGAGTTTATCTGGCGTGCTCTTACGCGGGTCCCCCAGATATATTTCGTGATGCTTGCCGTTGAAATCGTAGCCATATTCCCGGAGGAAGGCGTGCATGGCTGCGATGGTTGGTCCCTCGTCTTTGTACGCCCCCAGGTACATGGTTTGCACGCATAATCCCTGCGCGAACGTTTCCAGACGCACCCTTTCCAACGCCGGCACACCTTTCTTCTGTACGGCTTTCCTGCGCACCTCTGCGAACAGCTCCGGGGTGACCATCTCCGGTTGCATGATCATCATCGTCCAATCCCACCGGTCTTTACGCTCCAGGGTAAAGGCGTTAATGTCCTCCGCCCACCACAAGCCTTCGAGCGGCGGGACAACAGCCTCCACCCCTTGTGATTTGAGAGCAAACCGCAGGCCGTATGCCAGTGTATACAGCGCACTGACTGCTTCCTGGTAGACGGGATTGTCGTTTGGATCTCCGTGCCCGTCGATCATCAAGAATTTCATCGATGGCACTTCTACCACCTCATATACTCCCACCCGCGGGAAGTACAGCTGCTTCAGGTCTTTCTTGTAATCCAGCTTCATCGTATTTCCATAATCGCTTGGCGGATAGTTTCCGCAAATGCCCGGGCGCGCTCGACTGCATCACCCAGGTGACCGGTAGAATCCATCAGCTGGCTCAACTGCCCGGCGTCCAGGTATTCCAGGAAAAAATCGTCCTGGCAGACCAGGTCGCCCAGCGGGTTGTTTTTCCCGCTGCGCACGGCCTCCCAGGCCGCCAGGGCGTGCAAGCGCAGTCGTTCGTGGGCCTCCTGCCGGTCTGCGCCGGCTTTCCCCATCGCCGCCAGCACCCGTTCGGTGGCGGAAAACATCCCGTAGGACTCCAGATTTTTGGCGATGGCGGCCTCGTCCACCTGCAGCCCCCGGACGAGGCGCGTGGAGACCAGCAGCAGCTCATCCGCCAATAAAAAGGCCTCCGGGAGCAGCATCCTGCGGTTGGCTGAATCGTCGAGCGTCCTCTCCAGCAGGGAATGGGCGGCGTTATCCCAGGCCAGGCGCGGCATTTGCGCCAGGGCTCGACCGAGCGAATCGATCTTCTCGGCGTCGATCGGGTTGCGCTTGAACGGCATCGCCGAGGAGCCGACCTGCTGCATCCCAAACGGCTCCGCCAGCTCGCCGAACCCAGGCGATTGCAGCACCCGCAGGTCGAAGGCGAACCGGTACAGCGACCCGCCTAAACCCGCCAGGGCGCTGACCACCCACCAGTCCTGTTTGCGCGGGTAGGTCTGCGTCGCGACCGAAAAAAAGGGCAGCCCCAGGCGCACTGACAGGCGCGTCTCGAATTCCGCCAGCCGCTCTGCCCCCAGCAGCTCTGCGAACGCAGCTCCCGTCCCCACCGCTCCCTTGAAGCCCTTGCCGCGCAAGTTCCGCCGGGCGCGCCTGAGGTCTTCCCAATCCAGCAGCAGATCCTGGGCATACTGAGCAAGGCGGTAGCCCAAGGTCGATGGCTCCGCTGGCTGCAGGTGGGTGTAGCCCATCACCGGGGTCTCCGCCCAGGTATCGATCCTTTCCGCAAAAAGCGCCAGCAGTTCTCTCAGGCGTTCCAGGATCAGGTCCAGGGATGCCCGGGTGCGCAGAACGTCTGCGTTGTCCTCGATGTCCGCCGAGGTCGCCCCCAGGTGCAAGGCGCCGCCTCCCAGGGCAGCCTGCCCGGCGAACACCTTCAGCTCTGCGACGAGATCGTGGTGGATCTCGGCTTCGATCGCCAGCGCAGCCTCCACATCCACGTCGCCGGCATGTTGGCGCAAGTCCTGCACCTGTTCAGGAGATAACAAGCCGTACTCCGCCTGCACCTCGGCCAGAGCCACCCACACCTGGCGCCAAAGGCGCCGTTTGTGGACTTCGCTCCACAGGCGACGCATGTCCTCCGAACCATAACGCCAGCTGAAAGGAGATCGATACGTTTCGAAATCAGGCATATGTGTACTTTAAGGTTGAATAACCGGTTTTCATTCATTATACTGAGCAGCCCGTAGGATGAGAAGGCTCCTTAGTTGGATTTGCATTATCCTGGTGGACTGGCTATAATGGAAAAAATTTGCCAGCAGTACCGCTCTTCGAGGTCTGGCTGGCTGAAAGAGCACGGGGTCACATAGAAATTGGATTACCCAACCCAGAAGACTCCTGAGGGCCAACTTGAGACAGGCATGATGCTCTCAAACCGCTACCTGATCCAGCAGTCGATCGGATCAGGCGGGATGGGAGCAGTATATCGTGCCCGCGATCTGCACTTCCCCAGCGTCACCAAGCTCGTCGCGGTTAAAGAGATGGTCCACCGTGCCCGGGATCCTCAACTACGGGAAACGGTATTGCGTAATTTCGAACGCGAGGCCAACCTTTTGGCCACCCTCTCACACCCCGCTATCCCGCGTATCTATGATTACTTTTCTCACGGAGAGCGCTCTTACCTTATCCTTGAATACGTTCAGGGCAAGGATCTGGAAAAAATATTGAGCAGCACCTCCGAGTTTCTTCCCCAAGACCTGGTCGTTCGCTGGGCGATCGAGCTGTGCGACGTGCTGCAATACCTGCACACCCATTCTCCAGAGCCGGTCATCTTCCGCGACCTTAAGCCCTCCAACGTGATGGTGAACGAGCACAACCACATCATCCTGGTCGATTTCGGGATTGCCAAGACTCTCCAGGCAGGCGCGCGCGGGACAATGATCGGGACCGAGGGTTATTCACCTCCCGAGCAATACCGCGGCGAAGCCACTGCCCAGGTGGATATCTACGCACTTGGTGCCACCCTGCACCACCTGCTCACCCGCCGCGACCCGCGCCTGGAGCCACCCTTCTCCTTCGGGGAACGCCCGATCCACCAGATCAACCCCCAGGTTTCCCCCGATGTGGAAGCGGTGGTAACCAGGGCCCTCCAGTACGAGTCGGCGGACCGCTTCTTGAGCGCCCTGGATATGAAGGACGCCCTGCTGGCTGCCCATGTCGTTCCCGCCTCACAGAACCGTTCAACCTCGCCTGCGGCTCCACCCGTAATCCACGCCAACGCCGCCCGGCCGGTCTGGATTTTTTCCTGCGAGGACGAAATCCGCGGCACTGCCCGGATCGACCGCGGCGCGGTGTACTTTGGTTCATACGATCACTGCCTGTATGCGCTGAGCGTGGAATCCGGCAAGCTGCTTTGGAAGTACGAGTCCGATGGCGGGATCGTCAGCCGGCCAGCCGTGTTCGGAGACCTGATCTGTTTCGGATCCGAGGACTATCGTCTGCACGTGGCTGCCACCCGGTCCGGGTCCGTCTCCTGGACTTACTACACCAAAGGTCCGGTACGCTCTTCGCCGGAGATCGCTCATGGACACATCTTCTTTGGATCCGACGATGGTTTCCTGCACGCCGTCAATCTGTCCACCGGGCGGGGTACCTGGCAAACCGACACCTCCTTTCCCATTCGCTCTTCTCCACTGGTCGAGAGCGATTCGATCTATTTTGGGAACGAAGAAGGCGAGTTTTATTGCCTCGACTTTCGGGGAACGCCGCGCTGGAGATATAAGGCCAGGCGCGCCATCACTTCTTCGCCAGTGTTCTGGGATAACCTGATCTACTTTTCCTCGCTCGACGCCAACCTGTATGCGCTCGACGCGAAATCAGGCTGGGTTTCCTGGCGGTTCCGGCTTGGCAAAGGCTCGATCTGCACGCCATGCGTAAGCGATGGACTGTTATTCGCCGGCGCCGCAGACGGCAACCTGTATGCGGTGGATACCGAAACCAGCCGGGAGGTGTGGCGCTTTACGACTGGCAACCAGGTTTCTGGTTCACCGTTAGTCTACCAAGGAGCACTCTACTGCGGGTCTATCGATGGGTGTTTGTACTGCCTGGAAAGCCACTCGGGGAAGCTGGTCTGGAAATTCGAGACCGGTGGGCCGATCACCGCAACCCCCATTGTCCAGGACGGCATCCTTTATTTCGGATCGACCGACCACCAGTTTTACGCTCTCCCTGCATAGGGTTGGGCGCGGTTTCCGGACCACGCAGGCTTGCGCGCAAACACGCTTGCGTGCAAGCAGGCTTGCATGCAAGCACGGATTCGAAGACCGTCGTATCAAAAAAGAAACCGCAGAGAGCATCCCAGGTACACATGGAGCAAGTAGGCTCTTGAGCGAATTTATCCACAAGCTTTTCGGTAGACACCCTGAACCCGAACCGGGGCCTGAGGCTCCTCCAGCCCAGGAAGCTTCACAGCCAACCGGCGAGGAATTTGTCCCGCCCCACCTGGAGCCTCCGCAAATCCTCGTCGGAGTGGGTCACTCTGTGGGCAGGCTGCGCGAACACAACGAGGATTCCTTATTTACACTGACCACCAATCTGGTGATCGATGCCCAGACCATCCCTTTCGGCGTCTACATCGTTGCAGATGGCATGGGGGGGCATCTGCACGGCGAGCGCGCCAGTGGCGTCGCGGTGCGGGTCATGGCAGGCTATCTCATCGAAAACCTGTATCTTCCTCTCTTCGGTCACCCGGCTGGACAGCCGGATCGAGATCTGCAAGATATCCTGCGCCTGGGGGTGGAGAAAGCCCACCAGGCGATTCTCGCGCAAGCCCCGGGCGGCGGCACCACTCTGACAACCGTCGTGGTCTGGAACGAACAGGTCTCCATCGTCCACGTGGGAGATAGCCGGGCGTATGCCGTGGACCACCAGGGGGGCATAGCTCCCCTCACCCGGGATCACTCGCTGGTCAGCCGCCTGGTAGAGATGGGTCAGATCTCATCGGACGAGGCTGCCGCTCATCCCCAGCGTAACGTGCTCTACCGGGCTCTCGGTCAGGGGGAGCCGGTCGACGCGGAATATTCCAGCCTGCCCCTCTCCCAGGCAAGCCACCTCCTGCTCTGTTCGGATGGCCTATGGGGGACGATCTCGGAAGCCGATCTCTCCCGATTGATCGGTTCCTCGAACCTGCCAGCCGAAGTTTGCCAGAAATTGGTCGAAGCAGCCAACCTCGCCGGCGGACCCGATAATATCTCTGTCATCCTGGTCCGCTTGCCGGACTGAATCGCTATTCGATATACAATCTAACCAAGGTAGATACAAGCTGAGGGGAAGAAACGATGCCAATCACAATCGTCATTCACATCCAAAACTCGGAACCCATCCTGGCTGAAATGGACGAGTTGCCCGATTCGAAAGACACTCTGATCCGGGTGACCAACCCCCGCCGGGTAGACGGCAAGGACCTCCATTATATTGCCGAGGAGACCGCCTCGGTGATCTGGCCGGTCGAAAAAATCAACTTTATCGAAATCCTGTCTTCCGGGGACGAAGAGAGCATCATCGGATTCGTCAGGGAGTGAATCTATGGATGATAAATTCCGCGATCGCCGCATCCTGGTCGTTGACGATGAAGAACGCATGGTTCGATTCATCCGGCTCAACCTGGAGTATGATGGTTTCCACGTGATCGAAGCTTTTAACGGAAGCCAGGCGATCAATAAGATCCGAAGCAACCTCCCCGATTTAGTCCTTTTAGACATCATGTTGCCGGACATCGATGGCTTCGAGGTGCTACGCACCATTCGCGAAATAAGTACCGTCCCGGTGATCATGCTCACCGCCAAAGGCGAAGAAGATGACCGGGTGCGGGGCCTGGAGATGGGCGCCGACGACTATATCACCAAACCCTTCAGCCCCCGCGAGCTGGTCAGCCGGGTGCGGGCTGTTCTGCGCCGCACGGAAATCATTGGCGGCAGCACCCACGGGCTGATCGAAGTGGATGGCCGGCTCAAGATCGACTTCGACCGCCACGAGGTTTGGGTGGAAGGCAAGCTGGTGCAGCTGCGCCCCACCGAATACCGCCTCTTGTACCATCTGGTGAAGAACGCCGGCTGGGTACTGACCCATGACCAGATCCTGACCAAGGTCTGGGGGTATGAATACCGTGATGAACCTCATTACGTACGGTTGTATATTAATTACCTGCGCCAGAAGCTGGAGGAAGACCCTGCCAATCCCAGATACATCTTGACGGAACGGGGTGTTGGCTACCGCTTCATCGATTTCCGCAGGCAGCAAGAATCCAAAGAGCCGACAGAGGATTCTTGATCCAGACCCGCCCGATCCGGACCCTCGCCTCCGGACTAATTCAGACCTTGCACGTCCGCAAACTCTCGACTATACTCTCGGGATGAGGTCAGTTATCGGATGACGAAGCAGCGCATCATGTTAGTAGACGATCACGAGGTAGTCCGCCTGGGTCTGAAAGCCCTGCTCGACCGCCACCCGAACTTCGAAGTGGTGGCGGAGGCCAGCACGGCCCGCGAAGCCCTGGAGCGGGTGGCAACCTATTCTCCGGACGTCGTCGTCATGGATATTCGCCTGCCAGGTGGCTCTGGTATCGAAGCTTGCGAGGAGATCGCCAACAAGTACCCTGCCACCAGAGTCATCATGTTGACTTCGTACGCCGAAGACGAGATGCTCTTCTCGGCCATCCGGGCCGGGGCATCCGGCTATGTGCTCAAACAAATCGGTGGGGAAGACCTGGTGCGGGCCATCGAAGCGGTTGGGCGGGGTGAAGCACTGCTCGACCCGGCGGTCACCCAACGCATCTTCCAGGAGGTCCGCAAGGCAGCCAAGGAAGAAGAAGCCTCTGCCTTTTCGGCGCTCACCCAGCAGGAGCGGCACGTCCTCCTGTTGGTCTCCGAAGGCAAGACCAACCGTGAGATCGCCAAGGCCCTTTTCCTGGGCGAAGGCACCGTGCGCAACTACGTCAGCAGCATCCTCTCCAAGTTGGGGGTGAGCAACCGGGCCGAAGCCGCCGCTTACGCGGTTGAGCACAACTTAAAAGATTACATCTGACGGCAAACCACGCCTAGACCTTTGCTGCGGATCACCGTCCGGGTTGGCAGTCAGGACACGGGCACAACCGCCGTAAGAACCCCCAGTTATAAATCCCATAATGGTGACCATCTTCCCAGGCGATGGTCAACCCGTACGCGCCGACCGGCTCGACCGCCTGCATGCGCGTGCCCGGGTCATCCCTTTCCGGTCGAGAGTAGATCTCGGGACCGGGGTCGACGCCCATGTTCTCATGCCCGCCGCGGCATTCGGCGCACGGGCAGGCCTCGCGCAGCAAAGTGAACGAGTAAACGCTCGTATGTCCATCATTCCACTGGATGGTCATCCGGCGGTTCCGGCGGTCAGCGGTGATCCCGGTAGGTTTTAACTCATTATTCATGATCTCGCTCGTTCTTACCTTTGTTACGGAGTCCTTCTCACGGATTACGCTACGGGTTCTGCACGACCGAAAGATAGTTTGAGACGGCCCAGCCCCGGCGAGACCGGTCGGACGGGCTTTCCAGGTACCACCAGCCATACCCATCCGTATCGGTTGGCCCCTCCGTCACCACGAATACCTCCGTCTCCTCGCCGAGCACACGCACCTCACTGTCAAGACCTGGTTCCGTCCGCAGGCGCAGCCCGTCCCCGCTAGTTCCCACGATTTGGACGTACGCCCCGATCGATACGTCCCCAGGTGGGGGCAAAGGCAGGGAAGGCGGCGTAGGGGTCTCCGGACCGGCCGGGGTTGCGGTCGGCGGAACATCCGTCGCGGTGGGTACGCTGATGATCGTGACGACCGCGGTAGACAGCCCGGCAGGCGCCGCAGACGGGCGGGTGACGTACAATAGAAATAGACCGGCGACCAGCGTCAAGGATCCAAAACCGATCGCTCCAAGGATCAGCCAGGGGTCCAGCAGCCAGCGTGTCAGGGCTCGAAAATCCATTGGTCAGTCAAACCAGGCAGGTACCTCTGCCAGGATGCTCAGTGGGAGGGCGACCAGCAGGATCGACAAGGGCTTGAGCTTGATGTAGTCGAAGAGTTGTTTCATTATATTGGTTCGGTGAATCTTCTGGGAGATGCTTGAAAAAGCTCAGATTGGGTATTCCGGGGCACCAGGATGCGCAGCGCACGGGGGACCACCTCGATGGTCATACTCGTCCCGCCGTTCTCCGGCTCTCCATCGATCTGGACGTACATGGGAGCCTCCGATTCAAAGGAGGCCTTCCGAAACCGGAGCCCGCGCACTCGCTCCGAGAGCGTGTGACGCCCTGACCATAGATTCCAGGCCTGCTGAACAATATCCTCCAGCGATTTTCCCTCGAATAACCACAAGTCCATCACCCCGTCATCCAGCTTCGCATTCGGAGAAAGTTTCGCCAGACCACCCGCGTAAAGCCGGACATTACTGGCAACCGCCAGCATGAACTGCCCACTCACCACCTCTTCGCCCGTCACCACTTTTAATTCAATGCCGTGGTAGTTTGCCGCGTTGAACACAGCCTTGGCTGCGTAGGGAAGGTTAGCAAAATGCTTCTCCCAGGGTTTGCGCGGCTCGATCCGGTGAACGATAAACCCGTCCAGCCCAACACCCGCCCACAGAAGAAAGGGGATCCCGTTGCACAGCCCTACATCGACTTCCACGACCTGCGGATCGACCTGGCGGTCGGCGCTTTCCTCCAATGCCATCAGCCGCGTCCAGGTTAACCCGGGCAATCCCAATTCTTGCGCCCAGACATTGGCGGTACCCGCTGGCAGCACACCCAGAGCAGTCCGTGATCCGATCAGGCCGGGCAGGGCGCGGTTGACCGACCCGTCTCCCCCTACGACGAAGAGGGCGTCAAACCCTTCTTTCACAGCCTGCTGGGAGAGCCGGGTGATATGCTCGCCATCGCTGGTGGTCTCAATCTCCACCTGCCAGTCCATCTTTTGAAGTACGGCGGCTGCCCGCTCGGTCAGCAAGCGGGAAGGATATCGCCCAGCGACGGGGTTATAAATTAGGAGCGCCTTTCGCATGATAGTGAAATGATTTTACTCGAATTTGGTCGGATAGGCAGTGGTACAATCTTTGAACACATCCTCGCAGGGAGCCAGCATGGCAGATTCGATGATCCTCAACAATCGATACCAGTTGGAAAAGACTCTGGGCTCAGGCGGGATGGCGGTCGTCCACCAGGCGCACGACCTGATGCTGGAGCGAACCGTCGCCATCAAAGTGCTTCGAGAGGATTACTCGGGCCATCCGGGCTTCCGCGAGAGTTTCCGCCAGGAAGCCCGCGCAGCCGCCAACCTTTCCCACCCCAATATCGTCACCGTACACGATTTTGGCCTGGATGCGGGTCGCCTGTTTATCGTGATGGAGTACGTCCCGGGCACTGACCTGAAGAGCATCCTCCAGGGCCAAGGCCGCCTGCCCATCGCCGATGCCCTTGCGCTCATGGTGCAGGCCTGCTCTGGCGTAGGCTATGCCCACCGGGCCGGCCTGGTGCACTGCGATCTAAAACCGCAGAATATGCTCATCACCCCGGACCGGCGGCTGAAAGTCACCGACTTCGGCATCGCCCGCGCACTGGCCTCGATCCACCCGGATGAGAAATCCGAGATCGTCTGGGGATCGCCTCAGTATTTCTCCCCTGAGCAGGCCGCCGGGATCGCTCTCTCCCCCTCCTCAGATGTGTACTCGCTTGGCGTGGTTTTATACGAACTCCTGACCGGAAAACCACCTTTCTCCGCCGGTTCTTCGACCGAGTTGGCCAGGCTGCACCGTGAAGCCCCCCCGGTTCCGCCGCGCCAGATTAACCCGGCGATTCCCGCGGGTCTGGAGCAGGTGCTGCTCAAAGTGCTCGCCAAAGAGCCTTCTGCCCGCTACCGCACCGCCGACCAATTCGGGCGCGTTTTAATGACAGTCCAAGATCAGCACTACCTCGCCCCTCAGCCGATCCGCTCACCCGACGATCCGGGCGGTCCAGGCCAACCCTCCACCCGGCCTTCAAAATCTTCTACCAGGCCCGTTTACGTCCGTCCTGCGCCACCTGTGCAAGACCCGCTTCAGATAGATTGGGTCACTATCGGGCTGGGTTTGCTTACCCTGATCGCCGTCGGAGGCCTGGTACCTTTCTTCTTGTGGATATATTTCCTTTACAACCCCCCGCTTCCGTAGCCTGTTTCAGCCATGTTACCGCTAAACCCTTGCCAGTTCCCACCCGTCCGGTTATCATTCCCACGCTAAATCTTTAAGAGCCGCCGGCCTGTCCATGCAGCTGATTAAAACGAAAAATCACGGCCAACACCGCGATTTTCACATCGACCAGGACAATTCCTTAGAAAAACCCTGTTTAGCTGGTCTTTACCAGGGTGCGCATGCACTTGGTACACAGCACCTTACGTACTTTGCGCCCCTGCTCGTAGACAGAAATCGTCTGCAGGTTCGGTTTAAAAGTCCTGCGGGTGGCTTTCTTAGACCAGGGACGGTTGCGACCAAAGGTCGTCTTCTTCCCGCAATGCTCACACTTTGCCATAAACGCTCGTCCTTTCTCGATCGATCATCGCTCCACGGCCCTCCCG
>DATDRQ010000037.1:0-3290 GCA_035291645.1 Anaerolineales bacterium
GATCGTGGGACCTTGTATCGGGGTCCTGCTGTTGCAGATGCTGGAGCAGGGGCTCGTATTGATGAGGGTGCCAGTTCAAGTTTTCCAAGCCGTGGCAGGATTTTTCCTGATCCTGGCCGTTGTAATGAACATCTCGCTGGGCGGGTCGGCTAAGGAGTGATCAGCCAGGGACTGCACTGATGGCAAGAATCCCTGGTAAAGTAACTACCGCCGCACCGCCTTGGGTGAACCCCGGCGGAGTGCCTCATCGCAAACCGGAGGAGGTGAAAAGGATACCCAGAGAACACGACTTTGATCACGACCAGACCATAACCCATCTAATCAACAGTTGAAGGAGGAGAACTTCCATGAAAGAAATGCGACACATACTCGTACTCGCCGGCCTGGTAACGTTGGCCCTGATCCTGGCGGCCTGCGCGCCGGCGCCGGCCACAACCGAGGTGGCGCCACCCGAAGAGGGGGAAGCCACGCCGGTGCCAGAGGAGATTGCGCCACCGCCAGACCTCACTCGCGAGCTCGAGTTCATTATGGTGCAGCACGCGCTCTGCGCTTGGGATGCCTTCTGGTGCACGGTTGAGCAGGGCATCACCGACGCGGCGGCTGACCTGGGTGTTCAGGTCACCGTGTTGGGTCCGGATGAGTTCGACCTTGAGCAGACCGCCTCCCTGATCGACCAGGCCGTCGCCGCCCAACCGGACGGCATCGGCCTGACGGTCACCGACCCGGTGCTCTTCAAGGAACCCATTGATCGGGCGCTGGCCGCCGGGATCCCGGTAGTTGCCTACAACGCGGGAAATGGGCCGATCATCGACGGGATCAACTACCTGACCTACATCGGCCAGGACGAATACCAGGGCGGCTACCTGGGCGGGCTGCGCATGGTGGCGGCCGGCGGTACCCAGGGTGTGTGCATCAACCAGCAGGTCGGACATGCTGGGCTCGATAAGCGCTGCAACGGCCTCGTCGACGCCTTCGCTGAAAAAGGCCTCGCGGCCGAAGTGCTAGCGATCAGCGATGATCCGGCCGAATCCCAAACAGTCATCGGTGACTACGCCACCGCCAACCCGGGCACCGATGCCTTCCTGACCCTCGGTCCGAACGGTGCCAACCCGTTTTACGCCTGGATGGAGTCCGCCGGACTTGGGGCGGGCGATCTGGTCCACGGCACCTTTGATCTCAGCCCCGAGATCACCGCCAATATCGAAAGCGGCGTAACCCTGTTCGGGATTGACCAGCAGCCGTACTTGCAGGGTTACAGCGCCGTGGTGTGGCTCTTCATGACCAACCGCTTCGGCATCACCCCGGCGCTGCCGGTGAGTGCCACGGGGCCCGGATTCGTGGATGCCAGCAACGTTGGCACTACCCCGGATCCCGACCGCGAGGTCACGCTCTTGATGGTTCAGCACGCCACCTGCTCCTGGGACGCCTACTGGTGCGTCGTTGAGAACGGCATCAAGCTGGCGGCCGAGCAGATGGGGATCACAACGACCGTCTTGGCCCCCGATTCGTTCGACCTCGAGCGGACAGCCGCCCTGATCGACCAGGCGGTGGCGGCCAGCCCCGATGGCATCGCCCTGACTGTGACCGATCCCATTCTCTTCAAGGAGCCAATCGAGCGCGCGCTCGCCGCCGGCATCCCGGTAGTTGCCTACGACTCCGGTGCCGGGCCGATCAAAGACAACATCGCCTACTTGACCTTCCTTGGTGCGGACGAGTACCAGGGCGGGTTCCAGAGTGGCACCCGGCTGGCAGGACAGCCAGGGGCTGAGGTCGGGGTATGTATCAACCATCAGGTGGGTCATACCGGACTGGACGCTCGCTGCCAGGGCTTCGTAGACTCGATGACAGAGAAGGGTCTGACCGCCGAAGTGTTGGCGATCACCAATGACCCGGCACAATCCCAGACGATCATCAGCGACTTCTTCACCGCCAACCCGCAGGTCAACGTAGCGCTGACCCTCGGGCCGAATGGGGCCACCCCGTTCTACTCCTTCCTGGAGGCCTCTGGTCTTGGGCCAGGGGACATCGCGCACGGCACGTTCGACCTGAGCGAAGAGATCGTCGCCGCCATCGACGATGGCAGGACCCTCTTCGCGGTGGATCAGCAGCCGTTCCTGCAAGGGTATGGTGCAGTGATGCTGCTGAATCTGCTGCTGCGCCAAGGGGTCACGCCGGCACTTCCGGTAACACCGACCGGGCCAGGTTTTGTCGATCAGAGCAACATCGACATCGTCAAGGCCTTGGCAGGTCAATACCGCTAGTCCACAAGGCGTGGGTGGCGAGCGGGCTGCTGGTTTGACGCTCGATCCCCCGCCTCTATCGTTCGGCTGGTGGGAGGGAGGAGCGCTGCTCCTCCCTCCCGCTAAGCTCCACCCTCCGCCAAGGCGAAGATGGAAATTGCTGCCTCAGTGAGACGAGCGGCTCCCTGGCCCCACCCGCTGCGGCGGGCGCTGGCGGATTCGCCCATCCTCGGGCCGCTGCTCACGCTTGTCGTGGTCTTTATTCTATGTTCGGCTTTCGTGCCAAACTTCCTGACTCTGCGTTCGATCTCCGGCATTATCAGTGCCGCCACCCTTACCGGCACGATGGCGATCGGAGTCACTCTGCTGATGATCGGAGGGGAATTCGATCTGTCGGTCGGCGCGCTGGTTGCGGTGGCCGGATACCTGTACGCCTTTAATACCGTCGACGGTGGATCACCGGGAATTGCGCTGATCCTGGCGATCAGCATCCCTGCTGCCCTGGGGGCCCTCAACGGGCTGATCCTGATCGCCACCCGGATTCCATCGTTCATCGCAACCTTGGGAACCCGCTCCATCTACCGAGGTTTGCTGTGGGTGCTCTCCACTGGCGCCCTCGTCCAAACCTTGGAGGACCTACCCATCTACCGGCTGTTCAACGGCCGATTGGATGTGCTGAACCAATTCGCTGAAGGCGCAAACTTCCGTACTGCCGTGCTCTGGCTTCTCGGGCTGGTGATTCTTTTCCAGTGGATCCTGGTCCGCACGGACTTCGGGAGCCACGTGTTCGCCGTGGGAGGGAATCCGGGAGCGGCCAAGGCCCAGGGGGTAAATGTAAAGCTGGTCAAAGTGGTGACCTTTGCCATTGGGGGTGCACTGGCCGGCTTTACCGGGGTCTTGCTCTTCAGCCAGTTCAAGAGCGTGCGGGTCACGACCGGGGCCGGCATGGAATTGTCAGCCATTGCGGCGGCGGTGGTCGGAGGGGCCCTGTTGAGTGGGGGCTCCGGCAGCATCTGGGGATCGCTGATCGGCGTCCTGTTGATCAGTACG
>DATDRQ010000038.1:0-3412 GCA_035291645.1 Anaerolineales bacterium
GCTTGCCCACGCTCGAAGGCTGGAGAAGTACGGCGCCTGACAGGGACAGGATGTTGAGCTATTTTCTACGCAAACCCAGCGCCAGAGCCAACCCCCCCAGGACTGAGATCGACCCGATCACCAGGAAAGCGTCTCGCCAGAACCTCTCCGGGAACAGCCGGATCAGCGTATCTGAAAATTGAAACGTCCAGGTCCCTGGATCGAAAAAGACGCCGTGGAATAATACGAAGAAGAACCCAAAACCGACCAGGACGAACAGGATCACAGTGCCAACCACGAGTAAGGTGAACCAACCACCGCGCGCCAGGCCTTGCCGGTATCCCTCCAGCCAGCCGCCGCGCCAGGCCCACAGTCCAAGAACGAGCAGCCCAGCAAGCGAGACGTACCAGACCCGGAGTACAGCCTGAACAACGTTCTTGACATCGACCATGTGAACCAGTTCTCGCTCGTTATAAACCGGCGAGCCATCCGGAAAGCGCAGGTCGGCCAGGAAGTCGATCCCTTCGTCGTTAAGCAGGTAATCCAGAGCGATTTGCGACCAATAAAGCCGCTCTTCCCGGCTGAACCCAAAAAAATCGCGTGGGAAATTGGGGGTGCGGTACTCAAAGTGTACGAAAGCAGGCGTCAGCAGCAAGCGCACCGCCGTCAGCACCAACCCGACGGGGACCAATATGGTTAACAGCCAGGATAACAACTGGTAGACCGGGCGAGTCCCGGCTTCAATCGAGTTCATTGCAGCTCCTCCAGATCGCCAAAGAATACGAATTTGAGCACCATGTTGTTGGTAATCCACTCAATCGGCGCCAGATCGTCGGTGTAAACGGTGGTCGACTCCGGCGTCGGCTGCTGGTGGATCGCAGCCAGCTCGAGCGCCTGGATCAGCAGGGGATGAACGTCCCCGCGGCTGCTGAGGTACACCAGGTTGCCATAGAGGTTATCGATGGTCGTCGGTTGGGCGGTCGCATAGACGATCGAGTTAAAAGTCTCAGGGATATCCATCACGTAGATCGAGGGGTAAACGGTGCTCATGGTCCCGACCAGGCCATCGATCAGGCGCCGGTCGTTCGGGGCGCGGCCAACGTTGATCACGACCACCCCTCCCTCGGCGAGATGATCACGGACGATCTGGAAAAACTCCTGGGTGGTCAGGTGCCAGGGGATGTAAGGCGGGCGGTAGGCGTCGATGGCGATGAGGCTGTAGCGGCGATCGCTGTGCTCCAACCCCCAACGCCCATCTTGAGCGATGGCGTTTAAATTAGGCATGTTCATATCGAAGAACCGCCGGCCAACGGCGATGATTTTGGGGTCGATCTCGTAGCCATCGATCGGAACAGGCCCGAAGACGGCGGTCGCCTGCCGGGCGGTCGTCCCGGCGGCCAGGCCGACGATCGCGATGCTTTTCACATCCTCCGGATTATAGGGAGAGGGGTTGAAAAACGGCCCGGCCAGGAACTGCATCCAGGGACCGTGGTCGATTAGATCCTGCGGATGGTACATGGAATGCACGCCTTGGCCGTCGTTCAGCCGGAGGAGGCGGTACCCTTCCCGCTCGATCACCTGGATGTAGTTGTAGGCCGATTCGGTCTCGTAGATCTGCCCGTACGAGGCTTTGATCCCGCTACCCATCCCGAAGACAGCCAGCAGGACCAGGACCAGCGGCATCCACAACCAGTTCACGGCGGTGCGCCAGCCGCTGGTTAGCCACAATCCACCGATCGCAACGGACGTCAAGAACACACTGAAGGCCAGGAAGGTTCGAGTCGTGCCGATCGTCGGGATCAGGACCAGCACCGGGATGAAGGTTCCCACGAAAGAGCCCAGCGTCGAGATCGCGTAGATCCGCCCGGATATCGTCCCGGCCTCGTCCTGCCTGCGCATCGCCAGGCGGATGGCAAACGGGGAAATGGTGCCTAATAAAGTGATCGGTACCGTAAAGAGAACGAGCACAGCGGTGAACGAACCGAACAGGACGCCGACCTGCAGCTGCTCGAAAGCTTCGGCCGCCAACCGAAGCACCGGATTCGAGACGATAGGGACCAGCCCGATCAGGAAAGCACCCCAGGCCAGGATCCGGTACATGGTGCGGGGGAAAGGGGAACGGTCTGCCCAACTTCCGCCGATGAAATACCCGGCGGTGAGATAGATCAAGATCAGGCCAATGATGCTGGCCCAGACCAGGTTGCTGGTCCCAAACACATTCCCCAGCAGCCGGGCGGCCGACAGCTCGACGGCCAATGTGGTCATACCCGAGGCGAACACGGTAAAGTAAAGGTAGCGTTGATCGCGGATCATCATTACATTTTCGGATGGCTCTCCAGGATTTGCCAGGTGATAAAACCGACGAAGCGGAGCAGCCAGAAGGCAATCAGCCGGTAGGTTAACCCGGCCACCAGAGCGACCGATCCCGGCACGGCCAACCACGAGAAAACGACCGGGGCGTAGGCATCCGCCATCCCGAGCCCTCCCGGCAGGGCGGCCATCCCACTCATGGTCAGTATTAAACCATATCCGGTATAAAGCTTCCCGGGTGAAATTTCGTAACCAAACAGGTAAAAACCGGCACCAAGCGTGACCACGTCCAGCAATACCTTGCCGTATGCAGCCAGGAAGAGCTTCAATACCAAGAGTCCATTGAAATGGACCAGGTTCTGTTGGAAGATCTCCAGGCGGTCGTGTAACAGGTCAGGATGAATCGAATAGACCCGCCCCCCGATCCGGTTCCACCAGCCGGCGAGCCGGTTCAATAGGAGAAAACTGCGTTCTCGGTTCAGGAGCAAACGCCAACCATACCACAGCAAGCCGATCCCGGCAACCCCTGCCAGGGCAAGCAGAAAGAGATCGAGCCTCGACAGTTCGCCTCTTCGCATAAGGTAAAATACGCCCAGGGAGGCAACCGAGACCAGCGCCACGGCTTCCAGCAATGTTTCCACCATCAAGGAAAAAAGCGACTCCTCCGGCGCGTAACCGAACTTACGCAGCAGCCGCACCCGCATTGCTACGCCACTGGCGCCAGCGCTCGGGATCGCGATCTGGATGAAAGCCATCGAAGTCAGCACCCCGGCCAGCTGAAGGAAGTTTATTTTCCTTGAAAACGGTTGCAGGGACAGGGCGTTCAACCAGGTCAGGAAACCATAGGAGATGACCTGAACCAGGATGGCAACCGCCAGCCAGGCCCAGTGAGCACGGCGGAAAAGCGCGGCCGCATCCTGAAGATCCTCCAACAGCGGCCAGAAGAAATAGACGAGCACGGCAAACAGGACCAGCGACAGGGCGCGCCGAAACCAGATCATGCTCGCTTTATTGATCCTTAAAGATGAAGGATGATCTATCACAAAAAAGGAAGGACTTCCTTCGGTTCGTTCTGGTGTGGGTTTAGTATCTATCCGAAAATTATTTTTCGGATAGGTTCTTA
>DATDRQ010000039.1:0-17563 GCA_035291645.1 Anaerolineales bacterium
CATGGGCGAGCCGGACGGGATGCGTATCTACCGGCGCTCTCTCACGTTCCTCCTGGAAACGGCTTTCGAAAAGCTGTTCCCGCAGGCGATCCTCACCATCGATCACTCCGTCTCGTCCGGCGGCTATTACTGCCATGTCGAGGGCCGCGCCCAGCTTTCCGGGCAAGAACTGACATCCTTAGAGGCGCGCATGCGCGAGCTGGTTGCAGCCGACGAGCCGTTCCAGAGAAGAATCGTCCCGCTAAAGGAGGCGATTGAGTACTTCCAGAAAAAAGGGCACGAGGATAAAGTTCGCCTCCTGATCTACCGTAAAAAAGACTACCTCACCTTGTACCAGCTGGAGGATTATTCCGATTACCACCACGGATACATGGTCCCATCGACCGGCTACCTGCAATGGTTCGGCCTGGAAACGACCGGGGTTGGATTCACTTTGAGATTCCCCCGCCGGCACCGGCCCACCGAGCTGCTGCCTTTACCGGATTACCCCAAGCTGCTGGCTACTTTCCGGGAATATGGCGATCTGCTCGAAAGGCTGGGGATATCCAGCGCCGGCGCCCTGAACGACGCTATTCAGGCCAACCAGATCCGCGAGATCATCCTGGTATCCGAGGCCTTACACGAACACCAGATCGCCGATATCGCCGACATGGTGGCTGAATGCCTGGATAGGCTGAAGGTGATCACCATCGCCGGGCCTTCGTCCGCCGGTAAAACCACCTTCTCCAAGCGCCTGGCGGTCCAGCTGCTGGCCCATGGCGTTTCTCCGCTGCCTTTCGAGATGGATAACTACTTCCTGGACCGGGAGAAAACCCCGTTGGACGAAAACGGGCAGTACGACTTCGAATCGCTGCGCGCCCTCGACCGCCAGGCGATGATCGCCGACCTCCAACGCCTGATCGCCGGAGAGACCGTTCAGATTCCGCACTACAACTTCGTCACCGGGCGCGGCGAGCCGGGTAAGCAGGCCAGACTCGACCCAGGCCAGATCATCATCCTGGAGGGCATCCATGGGTTGAACCCGGAGCTGATCCCCGAGATCCCGGCAGAGCAGACTTTCCGCATCTACGTCTCTGCCCTGACCCAGCTGAACCTGGACCGCCAGAACCGGGTCTCGACCACGGACACCCGCCTGCTGCGCCGCATCGTGCGGGATGCGCGCGAGCGCGGCTACACCGCCAGCAATACCATCCAGCGGTGGGAATCTGTGCGGCGCGGTGAGAAGCGTTATATCTTCCCGTATCAAGAAAACGCCGACGTGATGTTCAACACCGCCCTGGCTTACGAGCTGGCGGTGCTCAAGCCGCTCGCCGAGCCTCTGCTGCGCCAGGTGCCATACGGGACGCCGGAGTATATCGAGGCCAAGCGCCTGCTCGCCTTTCTCGAGTGGTTCCTGCCGCTCGACAGCGACCTGGTGCCCGATAATTCCATCCTGAACGAGTTCGTCGGCCGGTCCATCCTCAAGGAATTCACCCTGTGGAACGGGCAGCGCGGCTGACGCTAATCCATTCACAGCACTAATGGTATGATTGGCGCCATGCGCACCCCGACCCGGAAGACCCGCCTGCTGGTTCTTTTCCTGCTCCTGTCCTTCCTGCTCACCCCGGCCGCCTCAGCCAGGGTAAACCGGCAAAGCCCTCCTCCAGAGGCTCAATCGAGCCCAGAGGCTGCTCTCCAGGGCGCGCTTATCGCCAAAGTATATTTTGCGAACACGGACGATCTGAACCGGCTCGCCGGCGATTTGGATGTCTGGGAGGTCGATCACGCCCACGGTTATCTGGTCGCCATGGTTACTTCGGAGCAGATCACCGGACTCCAGGCGGCCGGGTACCGGGTTGAAGTGGATGCTCGGCGCACGGCGGCTATTGGACTGCGCAATGTCCCGCTTCCCGGGCAAACCAGCGGCATCCCGAATTTCCCTTGCTACCGAACCGTCGAGGAGACCTACGCCAGCCTGGCCCGGCTGGCAGCCGATCACCCCAAACTGGCAGCCTGGATCGACATCGGCGACAGCTGGGAGAAGGTCACCCCCGGAGGGGAGCCTGGCTACGACCTGCACGCCCTGGTGCTCACCAACCAGTCCGTTCCCGGCCCAAAGCCAGATTTCGTGCTCATGGCTGCCATTCACGCCCGCGAGTACGCCACCGCCGAGCTGGTGGCCCGCTTCGCAGAGCATCTGGTAGAGCAGTATGGGGTGAACCCGGACGTCACCTGGCTGCTGGATCATTTCAAAGTGCACATCCTGCCGCAGGCCAACCCCGACGGGCGCAAGATCGCCGAAACCGGCGATTTATGGCGCAAGAACACAAACCCCCAGGGTTGTAAGTTACTCCCAGGATCATGGGGCACCGACCTGAACCGCAACAGCAGCTTCAAGTGGGGCGGGGTTGGGGCGAGCACCTTCGGCTGCGATCAGACCTACCGCGGGAAATCCGCCGCCTCCGAGCCGGAGACCCAGGCGGTGCAGAGCTACCTGGCCGCGATCTTCCCCGACCGGCGCGGGCCAGCTGATTCCGACCCGGCTCCTTTGGATTCCAGCGGAGTTTTCATCACCCTGCACAGCTATTGGCCACTGGTGCTCTTCCCCTGGGGCTGGCAGCCCGGCCCCGCCCCGAACAACGCCCAGCTGGAGACGCTCGGGCGCAAGTTCGGCTTCTTCAACCAGTATCCGGTCTGCCAGTCCGGCGAACCTGGCTGTATCTACGCCACCTCGGGCACGAGCGACGATTGGGCTTATGGGGATCTGGGCGTGGCGGCTTACACCTTCGAAGTAGGCACCGAATTCTTCCAGTCCTGCTCCGTTTTCGAAAACGAAATCCTGCCGGATAACCTGCCGGCGTTGCTGTACGCCCTTAAGGCCGCCCGCCGCCCTTACCAGGCGCCTGCCGGACCGGACTCCCTGCAAGTATCCGTCTCGGCAGGTCAGGTCCAGGCCGGGACGCCGGTTCTTCTGACCGCCCGCGCCGACGACACCCGCTACGACAGCAACGGCTGGGGGCAGGAGCCTGTCCAGGCGATCGTTGCCGCCCGGTATAGCCTGGAGGCCCCCTCCTGGAAAGGGTCTGCCCAGACTCACCCGCTCGATCCTGCCGATGGGGATTTCGACGCCTCCCAGGAAGGCCTGAGCGCAAACCTGGATACGACCGGCTGGGCGCCGGGCAGGCACCTGATCTACGTCGAGAGCCGGGACGCGGCCGGCAAATGGGGCGTCCCCAGCGCCGTATTCCTGACTATCACCCTCGAACCTCCGGTATTCCTGCCGGTGATCCACTACGCTCCTCCCGCCGATTAGGGTTTACAACCAGGCATCCGCCCTGCGATCACGATCTCGAAACAGCACTCCCCCTTCCCTGAGAATCGATGGTCTTCGATTCCACCCGCACGGTCTGGAGGCCGCGCCAAGAAACTTAAATTTCCGTCTCCGCCGGGAGCGGCAAGCGCTCCTTTCCAGCAGCGTCGCGTACTGTGTTCAGGAGCAGGCGCTTGAGGATTTCGTAAAAAGAAATCCCGTACATATCCAGGATTACGGACAAGGCTACGTCCAGCTCCTTGGGCCCGAAGGCTGGATTGCAGTTGGTATCGACGAAAAAATACCTGCCCGATTGGTCGAGGCGGATGTCGAACTTTCCGTAATCGTACATATTCGTGACATCGAAGGCCTTCTTGACGTACTCTTTCAATACCGGGTCTTCGAATTTGCTGTAACGGTACGCTGCCGGGCCTCCGGAAATCCATTGATCCTCGAAGGTAGTGAAGGCGTACCTGTCCCCCCGGCTGGTGAAGACCTTCTCCGCCAGGTAGACCTTCTTAATCATTCCCTCCAGTAAGATCGCAGTGATCTCGCGGCCGGCGATGAACTCCTCCACCAGGACCGGTTGTTTATAGGTACTGATTAGATATCTCAAGCGTTCCCGGAGATGCTTTTCGTTTTCGGAAACTGCGTCTGAAGTGATTTCGACGGCCCCGTGAATGGCGTTTAATTTCGAGATCAGCGGGAACCGCATCGAAGAGTCGAGATAGTCTCCAACCTGATTGAAAAGTTGGTAGTGTGGAACGGGGATACCGTTCTGCTGAAGCAGCTTCTTGGTCAGGAATTTATTGGTATCGAGAGATAATCCCAAGATGTCTGCCCCGGTATACGGCAGGCCGAGAAGTTCCAGGACGCCCGGGATGGCTGAGGAAAGGCTTTCATCTCCCTTGACTGAATCGACGAGATTAATAACCAGTTCTGGCATATCTCTGCATAGCCGTGCCGGGAGCCAGGCGTTCCCCGGGTATAGAAAAACGGTGATACCCAACGTCTCCAGATACCGTCCGATCAGGGCGGCGTCCTTATCGGCGCCTTTTTCCGTGATGTATTGCGCCTCGGTCGGGAAATAATCTCTCCTAACATCACTGAAGATGATCCCAACTTTTCTTGGCAGCTCAAATTCGTACCCGTTCTCGAGAGAGGTCGATTTCTTCTTCAGCACGGAGTTTCCTTTTCTACCGGTTTCGAATGATCGAGCCATTCGTCTCGGTTTTCGCACCAGAATGGGCAGGGATAACGAGGGTAAAGGCTACTCCAGGATAATTGAAGATGGAATCCTTGTCAATCGACTGGAGCATTGATTGTTGACATTCGCTGCAATCACCGCTATCATGCAATTTGAGAGATCCTGATGCGCTCCCCTGACTCCTGGCAACCGCTAATCCAGACGGAAAAAGCCTTCGTGCTCCTGGAAGAGAGCATCCTGGCCGGCAAAATCGGCGACTACCGGCAGATCCATCCCGAGGCCTTCGCCTGGCATGGCTGGGATCAGCTGCCCGAATCCCGTCTGTTTCCCATCCTGCTGCCTTTCTTGAAGCAGCAGGTGGCGCGCGCCCAAAGCTGCCTGCCCGAACTATATAGAAGCCGGTTGGGCTCGGTAGATCCGCGTTCGATCGAGACCCTCGCCGATTGGCAGCGCCTCCCGCTCCTCGTAAAGGACGACGATCCACAACACGGGCTGCCCGGCTTTCGATCGGCTGCCAACCGGGATCCTTTCATCCTGCTGCCTCGGGACAGCGGGCCAACCGCCGGTTTCGGCAGTGGCGGTTCCATGGGTCGCCATTCGCCGACCTTCGTTACCATTGCGGATCGCCAGCGTGAGACGCAGGCCTGGCGCCGCGGCCACGATTATCACGGGATTTGCCCGGGCGACTCCGTCTTATACACCTACAATCCTTCCCACAAAGGCGGGCAGTGGATGCAGGAGAGTTTGTGGCTGCACGGCGTGCACGTTCACATGCGCCGACCGGAAGAAGGCCCGCGGCAAGTCCTGGAAAACCTTCGACAGTACCGTGTCAACATCCTGTTTACCGTGCAGCAACCGACCCGGGAGATGCAGCTCCAGCAGAAGGCTGCCGGGATCAACCTGCACGGCCTGGTACAGGCTTCCCTGGAGGACCCCGCCTTGCAAGGCCTGCTCATCCCGGATGATGGTGGGCGCAAACAGGTCGAGTTCGTCTTCCTGGGAGGCTTCGAGATCGTCCCCTCTGCCCTGGAGCTGCTCGAAAACTATCTGGGGGGCACGCCCGCCGCCACGTTGCTCGGCTCCTCGGAAGCCATCCCCCAGGCCTGCAGCACCAACCCGGCCCTCACCCCGGGCGCAGCCTGCCACCACAATAACCTGCACCTGCTCCACGGTCCGCACTACATCGAAGTCGTCAAACGGGTTGGAGACGCCTGGGTCCCCGTACAGAAAGGAGAAGAAGGCTTGTTGGTCTACACCTCATGGGCCAGGGATGGCACGATCTGGATCCGCTATGCACCCGGCGACTTGGCAACCCTGCTGCTGAACGAAGGGGAATGCTCCTGTGGTATCTTCAGCCCGGTCATCACCAACGTTCACCGCAAAAACAGCGGGGACCATGAAGACCTGCTTCTACACGGCTGCGCAGCCGGTTAAGGCCGGATCTTCAGCGCCAGGTGTTTCTCCACAATGCACGACACTCTCTTGATCGGTGGCAAGGAATATCGGCCCAATCCGTTCGCGGGAAGATCCTCTTTTTACCCGGATTACACCTTTCAATTAAGCCATCCCGGTCCCCTGGAGGTTTCGCAGGCTATCGGGGCCGTTCGCAAAGCAGACATCCCTGCTCTCCCGAAGCGAGCCGGCCTGCTGCGGGAAGCCGCCGCGAAATTTAATTATTCGAATGCGGACGTCGAGCATTGTGTGCGCATGACCGGCATGCCGCTCCGCCTGGTTGCCGGTCTTTTCGATCAGGTCCCCGCCATCTTCCATGAAGTTCCCGAACGAATGGGCGCTCGTTTCCATAGCATCGGCAAGCAAGACCCACGCCTGGCTGAAACGATCGGCCAGGGGCTTTACCGGGTGCTGGCGCCGCCGGATGGTTTTTGTTACGCCATCACTCCGGGCAACGACCCGCGCGCCGCCGCCATCGTCGCCGCCAACCTGGCCTACCTGGGCTTCCCTTTCATCCTGCGCGCCTCGATCCGCGATACAGCCGCTCCCCTGATCATCCGGGCGTTGATCGCCGCCGGGTTCGATCCCCGGTTCTCTAACCTGATCTACCTGGATCGGAATGGCCCCCAGGCTGCCGAAAGCCATGCCCGGCTGGCAAGCGCCAGTTCTGCCATCTGGACCTTTGGACCTTCGGCTGCAATCGAGCCCACCTTGCGCTACCAGCAAATTGGCCAGCGCCAGGACCTGTTCGAAGGCAAAACCGTACTGCGCCATGCCTCCGGCAACTGCGCCGCGGTGACCTGCGGACAACTCTCCGAAGGCGGGCGCCAGCAGCTGTATGCATCTATTGGCTACCCGATCGTCTGCACGGCGACCAAATCGATGATGGTAGTTGACAATGCCTCCTGGGAGCAACAAGCCGCCGAATACCTGCACAGCCTGGTAATCGGCGATCCGCTCGACCCGGACACACAGGTCGGTTACGTCGAGCCGCGTTATTTAGACTATCTGGCATCTCTGCGGGAAAAAAACTCCCTGCGGGGGAGTTTTTATGGCGGGGAAAGACGTTCAAAATTCCAAGCTGCGCCCCTGCTCGTGGCAAGCAGCGAGGAACTTCCCGATTTCTTCGCCCAGGAGATCCCCGCCTACGTCCTGGCGATCCGGCCCTGCCGGGACCTGGCCGAAGCGATCGCCCAGATCAACCACTACACCGGCGCCGAACCGCGCCTGGCGGTCGCTTTTCTCAATTTCCCGCGCCAGCAATTGAGCCGGGAAATCCTTTCCGTGCGCGCCCATGCCTTGCTGGTCAACCGGTCCACCACCACCCTCCTGCCAACCTTTCACGAAGGCAACGATTATGCCTTACAGCTATCTCAGAGCAGATTCTTATCTCTGTAAAACCAGTACCATCTTATTGTTCCGTCCTTTATTGGATCAAAAGGCTCCTACGCCAGGGCGCAGGAGCCTACTCTCTCGGTTGATAAACTCGGGCTGGAGGAAGGAATTAATTACGGCGCAAACGGTCCGATCGACATATCCCCTGACCCCAGATTGAACGGTTTGCCGTCGAGTATGAATGGTACCGGGCCTAAAACGTCCTTACCTGTCCGATCGAAAATGTGGAGTACGTCACCTTTTGGCAATGAATTTTCTCCGGAGGCTGCAACAAGATCCCCAGCGCCATTCTTTCGTACGGCCATACCTCGGAATGAATGGACGTGATTATCTGTCGAACCAGTGGTGATTAAGACCGCCTTGAGAACGCCGTTCTCGGGCGTCAGCGGAACCTGGTAGAGCCCGACGGGCGCTCCGGTCTTTCCGCGCAGCGTCCACAGGTACAGTTTGCCGTCAGAGGTGAAAACAATATCGCCGCCCTGGATGTCTACGGTCGCTCCTGTCGCCCCGTTCGTGATCAGACCGATCAGAGTCGCTACTGCTGTCCCCGTATTAAGCCGGTAGAGGTTTTCAGTCGACACGCCAGTAATGTACATCGTCCCCTCCGGTGAAAAAGCTGCCTGATCGATCTTGTCCAGAACGACGCCTTTGGCTTTGATATCACCAATGACTGTTACCTGGCTGGTGGCGAGGTCATAAAAAGACAGTGTTGGGCCGCTCACCATGTAAAGCCGGGCTCCATTGATTGTACTGGCCAGGGTATCTACCTGCTCTTGATTCACTTCCCCACCTGGCAACAGGGTCATGATCGCTTGTTGCTTTTGTTCATCGATAGTGACCCGGTAAAGAAATGATCTTCCGTCACCTCGTTCTCCTTCATCGGACAGGTATAATATTTCCCCCGCATGAATCTTGATATTGTCTACCGCCCCGGAGCCGTTCAGCTTGATGCGCATGAAATCGACGCCGGACATTCCCACCTGGATGGTAGCAGTGCCGTTATTGCCAGTGTGCGGGATGTCCACCGTTCCGAGCAACGTGCCGTTAATCCCCCCGGAGTAAAGGTCGATTTCAGAGTTGCCCTGGTTCTGGCTCTCCTCGAAATCCATCCCGGTCAGGCTCTCCACCGTAACGGTGCCATTCCCCCAGGAGGAGAAATCAAACTCCAGCGTTGCGCTCGGGTTGTTGGCGTCATCCGGATCTGCCGAGTCGAGATCTTCGCTGACGATCAGCACCTTCCCCAGTTCCGGTTTGAAGAGATCTTTGTCACTTCCGGTGCAGCTGGTTGGTGCGTTTTGTGGAGGGCAGGTCGCGTCGAAGATCATGGCCGCGTTGGTAGTCTTTCCGGTCAAGTTGCTGTAACCGAACACCTTCACGACACCATCCACCACATCGCCGGTCATCCCTTTGCCTGCCGATACTGAATCGACGATCGAACCGGCAGCCAGGCCTTCGAAATTGATTATCGTGACTCGCTCGGCGCTCACCTGCGAACTGTCGCTCGCCGCGGCGACACCTGTGAGCATAGCCAGACCGACGAGTATGGTCAGGCATATCCACAAGACCCTGCCTTTCTTTTCCTGTATGTT
This sequence comes from Anaerolineales bacterium, assembly GCA_035291645.1. Lineage (GTDB taxonomy): Bacteria > Chloroflexota > Anaerolineae > Anaerolineales > UBA4823 > DATDRQ01. The sequence continues at coordinate 8,933 of DATDRQ010000039.1, forward strand.
CATCGTAATTCTCCTCTTTGGTGTATTGGTTCTATCCAAGGCTCCCGCCCAGGTCTTTCGTTTGGATCGGGTTGTTTGCATCCCTCCAGCCCGGCAAATAATAAAAACCGACCTAGATTATCAGGTCGGTTTCACTACTCGCTCCCCGGTCGCCAAGTGACCACATGCAGCGGCCGGCTCATCGCTCCCCAATCCGAGACAATCTTATCATAAATTTGGACTAAATAAGACCTTTTATCCTGCTCTCCACAAATTTTCTTGCCGCACCAGCCGGACAAGTACCGCCGGTAGCAACAGCCAGGGTAACAGGTAAGGCCCAATCGCGAACAGGCTTTCGAATCCTTCGCTCTCCCAAGGCCGCATAGCCGGGATTAAGAAGGCGCCCGCTCCGAGCAGCACCAGATAAATGAGCAAGAGTCTCACCACGCGCACAAATGGCAGGATTTGGGCGCGCTGGACTGGATCCCCAGTCGAGCGGTATCGCTGGCCCAGCGCCAGGGCGCCACATGCCAGCCCGATAGCGCCCACCAGCGGTTCCAGATCGGCAACTGTTTCATTGCCGGATAGCCCGACAAATATAACCAGCAACAGTCCGCCCAGCCCGATCGCCAGCGGGCGAGTCCAGCCGGGGGTGAACCGGCCATCCGGGAACCAGAAAAGCAGGAGCAGCAAACTCATCAATCCCGCGCTGCGTAACAAACCTGGAAGCCAGCGAACGATAAACATCGAATTCATCCCAGGCCGGAAGATCTCCCCATCGTTAAAGAACGCCGCAGAGAAAGCCAGCAAGGAGACTGCCGCGAACTGCGCCATCCAGGTGCGGGTTCCAGACCAGAGAAGCGCGCTTGCCATCCCGCAGTATGCCAGGAAGAAGCCGGCAATCAGGAGAGCGTGGATGCTCCGTGCAGTCGCAAAGGAAAGCCCGAGAGCCTTGTAAGCCCAGACGAACAGGCTGGGAAATATCAGCTGCGGGTCCGCCAGTGAAAGACCGCCGATCAGGGTAACCGTCAGGAGTGCTCCATACAAGGCCAGCCAGCCGATCCCAATCCGGTTGCTTTCCCGCTCCGCCATGCGGGCCTCCAGCCTTGTCACCAGGACAGCGAGGACGGCCCCATAGGCCAGGGGCAGCGGTCCAAAAAGCAATATTCCCATCCAGGGTGAGACCAGCGCGAGTTCCCCCTCCTGCATCAACCAGAAGGGCAGGACGACGAAGACCAGGAACAAGGTAGCCCCGAAGACCAGCCCATTCAAGGCTCCGCTACCCGGCAGGTAGCGACGGATGCCGGAATACACCAGTCCAAAGATCAACCCGAGGATAGCGCCGGTGAAAACGATCATCAGGGTCCCGCCCAGGCTGAAGCCGGGCTGTGCGCCGGATAGGATTGCCACGAACCGCATCGAAATCCGGGCGCCTAACCCCCCGACGACCCCACCGATGAAGGCCCCCGCCGCCATCCCAGCCGCGACCCGGTTCAGGTCCACACCACCCCCTTGTCGCACTCTACTCATCACGCTCATCCCCAACCCTCCCTTTCCGCAACCCTTGCGTCTCTACCAGGCATCAGGTGCAGTTCATTCTCAATCAATCCTCATTCTAGTCTGGCACCGTCCCGAGATCGTTACGGACAGCGTTACGGGATGCCTGTTCTTCTTAGGTTAAATAAAAATCCTCCTTCCCCAACGCCGGAAAGGAGGATTTGGCTGGCTGTTTTTTTTTCTAAATTTGGTTTACCTGGCTGCCTGCCTTCGCCTTGGAACCATTTCCTTTGACTGTGTGGCTCTCCTTAACCATTTTCCCGATCAACCTGCCCAGCCGGTAGATGCCTTCCTCGATCTTTTCCGGGGAGGCGTTCGAGAAATTGATCCGCATGGTGTTCTTACCGTCCCCGGCAGGGTGAAAAGCTTCTCCGGGGACGAAGGCAACTTTCTCCTCGTCGACGGCGGCCTCCAACACCTCGGCCGCGTCCATGTAGTCTGGCAGGATGCCCCACAGGAAAAGCCCGCCCTGCGGGTGGGTCCAGTCCACTTCCGGCGGGAAGTAGCGGTCCATAGCTGCCAGCATGACATTGCGGCGGTGCCCGTACACCTCCCGGATCACCGGGACGTGCCGGTCGATGAAACCGCCGTGCGAGACTTCATAGGCGATCATCTGTGTAAATGTGGAAGTGTGCAGGTCTGCCGCCTGCTTGGCGACCACCAGTTTGCGGATCACTTCCGGAGGGGCGATCACCCAGCCCAGGCGCAATCCCGGCGCCAGGATCTTGGAGAAAGTACTCAGGTAGATCACGTTGCCCCGGTAGACGTGCTGGCAGTCATCTCGGGATTGGCTGTCCAGCACCACAACCGAAGGCAGGTGCTCACCTTCATAACGCAATTGCCCGTACGGGTCGTCCTCGATGATCGGCACGCCGTAACGGTCGGCCTGCTCGATCAGCTTGAACCGCCGCTCCAGGGAGAGGGTCACCCCGGATGGGTTCTGAAAGTTGGGCAGGACGTAGATAAACTTCGGCCCGGCGCGCAGGGCATCCTCCAGGGCGTCCGTATCCATCCCGTTTTCGTCCATCGGAACGCTGATGTACTCCGCCCCGTACAGGTTCCAGGCTTGCAACGCTCCCAGGTAGGTGGGGGATTCGACCAGGATGTTGTCGCCAGGATTGATCAGAACTTTCCCCAGCAAATCGAGCGCCTGTTGAGAACTGGCCGTGATCATCACATTTTCCGGGGTGATCTCGATCCCGTAGCGCAGGGTGTGGCGGACGATCATCTCCCGCAGGGGACGGAAACCTTCTGTCGTACTGTACTGTAAAGCCTGCGCTCCCTGCTCGCGCAGGACTTTATCGCATGCAATCCTGAACTCTTCTACCGGAAAGACGTCCGGAGCTGGTAGCCCCCCGGCGAACGAGATGATGTCCGGTTTTTCGGTATATTTGAGCAATTCGCGGATCGCCGAACTGGCCATCCGTTGGGTCCGCTGTGCATAGCGATGATCCCACGGTGTCTGCATAGGTGTATCTCCTTGGTTTCTCCATACCGTCAATTAACCGATTTTCGATCGACGCTGCTCCAATGAATTTACTCTGCAAAGTCCATCAGCGTTCAATTCCCATCCACTAGAGACGAGTTGGGCAGCAGGTAGACTGCTGCCCAGGGATTACCGTTTACTTGGGGAACCGGCTGACAATCGTCGCCGGGCCGGGTAAGGTGACCCGGTCGCCGGGCAGCAATTCAACCGGAGTCTTCCCGACCGATTTGGGCGCGCCCTGGTAGATCAGGATCGGGGTTCCCTGCTCGGCGCTCTTCAAATCCACGTAAGCCTGCCCGGTGAGGAAGCCTTCGCTGTCGACGGCGCAGCTGGTCACCCAGCCGATCACCCGCCCACGCCGGTCGACCACCGGGTCTCCGTTGTGCGCCATGCGCACGCCCTTCTCGTTGAAGCGGAAGCGGGCTACCACCCCCTTGCGGGCCTGCTCGCGCTCCAGGAAAGTCTTCCGCCCGATGAACCAGGGCTTGTAGGTCTTCACATAGCTGCCGAAGCCGCCTTCGCCTACGCCCAGGTCTGGCTCGCCTCCCTGTCCCGATCCGGCGCCCATCTCGTGCTCGTACAGGGGCAGGCCGGCCTCGGTGCGCAGCGAATCGCGCGCCCCCAGCCCGCAGGGTTTTAACCCGAACGGCTCGCCAGCCAGCAGCAGGGCCTCGCACAGCGCCTCCGCCCGGTCCGGATGGACGAACAGCTCGAAGGCCATCTTCTCCCCGGTGTAACCGGTGCGGGAGACCACCAGGTCGAAACCACCTAGGACCGCCTCGCATAACTGGGTGCGCTTGAGCGCCATCACGCGCCCCCGGGTGGTGGGGTCGCTGCCCAGCGCCAGCAGGATATCTCGCGAACGGGGTCCTTGCAGGGCGATATCCACGCGCATGTCCTGCCCTTCTTTGGGGTTGCGCAGGTTGCGCAAGATGACGTTCTTGCCGTAAGCCCGCGACCAGGGGCGCTCCCGGTCCACCAGCACCGTGCCTGCCCTGACGGCGTTCAGCCAGGCCCAATCTTTGTCGTCGTTGGAGGCGTTCACTACCACCAGGAACTTCTCGGGCCCGCGCCGGTATACCAGCAAGTCGTCGATCACTGCGGCCTCAGGGGTAAGGAAATGGGTGTACAGCGATTCGCCCACCGCCAGCCCGCCGACGTCATTGCCGACCACGCTGTCCAGGAAGACGGCGGCATCCGGCCCTTCGGCCTGGTACACGCCCATGTGCGCCACGTCGAACAGCCCGGCTGCCTGGCGGACAGCGGTGTGCTCCTCGACGACGGAGGAGTACCACACCGGCATCTCCCATCCGGCGAAGGGGATGATCTTTGCACCCAGCCGGCGGTGCAGCTCGTAGACCGGCGTACGGCGCAGGGGCGCCTCCTGGTCGGTCCAGGAGAAGGCTGGCAATGGCTCGAAGTCCTCCGGCATCTTCTGATCGGTACTCCCAACGAAGTAGGGCTTGCGCCGGTCGACCGGATCGCCTGCTCCGGCGAATCGATCGGCCTGCGGCGATTCACTCACCCGGATCGGTCCGGGCAGCTTGCGCAGCAGATCCTCGTCGAAAGCCACATAACCGTCCGAGAGCGCCCGCAACCAGGTCACAACCTGCCCGGATCGCCAGCCGCCCGGCAGGGTCAGGCCAAATAAATAGGGGTTGACGCAGGTCAGGCTGCCGTCCACCTCGCCATTGGGGGTATAGATGCGGGTTGTCTGGCTCTCCCCCGGGGCAAGCGCGCCGGCGTCACTGCAGAGGGCGTAATTCAAAAATTCGCGGATTGCCTCCCCCGCCAGGTTGAATGTGATCGCCTCTTCCTGGCGTTCATCGTAATCATCCAGGAAATAAAAGTGAGGATAGCCGTGCTCTGCCGGTTTGTAGTCGATCCCGGCCTTCTCAGCCAGGGCGCGGGCGCGCAGCTTGGCGCCTTCCAGCACGCCGAAATCCACCTTAGCGCGCTGCAGCTCCCCCTTACGACCTTCCAGCGCGTACGGGGTGGCCGCCTGGAGCACCTCGGCGATCAGGTCCGCCACCTGGACCATTTCCGCTTCTTTCAGGCCGCGCTGGGTTACCCACGGAGTGCCCAGGCGGATGCCGGAAGGATTGGCCGCCGATACGTCGCCCGGGATGGTGTTGCGGTTGACCACGATCCCGCTCAGGTCCAGCAGCCGGGCGGCCATGTCGCCAGACAAGGTCGTCCCATCCGGTCCAGTAACCGAGCGGCAGTCCAGATTGGTCAGGTGGGTATCCGTCCCGCCGAAGGGGATGCGGAAGCCGTGATCTTGCAGCCGGGCAGTCAGGGATATGCAATTCTTCACCACCTGTTGCTGCAACTGGCGGAACTGCTCCGACCGGTCCAGTTTGAAGGTCAGCGCCATGGCGCCGAAGACGTTAACGTGCGGGCCGCCCTGCTCGCCGGGGAAGACCGCCCGGTCGATCTTGCGCGCCAGGTCGGCGCGCGTGGTCAGGATGCACGCCCCACGCGGCCCGCACAACGACTTGTGCGTGGTGAAGGTGATCACGTCGGCGTAGCCGACCGGAGAGGGATAGACGCCAGCCGCCACCAGCCCGGCGACGTGGGCGATGTCGGCGAACAGAAACGCCCCGACTGCGTCGGCGATGGCCCGGAACTTGATCCAGTCCACCGACCACGGATAGGAGGAATAACCCGCGATGATGAAACGCGGCCGGTGCTGGCGGGCCAGCTCCTCCACCGCACCGTAATCGATCCGTTCCTTTTCCGGGTCGACGGTGTAGTGCACGGCGTTGTAATACTTGCCGGAGCGGTTGACCGGCGACCCATGGCTGAGGTGCCCGCCGTGCAGCAGGTTCATCCCCATCATCGTCTCGCCCGGGTTGATCAGCGCGTGATAGATGGCGTTGTTCGCCGGGGCGCCGGAAAGAGCCTGGACATTTACAAACAGGTTGTCTGCAGTAACGCCATTGGCGGCGAACAGCTCGGCGCAGCGCCGCCGGGCTAACGCCTCGACGATGTCGGCGTATTCCACGCCCTTGTAGTAGCGCGGGTCGGAGTAGCGCCGATAATTCGAAAGCCGCACGCCGTAATCCAGGATCTCCGCCTCGCTCATCCAGCGCGTGTCCTCATCCGGATAGCCCTCCGCATAGATATTCTGGAAAGAAGAAGACAGCGCGGCGCGTACCGCCAGGGGGGCGGTGCTCTCGCTGGGGATCAGGATCAGCTTGCGGTACTGGCGCTCGGCCTCCAGATCGAGCAGCCCCTGCAGATCGGGGTCCAGCTCGGCCAGATCACCGCGAAAAAGGTAATCGGTCATGAATGACTCCTGACTGAGATTGGTATTAGGCTGTGCCAGGTCTCTGGAGGGTGTCCAAAGATTCGGAGACCTGCATGCATGAAATGAAAAATAATAGCCGGCTCGAGGTTGTTATTCTCGAGCCGCGCTGTATGGTCCATCCCAAGCTGCAATTTTCCACCCCTGTGATCAGAACTCAACTTGATCAACCGGCCAATAAATCGACCCACCAGGAAACCTGTCTGGGCGCCAACCATTCCGCCCTCATTGTAGTCCTTCCTTTTATGCAGGTCAAGTGACGAATGGCGCAGCTCCGTGTCACCTTTGTAAGGATCATGCCAGCTCTGTTGGCGATCTACGAGGCTGGTGGTCTACCAGGCTGTCTGATTATTCGTTTAGCTCTCGTTCTCGAGCTGCTGCCTGGCAGCCAGCAGGTCAGCGCGCCCTTCTTCCGTGACCTTGGGGTAATCCACGCCACGGTCAAGGATCGCCTCCGTCAGGATCTCGGCAGCCAGCAGGCTCGCCGCCCAGGCGTGGTCTGCGGGGAGAATATACCAGGGGGCGTCTGCAGTGCTGGTAGCGTTTATCGCCTGCTCGTAGGCCTCCAGGTATTGGTCCCACTGGTCGCGTTCTTCTAATTCTGCAACGGAGAACCGCCAGCGTTGCTGCGGTTCGTAGGTCCGGTTCAGGAAGCGCTGGCGCTGCTCTGCCTTCGAAATATGCAGGAAGAACTTGAGAACAACGATATTGTTCACCGCCAGATGCCGTTCGAGGTTGTTAATGTCCTGGTAACGCGCTTCCCAGAAGGCCTGGGGGTCTCCTCCAACCGTGAGCCTCTGTCGGTCTAAGACCCCCGGCTTCACTTTAGGATAGACGACTTCATCGTAGTACGAGTGGTTGAAAATTCCGATCCGCCCGCGCTCCGGCAGCGCCAGCGAATAGCGCCACAGAAAATTGTGGTCCAGGTCTTCCGAAGACGGCCTGGCAAAATTGAACGCCTGGCACCCCTGCGGATTGACCCCGGTCATCATGTGCCGGATGGCCGCATCGATATCCGCCCCCGCCAACCCCTGGAAAATGACCAGCAGCGCGTGGCGGTCGCTGGCGTACAGCTTATCCTGCGCTTCGGCCAGCAAGCCGCGTTTTTGTTCGAGCAGCTCCTGCAGGCGCGCCTGTGACTGCTCCTCCTGGATATCGATGCCATGCACAGCGCCATTCCAGGATGGATCGATATCAGCCAGGCGGATGGCTTTGCCCGGCTCAACCATAGTTCCGCCATCAACCATTTTATCCCCAGAGCCGGTCCAGCTCCAGCACCACTTCACGCAAGGCGTAGGCAACCTCAACCAACCTGGCTGGGTCCACCATCTCTGGGAGATCCGCATCCGTATGGGCGATCTCAGTCAGGATTTCAAAGATCTGCTCCGAGGTAACCGCCAGGGCAGGCACCCCATTCTGGATGAATATCGAGTGGTCGCTCTGGTACCAGGGCTCACCTGCCACTATGCCCTCAGAACTCGACAAAACCCGCCGCACGACCCGTTCAATCTGCGCTGGGCAGCCATATAACGAATAAGCCGTTCTCCCCGTTTGGAAGCCAGCCCCGTCGATGTTGATCCCCAACACGATATCATCTAACCGCCTGGAATTGCTGGCTAACCATTGAATCTCGCCTGGGCAGGCATAGTAATCCTCGCCATTCATGGCGACGAGTTCGATCTCAAGGCCCCCGGCGTAATCCGCCAGCAGCTCTGCCAGCAGGAGCAACGCCGCCACCCCGGAGGCGTTGTCCAGCGCGCCCGGCGTGTGCAGGAATCGCGCAAGGAAGCGGCTCCAGTGAGTAGTTAATCGGCTTGGTTCATTCTCAAAGGGTGAAAAATTTCTCTAGCGTAAGCCAATCCATCCCAGGATGATCGCTGGAAGGATGAGAACAGCCGGGATCCAAATGAACGGCGGCAGGTCCCCGATTGTGACCGGGATGCCCATTCGGAAGTAGGGCGAGAGGGCTAGAGCCCAGAAGGCGAGGGCGAGTAGACCAGCCACGAATAGGGAAGTGAGGGTCCAAGGCTGCGCCTGCCTGAGGCCAAACCAGGCGATGGAGATGAATAAAACGCCTGCCAGGAGGAGGAAGCCAGCGATCACTGTCAGAAGCAGCGTCCGGAGCTTTGATAGAACAGGATCGGCGGCGAGGATTTCAGATGGCGACTTGCCGAAGTGAGCTTCATCAGTGGAGTGGGATACGAAGAGCAGCTCCGTCCCTTTGTTCTTGTTGTGGAAAGGAATAGTCAGGGCGCCTATGAGGAGCTAGAGGGCGCCAATCGCCAAGAAGAGAGCGACG
>DATDRQ010000040.1:0-5247 GCA_035291645.1 Anaerolineales bacterium
TAGGCGTCGATTGTGAGAGGATCCCCGCTGTCAGGGTCGAGCAAGGGCTGCCCGTCCAGTTCCACTGCCCACATCCCGCCATCCGGCCCACTACTGAAAGTGATCTCCACCACCTGCCCGTGGTATGCCAGACTGGAGCCGGCGCCAGGCTGGTCGGTGAAACGGTATGCCGCGCTCTCAGACGTTCCCAACACCGTGGAGGGGATCACCATACTATCCCAGGCGCCGTCGTAGACGATAGCCGGATCGCCTGCCGGGTAGGTCCCCTGCCCGGCGGCGGTTGCCGTGCCGCCATACGCGGGCGGCGGCGTCCCCGAGAACTGGACAGGCAAAAGCCGCGCCCCGGCGATCCCAACGACCGGCAGGGCAATCAGGTTGAACACGATGAAGGCCAGGAACAGAGGACGGCGCTTCTCGGACGGCTGCGGCAAACGGCCAAAGATCAGGCTGTAAGGCACCCCGACGAACTGGACCAGGAGCAGCGCCAGGATTAATTCCAGGGCGCCAAAACCCAGCTCGGCCCCATAAATGGCTGCCATACCGATGATGGTTCCAATCCCATCGACGTACAGCAGGAACGCCACCAGGTACTTGAACAATTCCCGATACTGGCGCAGATCCTTCAGGGTGTCCCACAACCTTCGAAAGCTGGCGATGGCGATTTGATAGGAGCCGTGAATACGGGCGATGGCGGCGGGCGGCTCCGGCACGTAACGGAAGAGCGGGATCGAAAAGACGGCCCACCAGACGGCGACGCTCAGGAAGGACAGCCGGGCTCCCCAGGTGCTGTCCGGAAAAGCCTGGATCATCCCGACATTGAGCGCTAATAATATGCCGCCACCCAGATAGCCCATGGCATAGCCGCGCGCCGAGACCCGGTCCAGGTCATCTTTGCGGGCGACGTGGGGCAGCAGGGCGTCGTAAAACACATTCGCCCCGCTGAAACCGATGCGGCCCACGATCGCCAGGATAGAGGCCAGGACCCAATCCCCCGTCTCAACCAGAACCAGCAGAGCTGTCGCCATAATCCCGAGCCCGGCAAAGATCGCCAGGAGCGGCTTCTTACCGCGGATAATGTCGGAAACGGTGCCCAGGAGCGGCGAAAGCACCGCGGCGATCAGCAGGGAGATGCTCAGGCCGGCGCTCCAATAAGCAGTTGCCCTGGTCGCGCTCGGTAGTGTCGCTCCGGCAACCTGGCTGAAGTAGATCGGCAGGACCGCCGCCATGATGGTCGTGACGAAAGCCGAGTTCGCCCAATCATACATGGTCCAGGCCCAGACACGTTGCCGGTAGGAACGCTCATCGACGGCGTTGGCTGCGGAGGAGATTGCCTGTGAGGTCATGGCTACGAGTCCCGGACTGCAAAGATTTCCCGGCGGCGAAACAGTCTACGAGCGCCGCCAGGAGCGATATCCTGATCCGACCAAAAGGCACGCGCGGGGAAGGAGAGCGAGTAAATGCCAGCGGCCGGGAAGCAAGACGCGTCCAGATGGATAGGGTGATTCATTATAGTATAATAGAAGGGGCCGGTACAGTAAGGGAGAACCTATTATTCATCATTTCTTTCCTCTCGCCGATGTGTACCGCCTACGAGAAGGATTGCTCTTATTCTAATCATTATTTCAGTCATCATCTTTTGCGAGTCCGTGCCATGTGCATATTTGTGGGGGTCAACCACGCCTGGATCGGTCAGACTCACAATGAGTGCTGATTTCTGAGCATCCTTCCGGCAAATCGACAAATTATTTATCAAGGAGTTATTTTCATGAGCGCCGATTTTATCGCTCGCCTGTTAGGTATGATCGCTTTCGCCGCCCTGGGAGTGTACCTGGGGATAACCTTTGGGGAAGCCACAGGAGGACAGCAGGAGCTGTATGCGGTTGTTATGGGCCTAGTCGGGGTCCTGATCGGGCTGATCATCACCCCATACATCACCACCCGCCCGGTGCGCGCTTTACGGGGTCATTTAGGGCGCCTTTCGTTACAAACCCTGGTATCCGGCCTGATCGGTCTGGTGGCTGGATTAATCATCGCCGCTCTATTGGCTTATCCCATTTCGCTGCTCCCTTCTCCGTTTGGAGATGTCCTGCCGTTCATCGGGGCGATTCTGTTTGGATATCTGGGCGTCGCCGTATTCGTCACCCGCCAAAATGATATCTTATCCATCCTGCATCTAAAAATCTCCGATCGCCAGGAGGAAGAGGGCGGCGAGAACGTCAATGGAAGCCGGACGATTCTGCTCGACACCAGTGTGATCATCGATGGGCGTATCTCCGACATCGCCCGGACAGGTTTCCTGAGCGGGACGATCTTGATCCCCCGCTTCGTGCTCAACGAACTGCAATACATCGCCGACTCGGCCGACAGCCTGCGACGGCAGCGCGGCCGGCGCGGTATGGAGGTGCTCACAGAGCTGCAGAAAGACGCCACCGTCCCGGTGCGCATCACAGATATCGATGTGGAGGGTGTGCGCGAGGTGGACGACAAGCTGGTCATCCTCGCCCGGCAGTTGCGTTCCCCGATCCTGACCAACGACTATAACCTGAACCGTGTGGCCGAATTGCAGGGTGTATCGGTGCTGAACGTCAACGAGTTGGCCAATGCCGTCAAGTCAGTCCTGCTCCCCGGAGAGCTCCTGAAGGTCATCCTGATCCAGGAGGGCAAGGAATCGGGCCAGGGAGTTGGCTACCTGGACGACGGTACCATGGTTGTGGTCGAGGATGGGCGTAGCCGGATCAACGATCAGGTTACCGTAACCGTCACGAAAGTCCTGCAAACCGCCGCCGGGCGGATGATCTTCGCCCGGCTTGGAAATTAATCTCCAGACCACCACACGATCGGGAAGACGAGCCATGGTTCTGCGCATCTACAACAGCCTCACCCGGCAGAATGAACCCTTCCAGAGTCTACAACCCGGCATGGTCTCGATGTACGTTTGCGGTCCAACCGTTTATGATAAGGCTCACGTCGGGCACGCCATGTCCAGCCTGGTCTTCGACGTCATCCGCCGTTACCTGGAGGAGCGCGGCTACCGGGTGCGCCACGTCATGAACTACACGGATGTGGACGATAAGATCATCCAGCGGGCCAACCAGACCGGGCAGGACCCGCTCAAACTGGCCGAAACTTACATCCAGGAGTATGCCCGGCACCTGGAGGACCTAAACGTCCTGCCTGCCACTCACAACCCGCGCGCCACCCAGGAGATCGGCCAGATTGTCGAGATGGTCCTGGGGTTGATCGACTCCGGGCACGCTTATGCGGTGGATGGCGATGTTTACTTCCGGGTCAACAGCAAGGCGGATTACGGTAAGCTTTCCGGACGCCGGTTAGAGGACATGCAGGCCGGGGCGCGCATCGACGTAGACGAACGTAAAGAGCACCCCATGGACTTCGCCCTGTGGAAGGCCTCCAAGCCGGGAGAGCCGGCCTGGGCAAGCCCGTGGGGATCGGGACGACCCGGCTGGCACATCGAATGCTCGGCGATGAACCTGCACCACCTGGGTGAACAGATCGACATCCACGGCGGAGGCAACGACCTGATCTTCCCGCACCACGAGAACGAGATCGCCCAGACCGAGAGCCTTACTGGCAAGACCTTTGCCCGGTACTGGGTGCACAATGGGATGCTGCAGTTCTCCGGCGAGAAGATGTCCAAGTCGCTGGGTAACCTGGTGACGATCGAGGAATTCCTGGCGGAACACGAAGCCAATGTGCTGCGGCTGATGATCCTGAATTCCAGCTACCGCGCTCCGCTGACTTATAACGAAGAAGTCGTTGCCCAGGCGGAGCGCGCCCTGGACCGGCTGAGGTCGGCCCTACGCCCGCCCGCGCCAACAGAAGAATCTGCACCTTCCGAAGCCATCCAACCCCTTCAGGAACAGATGGAAGCCACCCGCCAGGGCTTCGAGCAGGCGATGGACGACGATTTCAACACCGCCGGAGCCCTCGGCTACCTCTTCGAGTTGGTGCGGGCCATCAACCAGGGGCGCGATGCGGGCCTCGCGGCGGACGACCTGTCCCAGGCTCAAGACTTGCTGCGCCAGCTGGCTGGTGTGTTCGGCTTGCGGCTCGACCTGCCAGCCAGGCAGGACACCTCCGCAGTTCCTTTCATCGAGCTGCTGGTGGAACTGCGCCGTGAGCTGCGCAGCCAGAAGCTGTACGACATGGCCGACCAGTTGCGCAACAGCCTGGTCGAGCTAGGCGTGGTCTTGGAAGACACCAAGGAAGGGACCTTGTGGCGGTTCAAGTAGTGCAAAGGGTTAGGGAATGTTGAGAGAATACCTTACCCTTATCCCATAACGATGAAGGAATGGCTTTACGGGCGAAACCCGGTGTATGAGGCCCTGCGGGCAGCCCGCCGGCAGGCTTTCCGTCTGACGGTTGCCCAGGGCGTCCAGGAAAAAGGCCGCCTGGCAGAGATCCTGAGCATGGCAAGCACCCGCAAGATCCCGGTCGAACGGGCGCCGCGCAGCCAGTTGGACAGGCTTCACCCGAACAACCAGGCTGTTGCACTGGAAGCCGGCGAGTACCCCTACGTCGCCCTGCCGGATCTTCTCGACCTGGCAGAGACCCGGGCTGAACCTCCCTTCCTCCTGATTTTAGACACGCTGCAAGACCCCCAGAACCTGGGCACTCTGCTGAGGACCGCCGAGGCAGCCGGCGTGCACGGCGTGCTGCTGCCCTTCCGGCATACCGCCACTATCACCCCAGCGGTGGTCAACGCCTCTTCAGGCGCCAGCGAGCACCTGCTGGTGGCCCAGGCCAACCTGGCCCTGTCGATCGAGGCGCTCAAGGAACGAGGCGTGTGGGTGGTCGGGCTGGAGGGCAGCCCGCAAGCGCAGCCGCCAGACCAGGTGCGCCTGGATGGTCCGCTGGCCCTGGTGGTGGGGGGCGAGGGCGAGGGAATGCGCCCGTTGGTGCGGCGCTCCTGCGACGTGCTGTTAAAGCTGCCGATGCGCGGCCGGGTCGCCTCGCTCAACGCGGCGGTAGCAGGGTCGATCGCCCTGTACCTGGCCTGGGGAGCGCGCAATGACTCTGAGAAGTCCATTGACGCAGGCCTGGAATCCTGGTAGACTCACTGCCCGCCGGCGGATGAACCCCAGAAAGCAGCATTTCCGGAGACCTTGTCCCCGGACAAGCCCTCTGGTATAATGCCTTTCGCTCTTTACCAGGCGAATCGCCGACGTAGCTCAATCGGCAGAGCAACCGCCTTGTAAGTGGTAGGTTATGGGTTCGATTCCCATC
>DATDRQ010000041.1:0-2984 GCA_035291645.1 Anaerolineales bacterium
TCGTTTCACTGCCCCCTCCCCCGCTAATATCTTACTTCAATGCTAGTAAACCGATTTAATTCTAAGTCGAAGAGATATCGCCCCTCCCCACTTGCATCCCATTGCATTGCCTGGCCGTCTTGCAGAGCCAGGCGGGGTGGGTGGGGTAAGGCCAGTTCGATCTGCCCTCGAGCTCTGCCGGGGCGGCTCAGGCGCAGGTTTAACCCCTCCGGGAGTGGTTCCCAGGCTGCCAGCTCCAGACCCTGGGAGATGTGCAGGTCGCTGCCCAGGTACTGCGGGCGATGGGGCTGGTAAGGACGCAAGGCCAGCAGGACGACTCCGTGCGCCGGGACTCCGGTATAAGTCAGGGCGCTCTCTCCAGTTCCGCCCACCGGATTGTCGGCTGCGACCAGGCGCGTGTCAGCCCGCCAAAACGACCGGACGTAGTACTGGGCGAGGGGGAGATAGAACTCATTGATATTCAGGGTGAGTTCCTGGGGTTGATCGTCCCAGTTAAACAGGGCCAGCAGGTGCCAGGGGCCGGCCGGGCCGTCCAGGTCAAGCTGCACTCGTTTGGGGGTGGCGCTGTCGAACCAGTCCAGGACGTGCGGCCGCTGGCCGATCAAAGGCAGCAGCGCTTCGGCGATCCGCAGGCGGTCGGCAGGCAGGCGCGGCAGGTCATCCGAGAGCAACAGCGAACCTCCAGTCAGGGCGATGACCGTCGCCAGGGTCTGCACTTCGGCCAGCGTCAGCCGGGTTTCGGGGCGCAGCAGCAAGCAATCCGGGTCGTTGATCCACCAGCGGCGGTGCAGTGCGGTGCGCGTCAGGGCGTTATGGCTGGCGTTGCGGGCGGAAGGGATGTTAGGTTCCCCCTTAAGGAAAAGTTCGATCCCCTTGAAAGAGGGCAGCCAGCCGCGAGCCGTGTCGGCTCCGATGCGCATGCCGTCCACCAGGCCGATCGCCGACCCGAGCGGACAGCCGCAGCCCAGCAGGAATGTCTCCTCCCCCGCCGCCGCCCGCACCGCCTCCAGGCCGGCGCGCAGAACCTGGGCTCGCGTGCGCTTTGGGTCGCCATAGTGTCCCGGCAATGCTGCTGCGTAAAGAAAGTCCAGTTTCAGGTAAGTATATCCCCAGGCCTGAGTCGCCGTGTGGACCACCTCCTTCACATACTCGAGCGCGGCTGGATAGGTCAAATCCAGGGCGGTGGTCAACGTACCCCAGAAAAGCCCGGCGTTGACCGGTCGTCCCAGGCGGCCGCGCAGCAACCAGTCCGGATGACCGGCTGCCAGGCGAGACCTGGGGTGGACGATGAAGGGCGCCAGCCACAGCCCCGGTTTGAGACCAGACTGGCGGATCTCCGCCGCCAGGGGGCCGACGCCGTCCGGGAAACCAGGACTGAAGGAAAGCCAGTCGCCCACCTGGGATTCAAACCCATCGTCGATCTGGATCACCTGCAGAGGCAGACCGGGCTGCAGCGCAGCGATCGCTTCCCGGTTACGCCGGATGTCGCCCGCCGTCACCGCGCCGACGTAATCCTCGGATGAAAACTGGTACCAGGAACACCAGCCGGTGGGGGGTTCGGCCAACCGGATGGATGCGTCGCTCAAACCGTTCTCGCGCCCCGCGGCCTGCATGTAGGGAGCCAGGGGATCGGTCGCATCGAGATGAAAAAAATACAGGCAAGCCCAATCGGTGACCACTTTCTCTCCAGGGTCGAGCCGGGCGCCATCCCCATTGGCCCACAGGCGCAAGGCTGGCGGCGAGGCCCCGATCCAGGTTTCCAGCGAACCGAAGTGGTTTTTTTGCGAAAGGAAGCCAGCCAGGACGGCGTTGCGCCCCTGGCGGTCGCCCAGCACCCCAAACATGTCGCTGGCGAACATCCCGGCGCGGGCTGGCTGGGGGGTGCCGGCGTTCACGTCCGTGGGGGCACGCAGGGGACCCAGGCGGGTGCGGTGGAAGCGATCTCCTGCGCCATAAACCCCGGCGTAAGACCAGGACTGCCACCCGTTGGAGAAAAAGGCCGGTTCCCCGCCAGGGATTAACCGGCGCCAGGTCCGCTTCTGTCCTGCCCGCGGTTGAGGAGCGGGGATCAGGTGGATGGCGCCGCTGGGACCGCTCCGCTCGCGGTAGATGAAACCGCCCGAGAGTAAGTCGAGGCGGTCGACGAGCACCGGCTGCCGGCTACGGTTCTCGATGGCCATCTTCCACAATAACAGCGGCTCTTCTCCAGGCAGCGCGAAGCTGAGCGTGACCAGGAGGTCCTCTGCGCCGGTGACCAGCTCGAACTGGCGCAAGCTGCCATGCGGCGAGGCGACCGTTTTCGGTTCACTTACGCTGGCTGACAGCCAGCGGTCCAGGATGTGATGGCGCCCCAGGCCGCGGCGGTAGCTCAGGCCTACCTGGAGGTCTTCCAAAGAAGGACCATTCCGCAGGTGGCTGATCAGGCTCCACCGGGCGAGGTGGGGGTTGACGGAGAGCTGGAGCGCGCCGTTCTCCAGGGTGTAGGTCATGGTCTGGTGGATATTTTACCCCAATGCAGAATCTGGCTTGACTACCGGGAGAGGAGGGATTATATTTGC
Organism: Anaerolineales bacterium; assembly: GCA_035291645.1. Lineage (GTDB taxonomy): Bacteria > Chloroflexota > Anaerolineae > Anaerolineales > UBA4823 > DATDRQ01. The sequence goes on from DATDRQ010000041.1 coordinate 2,559, forward strand.
CATGACGCGGCGCGTCGTAAACAACCTTCATGTTTCAGGAGGCTTTTCGATGGCTAATAAAACAAAAGTTAAAGAACCCGCTCCGGAAAAAGAGCGCAGCCCGATGTTCGAAAGCGTTCGCCGGGTACTCCTGGCCGGGATGGGTGTGATGGCCTTGACCATGGACGAAGTCCAGGATTTTGTGGACAAGATGGTCGAACGCGGCGAACTGGCTGAGAAGGATGGCAGGAAAATCGTCCGTGAGGTGATGGAAAAGCGCAAGAAAAAGGCAGAAGAAGCGCAAGGAAAGGTCAACAAGCGCGTGCGGGAGATCCTGGACCGCATGGACATTTCCACCAAGGCGGATATCGAATCGTTGAGCCAGGCGGTCGATGCCCTGTCCAAGAAGGTGGACGAGATGATGAAGCCGCGCGAGTGAGCGTTTGG
>DATDRQ010000042.1:0-4216 GCA_035291645.1 Anaerolineales bacterium
TGACTGTATACGCACAACCGATGATCTTTTCCGTGATCGGGTTAAACTTATCCAGATCCGTTATCTGTGCGAATTTGTATCCATCTGTGGTTGATATTTTTTTCTCATCCATACAGAGATCCAATTCGGAATCGGCAACTAATCTCAACGGGCACAAGGCCCTAAGCTACCGTCTCTCGTTTTTTCAGAAACGGGATCAGCTGCGGGCCTTCTGGCATGACGCACAGCCGCGCTTGCGAACCATATTTCTCCAAAAGCCTTTCCAAGGTCGCTTCGATACCCCGGCAGGGGGTGAACAGGGCGCGGCTGATCTGCGCGTCGCTCAGGCTGTCGCTGTAGACGTATACTTCGGCGCGCCCCTGGATGTGGGCCTGGATCTGCACCTGCCACTGGTCCTGGGCGGTGAAGCCAGGCCGGGCGATCATCTCCAGCAGCCCCTGCAGCGAACCGGCCTCCGCCAGCAGTTGGGCGTACAGCCCGTGATCCGGCAGGCCGTCCTCGCAGGCGGCGGCGAGGAGGATCGCCCCGCCCTCCCGCACGATCTGGCTGGCGGCGCTCATGCCCTTGACCGACTGGTACAGGTTCTGATCGAGCGGGTAGCCGCTGTTGGTGGTGATCACAATATCATACGGCTCGTCCACGCCTACCATGGTGTGCCGGCGCACGAACTCGCAGCCGGCGGTGTGCGCCGCCAGCATGTCCCCGGCGAAGATCCCGGTGATCTCGCGCCGGGTGTTGAGAGCCACGTTGAGCAGGAAGGTCGGCTGCGTGCGCAGGGCGACCTCGCGCATCTCCATCCAGATCGGGTTGCCCTCGGTGACACCCCAGGCGGCGCGCGGGTCGGCGATCATGCCCAGGCCGTGGTTGGTGAAGACGCTCTCGGCGCCCGCCAGGGAGGGCAGGATGGCCTTGGGGCCACCGCTGAACCCTGCAAAGAAGTGCGGCTCGATGAAGCCGGTCAGGATGCGGACATCGGCTTCCATATAAATACGGTTGACGCGCACCGGGTGCCCCAGGGAGGTGACGCCGAGCGAGACCAGTTCCGCGTCGTCCTGGCAGTCGTGCTGCAGGCAGCTGTAATTATCTACCACCTGGTCGCCGAGCATGGCGCGCAGCTCGGCTTCGCTCTGGCGGCGGTGGGTGCCTAAGCCGTTTAGCAGGGTTATGTGTTCGTGCCGCACCCCGGCCGCCTCCAGCTCGGCCAGCAGGACCGGCAGGAGGCGGTCGTTGGGGGTGGCGCGGGTAATGTCGGTATGGACCACGACGGCGCGGTCGCCGGGTTTGACCAAATCGGCCAGCGGGGGCGAGGCGATTGGCTGGCGCAGGGCAGACAGCAGCGCGCCGGCTTCGTCGGGCAGGCCGGGTACGAAGCGCGGCGCGAGCACGTCCGCCGTGTCCGGGACCGTTACCAATAATCCTGTTCTACCGTAAGCCAGCTTTACCAGCATAAGAACACCTTTTACAGCAAAGTCGCGGAGGCGCAAAGAACGCAAAGCTATTTTGGTTTGAAGTCATGCTGAACGCCCGAACGGCAAACCGAACTGTGATTTCTCATGATCTATCCTGCCGTTCGGGCAAGCGAAGCATCTCAGAGCTTATTAGGAGACCCTTCGCGGAGTTTATCCTGAGCTTGCGAAGGGCTCAGGGTAACATTCATTATTGCGTGGCCCACGAAAGGTAAGCATCTCGTAAGATCCTTTGCGTTCTTCGCGCCTTGGCGTTGAATCTCACGATTCGAACCAGGGCTTGCCGCGCTCGTCCGTCAGCACCAGCTGGCGCAGCGCGCCGACGCCCTTCTCCAGGCCCTCGCGCAGCGACATCAGGCTGTCCTCGTGCTCCATGCTCAGCACGTAGTCGTAGCCGACCAGGCGCAGGTTGCTGACCAGGTCCTTCCAGAACTTCAGGTCATGCCCGTAGCCCACCGTGCGGAAGATCCACGAGCGGTGGGCTTCGTCCGCATAGGGCTTGGTATCCAGCACGCCGTTGACCGGGGTGTTCACCGGGTCGATGAGGGTGTCCTTGGCGTGCACGTGGAAGATGGCCTCACCCAGGGCGCGCACGGCGAAAAGCGGATCGATGCCCTGCCAGAACAGGTGGCTGGGGTCGAAGTTGGCGCCGATCTCCGGCCCGACGGCGGCGCGCAGGCGCAGCAGCGTCTCGGGATTATAAACCACAAAACCCGGGTGCATCTCGAGCGAGATCATATCCACGCCGTGGTCTCGGCAGAACATGGCCTCCTCCTGCCAGTAAGGGATGACCTTTTCGTTCCACTGCCAGTCCAGGATGCGCAGGAAGTCGGGAGGCCAGGGGCAGGTGACCCAGTTCGGGTAGCGGCTGCTCTCGCAGTCGCCGGGACAGCCGGAGAAGGTGACCACCCGCCGCACGCCGATCTTCTCGGCGACCAGGACGGTGTCCCGGAAGTCCTGGCTGTGGTGATTGGCGATGCGCGGGTCGGGATGCAACGGATTGCCATGGCAGCTCAGGGCGCTGACCTCCAGCCCGTGGTCGTCGATGACCTGCTTCCACTGCTTGAGCTTTTTCTCGCTGGCGAGCAGGTCAGCCGGCTTGCAGTAAGATTCACCCAGCTCGGCGACGTAGCCACCCGAGCCGATCTCCACTGCCTCCGCCCCCACCCCGGCGATCCAGTCCAGAGCCTTGTCGAAGGTCAGCAGATCCTGAAAAACGAAACTAAAGACGCCAACTTTCACGGTCAACCTCCTTAGAAAACCCGATCGATGAATGCACGGTTGTGGACTTGCACCGGGACCTTCATCAGCTCGAGTACGCCGCGGGAGACGTGCTCGGACAGGCGGCGGAAGGCCTCCTCGCCCTTCTCCTTGGTGGCGCGCAGCGGGTTGCCGATCACGCCGCTCTCGATGAACTCGTGGTGGTCCATCGGGAAGGTGAAGTACTTGTAACCGTCGAACTCCACGTCCGGCATGCCGTCTTTCTTGGCGAAGGTTCTCGGCAGGAAGTCAGGGATGTGCGCCTTGGTGAAGTTGGCGCGATCCATGCGCACGAAGTGGTCGTTCCAGGCCAGGTCCTGGGATGTTTCCAGCTCGCTGGAGTGCCAGCCAGGGGTCTCCTCGACCGGATTCTCCATCAAGCCCGCCAGGATGCCGATGTAGTTCTCCATGTAGGGCTTGACGAAGCAGATCAAGGCGCCGGTCTCGTAGCGCAGCTTGCGCAGCACCGGGTCGATCACCTTGACGTTGGAACCGTGCCCATTGATGAAGATGATGCGATTAAAACCATGGTGGATCAGGCTGCGGGCGACGTCGTTGACCAGGTTGAGCAGGGTGGTGCTGCGCACTGTGATCGTGCCGCGGCCCATGCCGGGGTCGTACATGTGCTGCGGTGAATAGCCCATCCAGATCGGCGGGGTGTGCAGCACGGCGATCATCTCCGCCACCCGATCGGCGACCTCCACTGCGGTGATGGTGTCGGTGTAGATCGGCAGGTGCGGGCCGTGCTGCTCGAAGCTGGCCATCGGCACCAGGATGGTGTCCTTGACCTTGAGGTATTCCTGGACATCGATGTAGGACAGGTTGCCGATGTCCCAGGAGAGGAATTTCTTACGAAAATCCCCATCGCCCTCGGTCAGGTGGGGGAGCTCCTTATAGTCTCTTCCGTTGTCGGCGATCATGGTCTATTCTCCTTAATAGTCATATCAAAAAGGGAGAGGTGGGTTTTTTCGATAGCCGCTACTCATCAGATCGATGAAGAGGCCGGCGACCTCTTTCCCAAAATCCGGGTCGTTTACGTGGAGATCGAAAGTGACGATCGGGATATCCGAGCGGATCTCGCTGCTGAGAGTTTTCAGGAAAGCGGCGTCGCCCTCGGGGTCCCAAAAGGGGCCGCCGGGCACGTTGGGGATCGACAGCCCCTGGGTCGGGACGGCGATCACCAGCGGACCTTTGGCAAGGTTCAGCCTTTGGGCGAACAGGTGACCGAGGGCGACCATCTCTTCGCGGCTGGCGCGCACCAGCGTGTACTCGGGATTATGGTCATAGACCGGGCGATCGCGCAGCGCTTCAGGGATCGACCCGGCGTGGAAGACACAGAAGTCGATGCAGCCTGGCACGACTACCTGCGGCAGGCCAAGCAAACCGATCCGCTTGAGGCGGTCCGGCCCGCCGTCGTGGATGCCGCCGGTCATCGGGTCGTAGGTCTCGTTGGTGGTGTAGTCGATCACGCCGGTAAACTGTCCAGACTC
>DATDRQ010000043.1:0-10023 GCA_035291645.1 Anaerolineales bacterium
AGACAGTACCATTTTCCTGTATCGTGCAGGAAATAGAGATTTTCGTGACAGCCGATGCAATTCTCATCCTTTTCCGGGGGAGTGGATTGAGCGAGCGCTGTACGGGGTATACCGATCCCCAGGAATAGGATCACCAGGAGCAAGAGGCTGCATGTGTTGGCTGCTTTTTGTAACATCTAACACCTCCTTCTCCTGCTAAAACGTGCTACCTATACAGGAAAATGTCTCTTCGATGGTTGATCGTTCTCGTCAGTAGGGCACAGGATGAGTAGGGAGCGAGAAGGAATATCGCCCTGGTTCCACCAGCGGTGAGGCAGGTGGGCCTCAAAAATCAGGCTGTCGCCCGGCTCGAGATGAAAGACATTTTCCTCGATCAGGTAGGTGAGGCGGCCTTCTAAGCAGTAGACGAACTCGTGCCCGGTGTGAACGATCGGGGTGGGTCCGCTCTCCGAGCCTACTTCGAGACTTACCAGGAGAGGTTGCCCGCCGCGCATAATCAATCCGGCGCCTAAATCCTCGAATAGGCCGTGTTCGAATACTGCTCGTGGGCGCTGGCCAGACTTCTGGTAGACGACACTCTTCTGGGCCGGCTCTACTTCGAAGAACGCAGTGATAGGGACTTCCAGGGCGGAAGCCAGCTGCTGGAGTGTGCCGACGCTTGGGGAGGTCTTGCTGTTCTCGATCAAGCTGAGCGTATTGAAGTTCAGGCCGCTCATCTCGGCAAGCGTGCGCAGGGAGAGCCTCTTCTCAGAGCGCAATTCGCGTAAGCGGCGTCCCACGTCGATTTCTTGGAAGGCCGAACCTCCGGCTTTCGGACTGGTAATCGTGGTCGTGTTTTTCCGTCTTTTGGCTTTTCGGGAAACGGCATGAATATCCGGTGAGCCAGCAGGACTCGAATCAGCCATGTGAAAACCTCGATCTTACGAATTCGTTTGTACTAATATTATAGTACATAATGGAAAATAAGTCAATCATGGGAACTAATAAATTGTTATGGATTTTAAATAGGTGCTTTAACTGGATCCGGGGGATATTCAATCAAAAAAACTGCTCCGAATGGTATTCGAAGCAGCCTGGGTTCGAGCGAACAATCACGTCGCCTATGAGATGAGGGTCTCGCTCATGTCCTTGATGACAGAATATTCATTTATCAGCGGGGAGGACAGGATTCGAACCTGCGGCCGAGGTTTTAAGCCCCGGCAACCGCTTAGCAGGCGGCCCCAATCGACCACTCTGGCACCTCCCCGATTTTCCGGTTGGTTCTGCGAACGAAATCAGGCGGAGGGAGAGGGATTCGAACCCCCGGTGGGCGTAAACCCACAGCTGTTTTCAAGACAGCCGCCTTAGACCGCTCGGCCATCCCTCCGATCGAATCCCTTCCGGGCGGGCAGATTTTACCACATCTGCCTACCCGGTGCAACGGCTGGCTAAGGGTGGGCGGCTGCCAGACACCTACTGTCGGCTACCAGGAATTTACCTCGGGTATCTTGAACAGGTAGCTGGAATAAACATAAATGCGAAGAAGGCAAACTAGAAGATTTTCCTGCCCCACATCATGAGGCAGACACCGAATAAAGCTATTCCCGCGCCCAGCAAGTCAAAACGGTCGGGCCGCCAGCGATCAAACACCATTGCCCAGAGTATCGAGAGCACGATAAAAATTCCGCCATATGCCGCGTAGACGCGTCCGAAAGCAGATTCGCTTTGCAATGTGGGAATCACGCCATAAAGAAGCAGAATCATACCGCCCGCAACTCCAAGCCAAATCCCCTTGCCCTCACGCAGCCACTGCCACACCAAATACCCACCGCCGATCTCGGCGAGACCTGCCAGGACAAACAGCGCGATCGCTCTCGCAATGATCGCCGATCCAATCATCATGATCTATCTCCTACCTGTTTTACTCCGATCATCCATCGCGCCGCATACACTCGCCATTCCTCGGCGAACTTCACCGTCAACGCTCTCTCCTGGCGCCGCTCTCGTTGGCAGAAAGCGGCCAGGCGGCTGCTGTCAGGGGCCAGGATTGAACTTCAGCCTCCAGGGCCACCGCCAGCGCCAGATATTTCTCGTGGACGCCTTCGCCGGTCTCGACGTGCTCGATGTGTTCGAAATCATCCCAAACCTTTTCCTGCTGCCCGGCCAGGATGACCCGATCAGCCATCGGGAATAAAATATTATCTTCTTTCTGGATGTGTTGGTGGAGCAGGGCAACGTACTTGCGGGCGTTGTTCACCAGGTCGATCCGGGCAGTCTCATCGCCTTGCTGCATGCGTTCGGCTGCTTTCCGCATCGCCTGGGTGTATGTTCGCCCCATCTCGTGCTCGACTAACATGACCCCGATCGGTCCCCCTTGCACCGGGACGCCTCCCTCCGCCATGGCCGGGAATAGCACCCCTTCTTCTTTCATGTGGTGGCATCCGTCTGCAAAGCCCTTTACAAAACTGGCTGCGTCGATGAAAAACTCGGGCCGCACGGCTTGGCCGGCTTCCAGCCGGTCTGCGGCGGCCTCCAGGGTGGCGAGCACGCGCTCGATCACGCGGTGTTCTTCCATCAATACTTCTGTCGCTTTCATCTTAATTTCTCTCCTGATCTTGAGATCTGATCGGGCACCGGTCTGAACATCGGTGGTGGTTGATGAGCAGGCCGGGGTAAGTGTTATCAATATAACAGGAATTACGGGCGGCATCCTTGCGCGAGCGCAAACAGGGCTGTAGATCCTGCTATCTTTGTGTATACTTGCCCGAGTGTCCCGCATTGCGCGCGCCTCCCTGATCATCGCCGTCTTTTTTGGGGTGGATAAAGTCCTGGGCTTCGTGCGCCAGGTGCTGATCGCCCGGCAGTTCGGCCTCACCTACGAGATCGACGTCTTCAACGCAGCCAATAACATCCCGGACCTGCTCTCGGCGCTGATCTCTGGCGGGGCGCTCGGGGTGGCCCTCATCCCGGTATTATCCGAATACCTGCAGCTGCGCAGCCGGCAAGAGGCCTGGGACCTGTTTTCGCGCATCCTCAACCTGGCCTTCATCGCCACCGGCGCGCTCTCCCTGGGGATTGCCATCTTCGCCGAGCCGCTGGTGCACAGGGTGATCGCCCCTGGTTTCCCGCCCGACCAGCTGGCCTTGACTGTCAGCGTGATGCGCCTGGACCTGATCGCCATCCTGATCTTTTCGATCAGCGGGCTGATTATGGCGGGATTGCAGGCCAACCAGCATTTCTTACTGCCGGCGATGGCGCCCATGTTCTACAACCTGGGTCAGATTTTCGGGGTGGCCATCCTGGCCCCGCAAACCGGGATCAGCATCGGGCCAATCACCCTGCCAGCCTTTGGCTTGGGCATCTACGGCCTGGTATATGGCGTCCTGATCGGCGCAGCGCTGCACCTGGCGATCCAGATCCCCGGCCTGATCGCCTACCACTTCCACTGGACCCCGGCGATCAACCTGCGTAATCCCGGCGTGGTTAAGGTGCTCCACCTGTTAGGGCCGCGTATCCTGACCATGTTCTTCCTGCAGGTGTTCTTCATTGCCCGGGATAACATCGCCTCCCGTTACGGTGAAGGCGCCATCACGGCCTTGAACTACGGCTGGTTCATCATGCAGGTGCCGGAAACATTGATTGGGACGGCCATTGCCATCGCGCTGCTGCCCACGATATCGGAGCAGTTCGCCCGCGGTGAGGAAGCAGCCTACCGGGACACGGTAAACCATGCCGTACGGGTCATCCTGGCGTTAACCTTGCCGGTGGCTACCCTGCTGATCGTCGCCATTCGCCCGTTGATCGCCGGGATATTCGGGTTCGACGCCGAGGGGACGCAGCTCGTCTTCCTGGCGTCCAGCGCTTACCTGCTCGGCCTGGCAGGCCACTCGCTGCTGGAGGTCTCCGCCCGTTCGTTTTACGCCCGCCAGGACGCGCGCACGCCCCTGTTTGCGGCGGCCTTGAACGCCGGCGCGTACATCGTCCTGGCAGTGTGGCTGTCCAGCCGGTGGGGGCCTCCTGGCATCGCCCTGGCGAACTCGCTGGCGTTCACCGGCGAGGCGCTGCTCCTGCTGTTCCTGCTGAACCGCAAGGTTCCCGGAATGCTGCGATTGGGGACCACCCTGCTACGGACGGCGCTGGCCTCCCTGGCAGGTGGGCTGCTGGTTTTTGGCCTGATGCAGCTCTCCTTTTCACCAGTCTTATTATCGCTAGTTGCGCTGTCCGCCGGAGGCCTGGTCGTCCTGCCGTTCATCTGGCCGGAGCTCAAACTCTTGATCCGGCTGTAACCGCGCTGGCCCCCATCTTGTAGAAAATTCGATGCCCGCAAAACTTCTCACACTTGTTTTTATCCTGCTCTGGTTACCCGGCTCTGGCGGGATACAGATTTCAAAGGCAATTCCAGTAGCTGACTGGCAGGCAAAGATCGATCCCTGGGTGACCAGGACCGCCCAACAAGGCGAGACCGAGTTCATTCTATTGCTTTCCGAGCAAGCGGATTTAAGTGGAGCCGAAGCCCTCGCTACTCGACAGGAGAAAGGCGCCTTCGTATACCGGCAGCTGGTTGAGACAGCCAGCCGAACCCAGGGGCCTGTGCTGGCGGCATTGGCTGCTGCCGGGGTGGAATACCGGCCCTACTGGATCGCCAATATGGTCTGGGTCCGTGGAAACCTGCGGCTGGTGCAGACGCTGGCTCCCCGGCCGGACATCGTTCATATTTACGCCAATCCACGAGTTCGCCTGGAGCTGCCCGTACCCACGCCGCCGATATTCAAGCCGGGGGAAACCAGTAAGATCGAATCGAACATCAGCCAGGTTGGCGCTCCGCAGGTATGGGCGGCGGGTTATACCGGTCATGGGGTAGTGCTCGGCGGGCAGGACACCGGCTACGAGTGGGATCACCCGGCGCTCAAGAATCACTACCTGGGCTGGAGCGGTAACTCGGTCGACCACAACTATCACTGGCACGACGCCATCCACGATGATCTGGGAAATCCGTGCGGAGCGGATTCACTGGAACCGTGCGACGATGATGGTCATGGGACCCACACCATGGGTACGATGGTCGGCGATGACCCTGAACACAAGAACCGGATCGGCATGGCGCCCGGGGCGAAGTGGATCGGCTGCCGCAACATGGACAACGGCGTAGGCACGCCGGTCACCTACAGCGAATGCTTCCAGTGGTTCCTGGCGCCGACCGACCTGGCCGGGGAGAATCCCGACCCGTCCCGGGCGCCGGATGTGATCAATAATTCCTGGGGCTGCACGCCCGAAGAAGGCTGTACCAACCCGAATATCCTGCGCTCAGTGGTTGAAGCGCTGCGCGCCGCCGGCATCCTGGTGGTCGTCTCGGCAGGCAACTCCGGCCCGAACTGCAGCACGATCGACATGCCTCCCACAATTTATGCGGCTGCCTTGACGGTCGGGAGCACCAATTCCGCAGACGAGGTCTCCACCTTCAGCAGCCGCGGTCCGGTCGTCGTGGATGGCAGCGGGCGGCTCAAGCCGGACGTCGGCGCACCAGGAGAGAGGATCCGCTCCAGCAACCGTTTTGACGGCTATGATGAGCTGAGCGGCACCAGCATGGCGGGCCCGCACGTCGCCGGGCTGGCAGCGCTGCTCATCTCGGTCGATCCCGCATTGAGGGGGGATGTTAATCGGTTGGAAAGTCTGATCGCCCGCTCCTCCAAACCGATCCGGGTAGAGCAAGAATGCGGCGGGGTATCGGGACGTGAAATCCCCAACAACTCCGCCGGGTGGGGGCGGATCGACGCGCTGGCGGCTTACTTTGAATTGCGGGGAGCTTACCGGATCAATATCCCGGCAGTACTAAACGGCCCGTGAGATCGTCTTGCTTTGTACGATTATTTCTGGCGCAATAATCGAGAGGAATTCACCAGGATACCCAGGTCCGGCAGAGACTGGGCAGCCGCGGCCAGGCCGGGAGGGAGCAGGCCCATGGCAGCCAGACTGATCCCGACCACGTTGTAGAGGCCGGTAAAGCCGATATTCATCTTGACCACGCCCAGGGTGCGCCGGGCGATGCGCAGCGCCTGCGGGACCAGCCGCCAGTCATCCCTCAGCAGGGCGATGTGGGCGGCTTCGATGGCGATCCCGCTGCCGGCTGCCCCCATGGCGATGCCCACGTCAGCCTGCGCCAGGGCTGGAGCATCGTTTACTCCATCGCCGACCATCACCACGGTGTGGCCGCGCGCCTGGTATTCCTTGACGATGGCGATCTTATCCTCAGGCAGCAGATCGGCCCGATAGGGGATGCCGAGCAGCCCGGCGAGCGCCGCGGCGCTGCGCGGATTGTCCCCGGTTAACAGCTCGATCTGGCGCAGGCCCATCGCCTGGGTTTCCCGGATGGCCCCCGGAACCTCTTCACGCAGCGTATCCTCTACGGCGATCACCCCAACCGGCTGCTCGTCCGAAGAAATGAACAGCAAGGTCTTACCACGTGCCTGTAGATCTTCTGTCTTGGAATAGATGCCAGTCTTTGAGTGTTCCGGGTGTGACACGATCCAGTTTCGCCTGCCGACCATCACCTGGCTGCCGTTTACCCGGGCGCGGACGCCCATCCCGGGCAGGGCTTCGAAGGCCTGCGGTTCGAGCAGCGGGATGCCTTGCGCGCTGGCCGCGGCGCGCACCGCCTCAGCCAGCGGGTGTTCGGAATAGCGCTCGGCGGAAGCGGCCAGCTGCAGGAGGTAAGCTTCTGGAGTTGGCAACCCATTTGCCGGGAGCAAGCTCTCCAGGGTTACAACGTCCGTAACCCGCGGTTTACCAAGGGTCAGGGTGCCGGTCTTGTCGATCAGAAGTACGTCCGCTTTCGCCAGGATCTCGAGATACTTGCCGCCCTTGATCAGGAGACCCTGCCTGGCGCCCGCCCCGACGGAAGCCAGGATGGCGATCGGGGTAGCCAGAGCGAACGAGCAGGAGCAGGCGACCACCAGGACCGCCACGCTTGCCAGCGGATCCCGGCTGATCAGATAAGTCAGCAGGGCGATGCCCGCCACAATGGGTAAGTAATAGGCTGAAAAGCGGTCCGCCAGGCGCTGCACCTCGCCCCGGTTGGCCTCGGCTTCCTCCACCAGCCGGACCACCCGGCCAAAAGTGGTATTCGCGGCCACCTGGGTGGCGCGCACCCTCAGGCTGCCCAGACTGGTCAGCGTCGCGGCAAACACTCGCGCCCCCGGTCCGGCTTCGAACGGCATACTTTCGCCGGTGATATTCGACTGGTCGATGGTGGCAACCCCCGCGACGACTTCTCCGTCTACCGGGATGATCTCGCCTGGGCGGACGACGACTGTCTCGCCAACCTGGACCTGTGCGATCGGGACGACTACCTCTTCACCGCGCCTAATCACCCGTGCGGTTTGGGGGGCTAAGCGGTTCAGATCCTTCACCGCCTGGCGGGCGCGCTCGGCCGTGAAGCGCTCGACGTAATCGCCGACTCGCATGAAGAACGCTACCACGGCCGCGGTCGCCCACTCGCCGACGACCAGCGCGGCCAGCACTCCCAGGGTCATCAGGCTGTGAGCGATGACCTGGCCGCGCAGCGTCGCTTTAAAAACATTGCGGAAGACCGGGTACCCGATGGCGAGAACGATCGCCAATCCAACCGGCCAGGGGAGGCGCGCGGTGAGCGCATCGAACAGGCCCAGGCCTTCGCCGATCACGGCGGCGAACAGCACCACGCCGAACAGCAGGCCGAGCAGGATCAGGAACTGGCGCGAAAAACCGGGCGATTGGGTGGGCGAATCCTTTGGCAAGGTTTCAGCGGGGACGGCATAACCGGCTTCGGCGACGGCCTTGCGTATAGCCGCCAGGTCCAGGTCCCCGGTCTCATGACGAATGATGGCCTTCTCCGCCCCGAGCAGCACGTCGACGGACTCCACGCCGGGCAGCCGTGCGAGGGCATGCTGGACGTGCCGGGTGCAGTCGGCGCAGTCCATGCCCTGGATGGGGACTTCGGTGATCTCGTATTCCACTTCTACCTTACCGATAATAAGCAAATTCTTGGCTGCTTAATGATTGAATTCTGATAGATTGTACTATGATTTCTTAACGGGTTTTTATGTCCCTTTTATTAATGAATTCCAGGCGAAAATAGTGATATATTGTACAAGCCGAGAAGTTTATCAGCTAGGCGCATTTTTCAGGGTGGAAATCATTGGGGATAATGTTTTTCTCAGCTTGAGCTTAACGGGATCGCATAAGATGGAGAAGGAGCGAATTCCCTATGAACACCCGCAGAGCATTCCAACTGATCATACTGCTGGCCGGGTTGATTCTTGCCATCCTCGGCTTACGCTCCGTCCTGGGTTTGCGAGCAGGAGGCGCAATTGAAAATGCGTATTCCTACCCGCCGCCTCCGGTCTCACCAACTTCAGGCTCAGCGCCTGATGGGGTGGGACCCTACCCACCGCCCTCAACTCCTGCGCCCGTCCCGACGCCTGTGCCGAACCAGAAACTTTCACCGGAAGCTCAAAAGGCGGTCGCCTATATCTCCGAAAAGGAGCAGATCGATCCTAAGTTCCTAGTCGTAGATGCTGACCACCCAACTGAGTATCCCAACCTGGGCCGTCGATTCCAGGTGGTTTCTATGCTCGACCCGCGCCCGGGAGGAGAAGGCTATAAACTCCTGGTTGACCTTGACACCGGAGAAATAATCATGGACATCGTTTCGTTGCTGGAGGCAGAAAGAGCAGTCCGCGTCATAAAGTACGGCAAGTACGATCAATCGCTGCACGAAGAGCTGCAAACGTTGAAAGACGAGGACCTGGTCAAGGTCGTCATCTGGGTGACTTCCGAATCGGGTGAGGATATGTACCAGATCGAGGCCGAGGCATTCGCGGCGCTGGCCGACAAATACCCGGAGGCGAAGGCGGCGATGGAAAAAAGCGGCGTGCCTTATGATGTTGAAGATGATGAGCTGAGAGATAAACTGCACCAAGAGTATATCCAGCTCATCCGCGCCCCCGTTGAAAAGCGCAAACAGCCGCTGCTTGAGACTCTGGAGGCGGCCGGTTACGAATCGACCAGCCCGGAGGGTCTACCGGCGATATACGTATCCCTGACTAAGAAAGACCTGCTCGAAATCGCGGATCGTGACGATGTGGGCTTCATCAGCTTGGACGAAGGCTTTATCGAGCAAGAAACACTGGATAACTCGGTACCTTCAAGCGGAGCGCCGGCCGCTGAGCTGGTCCAATGTCAGCGAGGACGCCGTGCGGATCACCTTCAACGGCAGCCGGGTAGACTATTGTTACACGAAGGCCTACAACCGCGGCAAAGCCGCCATCACAATCGATGGAGTCCATAAAGGTTTCCTGGACCTTTACTCCCCGACCATCCAGTGGCAGGTGTGCAGCGCCTACAGCAACCTGGGAGCCGGCGCGCACACCTTCCACGTCTCGGTGTCCGGGATGAAGAATTCGCAGTCCAGCGATTATTACGTGGACGTCGACAAGATCGTCATTTCCCCTTAGGTGAATGACCGGCAGATTGATTCGTTGTTAATTATCCGGGATAGCCCATCGATAAGGCTGAGAGTTCTCCTTCATGAATAATATTGTCGTTGCAATGTGTCTGGCCCTGGCTTTATTTTCCCTGCCGGGCTGTGAGAGGACAGTCATGCCGGAGTCGCCGATCAAGACCGAAGTGGTTCCGTCCCCTGACGATTCAGCCACTCACGGTAAAGAGTCAGAATCGCAGGAATTGTCATGGACGTCCCTGGAGAGGATGATCACAGATAATAGTTTAATTGCGGAAAAAATTCAAGAAGCCGGATCTGCGTATCTTCGCAAGGTCTCAGGACTTCGAGGAGCAGGGCGAGTTCACCAGTTTGAAAGAAGTTGCGGATCGCCTGCGCGATTTCGACTACGAGCATTCTTTTGCCATCCTGGTCCTCGAAGGCGAAGGTGTCGTCAGGACGGACCTTGTGACGGTTACGGAGATACTCCGGCAAGGGGGCCGTGTGATCGTCCGCGCAGAGTTCCCCGGCCCATTAAAGGAGAACGAAGAGGTAGGGACCCTGGTTAC
>DATDRQ010000044.1:0-4415 GCA_035291645.1 Anaerolineales bacterium
GCGGTACAGGGGTGGTTGGGCGATGTACAGGTGCCCGTCCTCGATCAGCTGTGACATGTAGCGGAAGAAGAAGGTCAGCAAAAGGGTGCGGATATGGCTGCCGTCTACGTCGGCATCGGTCATGATGATGACGCGCCCGTAACGCAGCCCGGAGAGGTCGAAGCTCTCTCCGATCCCGGTACCCAGAGCCGAGATCAGCGCTTTGACCTCGTTGGAAGCCAGGATCTTGTCCAGGCGGGCGCGCTCGGTGTTAAGGATCTTGCCGCGCAGCGGCAGGATGGCCTGGAAATGGCGATCCCTACCTTGTTTGGCGGAGCCACCGGCGCTGTCTCCTTCGACCAGGTACAGTTCGGTTTTTTGCGGGTCTCGCTCCGAGCAGTCAGCCAGCTTGCCGGGCAAGGTCAGGCTTTCCAGCGCGGATTTACGGATGACCAGGTCGCGCGCCTTGCGGGCGGCGTCGCGCGCCCGGGCCGAGGTCAGGCACTTCTGTACGATCGCCCTGGCCTCGGACGGGTTCTCCTCCAAAAAAGTGCTGAAGGCTTCGCTGACCACCTGTTGGGTGTAGGTCTGCACCTCCGGATTCATCAACTTGACCTTGGTCTGGCTCTCGAACTGCGGATCGGGATGCTTGATGCTGATGATGGCCGTCAGGCCTTCGCGGGTATCGTCTCCGGTGAAGTTCGGGTCTGCGTCTTTAAGCAACCCGGCCCGCCGGGCATGATCGTTGATCGTGCGGGTGATGGCGGTCCGCAGGCCGGTCAGGTGCGTGCCCCCGTCGATGGTGTTGATCGTGTTGGCGAATGAGTAGACCGATTCGGCGTAGGCATCCGTGAACTGGATAGCTGCGTCGACGGTGATCGCTTCGATTTCCTTCTCGATATGAACCACGCGATGCAGCACCTCCCGGTTGCGATTCAGGTACCTGACGAAAGAAGTGATCCCGCCCTCGAAGTAAAAGGTCATCTCGCGCTCGGAGCGCTCGTCCAGGAAGTAAATCGTCACCCCGCGCGTTACGAAGGCCATCTCGCGGAAACGCTGCACCAGCGTATCAAACCGAAAATCCAGCTCACCTTTGAAGATTTCTGTGTCGTATTTGAAAGTCGTGCTGGTGCCGGTATCGCCGGGCGCCGTCTTACCGACTACCTCCACCGGGCCGGTCGGGTAACCACGTTCGTAGCGCTGGCGGTGAACCTTACCGTCCCGCTTGACCTTGACCTCACACCATTCGGAGAGGGCATTGACCGCCGAGACGCCCACGCCGTGCAATCCGCCCGAAACCTTATAGCTCCCGCCGCCGAATTTACCACCGGCATGCAGGATGGTCATGACCACTTCCAGGGCTGGCTTCTTCGTCTGGGGATGAATATCCACCGGGATTCCCCGGCCATTATCTGTAACGGTCACGCTGCTATTCGGGTGGATGATCACCTCGATGCGGTCCGAGGCGCCTGCCAGGGCTTCATCGATCGAGTTATCCACCACTTCATAAATCAGGTGATGTAAGGCCCGGATATCGGTGCCGCCGACGTACATGCCCGGTCGCCGGCGGACGGCTTCCAGGCCTTCCAGCACCTGGATATCTTTCGCTTGATAGGAGCTCAGCCCCTCATTAACTTTTACCACTCATTCCTCCCAAGGGATAGACCCGGCTGGTCCAACGTTCGGCATCCCGGTAGTAGACGAAGCTGGCCGCTAACAGCGCGGTGGTTACGAAAGCGTGTCCGAACACTCCCACTACCATCCACCACGAGGTTTCCGCCGGCGTGAGCCAGAGCAGGTTCATCCCTGTGCTGATCACCAGGATAACCAGGATAAAGGGCAGAGTCATCGGCATCGTCAGACGGGTCATTTTCACGCTCGTCCGCACCGAGGTCCGCATGTTCTGGTGCAGCACGAAAATCCCGTGCGGGGAAAAGAGCAGCGGAATAATCAGCCAGGCGACCAGCCCAGCGTAAATCAGGATCACGCACTGGGCCAGTGAAAGCCCGCCGACCATAGCCAGCGAGAGAAAAATGCTGCCCGGGATGGCGATGATAAACCCCAGCACAGCCCAAAAAATGGCCAGGTAAAACACCTGGATGGTCGAGCGAAACCAATCACGGGTTGTCTCCCGCCAGCTGACTTGACCGTGGAGAGCGACCTGTGCAACCGCCCCGAAGTAAAGGCTTCCGAGAGCCAGCCCGACCAGCGTGAGCAGCACCCAGGCCAAAGCAACCCCGCTCAGGCTCACGATTTCGAATGAGACGGGTGTGCCGATTGGAGTGCTCACCGGGAGGCGGGAGACGAACAGGCTCGAGACGCCGACCGGGTACGTGCGCAGCGTACCCAGCAGGTTTAATTGTTCGGCGATCACCACCCACATCTCCCGGAGCGAGCGCGCCAGTTCCGCCATCTGTTCGTCCTGCACGTTGTAAACCGCCACCATCTGGTCGAAGGAAGTTCGGATCAGCTGGGTTAAACGCAGGCGTGGACCCATCCAGAGCAGCAGGTCCAGGGCTACCGGGAAGAGGATCAATACGACATGGTTGGTAATTGCATCAAAACCCACCCGCATCGCGGTGAGCAAGTTGGGTGCAGGTGGCAAGATTAGTGTGGTGCTGCTTTTCAGGGGAGTGCCTCTCATAAACCTGTCCCATTTTACCATACCGGCTCAACCAGCCTGATTCTGCCCACTCAGCCTTTTCTTGGCACGCTCCTGCCTAGAGGAGCTATTAATAATTCCCTCTTGACCATCCCATGCCCTATCGGTACAATATCATACTTAAGCGCTGTATACAGATTCGGACCAGCGCAACGATTTCCCCCTTTCTGGTGTTTAAGTCGATCGAGTCTACAGCATGCGTAAGGAGGTGATGCCTGACAGATTGCCGAACCCAGTTATACCCCATCGTATAAGCAAACCAATATACCATTCAACCCGCTCGCGCGGGACCCATTTCTAACCCTCTTGGAGGAGGAAAAGAGAATGAGTAAGAAAATCTTCACAATTGTGTCGATCCTGGTGCTGGCTGCCATGATCCTGGCTGCCTGTGCACCAGCAGCGACCGAAGCGCCGCCGGAAGTGACCGAAGCGCCGGTAGCGACCGAGGTCATGACCGAAGCGCCAGAGGTGACCGAAGCGCCGACCGAGGCACCCGAGGTGACCGAACCGCCAGTCGCCGCCTTCGAATGCACCGATGCCATCGGCTGCGTGGATATTGCCCCCGGCGACCCCATCCATCTGGCGTGGGCGCTTACCGTCTCTGGCGCCACCGCCCCACTGGGTGAGGATAGCAAGGGCGCGATCGAAATCGCCATCGACGATCGTGGCGGCACGCTGCTCGACCACCCCATCCAGCTGACCGGTGAGGACACCCTGTGCAATGCCGAAGGCGGGCAGGCGGCGGGGACCAAGATCTCCGCAGACTCAACCGTAATCGGCGTCGTCGGCACCAACTGCTCCAGCGAGGCGCGCGCTGCCATGCCGCTCATCGCCAACGCAGGCATGGTCATGATCTCGCCTTCCAACACCAACCCCGACCTGACTGACCCGACCCACCCGGATCACTACCCTGGCTACTTCCGCACTGCCCACAACGACCTCTTCCAGGGCCGCGTGGCCGCTGAGTTCGCTTTCAACGAGCTCGGCATGACGAAAGCGGCTACCATCCATGACGGCAGCCCCTACGCCGAGTCCCTGCAGCGCGTCTTCGCCGAGGTCTTCGTCGAGCTGGGTGGAGAGATCACCGCGCAGGAAGCCGTGAACGTGGGCGATACGGACATGAAACCGGTGCTCACCACCATCGCCAACGGCGGGCCGGAGATCATCTACTTCCCGATCTTCGAGCCCGAAGGCGACCTGATCGCCGCCCAGGCAAAAGAGGTTTCTGGACTGGAGACCACCATCTTGATGGGGGCGGATGGTCTCTTCGCCGATACCTTCCCAGAGGCCACCGGCGATGCAGCCGCAGGCATGTACCTCTCCGGACCATATGTCGACCCTACCAACCCGGCTTATGCTGAATTCCTGGGCAAGTGGGAAGCCAAGTTCGGCGGCGTACCCCCCAGCGGCTTCCATAGCCATGCCTACGACGCCACCAACATGCTCATGGACGCCATCGAGGCAGTAGCGGTGGTTGATGCCGACGGCACGGTGCACATCGGGCGCCAGGCTCTGCGGGATGCCATGTACGCAACCGCCAACTTTGACGGCCTGACCGGCAACCTGACCTGCGACGAGAACGGTGACTGCGCCACCGGCGAAGCCCTGGCAATCTTCATCCTCTCCGAGGCAGAAGTAGGTGGGAATTGGCCGCCCGCCGTGTACTGGCGGCCTGGCCAATAAGGACGACAGCCACAATTGGACATGAGCTAAGTGATTAATACAGACTGAGCCGGAAGCATTATGTTCCGGCTCAGTCTGAATCTTTTCCACC
>DATDRQ010000045.1:0-3215 GCA_035291645.1 Anaerolineales bacterium
TGTCATTCCGAACGGAGTGAGGAATCCCTGGTGCGCGTCATTTACACCCAGCATGCTGGCTCATGATAAGTCTCTTAACAGGGATTCCTCGTCGCAAAGAACGCTCCTCGGAATGACAACCAGATGTGAGGCTCTAACAACACTCAAGAGGGCGACTACCAGGACAGGCCACCCGGCTAAAGCCTTGACTCCGGGAAGAGTACGGAGTCGAGGCTTTAGCCGGTTTCTTGCTTGCCTCAGCCCTCTGTTTGTCAACGTTTTATTAAATCTGCAAGGCCCCCTCTCCATGCGCTTGACGTCCTCCCGCCCGCGTGATATCATAGTTGGGTTGGTTTTAGCACTCTCGCCTTGAGAGTGCTAATCTATAAAAAGGTCCAGCACATGGAACTCGACGATCGACAGAAACTCATCCTGGCACTCGTCATCCGCGACTACATCGAGACCGCCCAGCCGGTCGGTTCGAAGCGCCTGGTGGAAGCCTACGACCTGGACATCAGCTCCGCCACCGTGCGCAACGAGATGTCCGCCCTGACCGAGGCCGGCTACCTGCGCCAGCCGCACACCTCCGCCGGGCGCGTCCCCACCGAAGAAGGCTACCGCTACTTCGTGCGCCAGCTGATGGGCCATACCGATCTCCCCCAGCACACCAAACGCACCATTTCCCACCAGTTCTACCAGGCCGGGCATGACCTGGACCAGTGGATGCGCCTGGCGGCTTCCGTCCTGGCGCACCAATCGCAGGCCGCCTCCCTGGTCACCGCCCCGCACCCCGAGGAAGCCCGCCTCAAGCACCTGGAGCTGATCGCCACCCTGGGCCGGCAGGTCCTGATGGTGATGGTGATGACCGGCGGCGATGTCCGCCAGCAAATGCTGGTCCTGGCGGAGCCGGTGACGCAGGAGCGCCTGAGCGGCGCAGCCGAAACGATCACCCGCTTATGCCAGGGGCTGGGCGCACGGGCCATCCTGGGCCTGTCCCCTCAGCTCGACGGCCTCGATCAGGACGTAATCCGCCTGATCGCCGACGAGATGGACCGCTCGCGGGCGGTGCTCAGTGGGGAGGTCTACCGGGACGGGCTGACCAACGTGCTGGCAGAGCCGGAGTTTGCCGAAGCGGGCGCCGCCCGCCGGGCGCTGCGCGTCCTGGAAGAACGCTCCATCCTCGAAGACCTGCTTTCCCGCACTGTGCTGACCACCCATGTTGGCGGCGTGCAGGTGCTGATCGGCGGGGAGGGCACCTGGGAAGAGCTGCGCGAGTGCTCGGTCGTGCTGGGGCGCTACGGCGTCCCCGGCCTGGCGACCGGCACGATCGGCGTGATCGGCCCCATCCGCATGTCCTACGGGCGCACCATCTCAACCGTGCGGTTCGTCGCCGGCCTGCTCAGCGACCTGGTGGTCGAGATGAATTTGGAATAGAGTGAATAGTCAAATTGTCACCCTGAGCCTTTGTCCTGAACGAAGTGAAGGAGCCGCGCAGGGTCTTTATTAAAGCAAACAGATGCTTCGCTTGCCCGAACGGCAGAGTGGATCAGGAAATATCATCAAGGAGTTTGCCGTTCGGGCGCTCAGCATGACAGTATCCAATCTAATAATGAAATCAAAGATTGTTCGCACAACATAAATGAGAGGGTAATCGCGATGATAGAACCGAATGATGACCGGGTTTCGGGTATACCCGAGCAGGATCTGGAAATAGAAGTCGAAACGGAAAGCTTGGCAGAAAAAGTCGCCGAGCTGCAGGCCGAAATCGAGCAGCTGCGCGAGAAATCTGAGGAGTACCTGCAAGGCTGGCAGCGCGAGCGCGCCGAATTTGCCAATTTCAAGCGTCGCATCGAGCGCGAGCGCGAGACCTCCCAGCAAAACATCACCGGCAACATCGCCCGGCGCTATCTTGAAGTAGTCGACGATTTGGAGCGCGCCTTGAAGAACCACCCGGCACAGGGCGAGGGCGCCGCCTGGGCGGAGGGCATCGAGCTGATCTACCGCAAGCTGCTCAGCCTGCTCGAAGCCGAGGGCGTGCAGCCGTTGGACGCCGCAGGCCAGCCCTTCGACCCCAATCTGCACGAAGCCATCTCCCACGAGGACAGCCCGGATCACGACAGCGGCCAGGTGATCGAAGTGATCAAGTCGGGTTACACTCTCGGCGACCGGGTGTTGCGCCCGGCGCTGGTGCGCGTGGCCCGTTAATATAAAAAATGCTGCATACGCACAGCTCATCATAATAAAATAATCGGAGGAATCATCATGGCAAGAATTATCGGCATCGATCTGGGAACGACTAACTCGGTGGTGGCAGTCATGGAAGGCGGCGAACCGGTCGTCATCCCCTCGGCAGAGGGCGAGCGGCTGGTACCGTCCGTCGTGGCGGTCAACAAGAACCACGAGCGCCTGACCGGCCGCGTCGCCCGTAACCAGGCGGTCGTCAATCCCGAAAACACCGTATTTTCAATTAAACGCTTTATGGGCCGCAAGTTCAACGACGCGGAGGTGAAGAAAGCCATCTCGCGCGCCCCCTACAAGGTCGCCGAAGCGCCCAACGGCGACGTGCGCGTCATCCTGGACGGCAAGGAGTACTCGCCCCCGGAGATCTCCGCCATGATCCTGAGCAAGCTCAAGACCGACGCCGAGGCCTACCTGGGCGAAACGGTCACCCAGGCGGTCATCACCGTGCCGGCTTACTTCAACGACGCCCAGCGCAACGCCACCAAAGACGCCGGCAAGATCGCCGGGCTGGAGGTGCTGCGCATCATTAACGAGCCGACCGCCTCTTCGCTGGCTTACGGGCTGGACAAGAAAGCCGACGAGGTCATCGCCGTCTACGACCTGGGCGGCGGCACCTTCGACATCTCCATCCTGGACGTCGGCGAGGGCGTCTTCCAGGTGCGTTCCACCAGCGGCGACACATTCCTGGGCGGCGACGATTTCGACCTGCGCCTGATCGATTTCATCGCCGACGAGTTCCGTAAAGAGAACGGCATCGATCTGCGCAACGACCGCCAGGCCTTACAGCGCTTGAAAGAGGCCTCCGAGAAAGCCAAGATCGAGCTCTCCTCCCTCCTGCAGACCGAGGTCAACCTGCCCTACATCACCGCAGATGCTTCCGGGCCGAAGCACCTGGTGATGAACCTGACCCGCGCCAGGCTCGAGCAGCTCACCGGTGACCTGGTCGAGCGCACCCTCACCCCGGTGCGCAATGCCCTCAAGGACGCCGACATGCA
>DATDRQ010000046.1:0-6159 GCA_035291645.1 Anaerolineales bacterium
GATATCCTGCTCGGCGGTAAGTTTTTCCATCCGGCGCAGCACCGCCCGCACGCGGGCGGTCAGCTCGCGCATGCTGAACGGCTTGGTGACGAAGTCATCCGCCCCCAACTCCAATCCCAGCACCTTCTCGTTCTCTTCCAGCTTGGCGGTCAAGATGATGATCGGGGTGTTGGCTTCACGACCATACACGCGTAAGAAATCGTAGCCGCCCATCTCCGGCATCATCAGGTCGAGGATGATCAGATCGGGCTTTGCCTGGCGGGCGACGAACAGGGCCTCCTGACCGTTGCCCGCAGTGACGATCTCAAATCCCTCCTGAGTCAGGTATTCCTTTAAGAGCGTGCGCAGTTCTTTCTTGTCGTCCACGACGAGGATCTTCTTCGCCATGGCACCTCCTTGTTTAAGTGGCAGCAGCCTCTTCAGCAGGCACTGTATCGGAATATATCATACGAATCCCTTCACCAACGCGGGTATTGGCGATTCCGGAGGGGCATGGCAAAAGGAAGAATACCTATCGAGGAAGAATTTTCTTGCCGTGCCCCTTCTTGCAGGATTTGCCTCGATCAACCTATCAAAAGGCATGCGGGAGCGCAGCTGTTCACTGCGCTCCCTGAGTTCAGGTTGATAAAGGTGTCTCCTTCTGGTCTGCGACGGCTACCCGTTGCCCGTGTCGGTGGGGGCAGGAGCGTCCGGGGCCGGATTCCAGCCGCCGAAGTCGCCAAAGCCTCCCCGACCACCCTCATGAGCCGGGCCGCGCCCGAACCGACCAAAGCCTCTGAAACCACCTGCCTGGAGCTGGTCGGCCTGCTCCTGGGTGATCACGCCATCCGCGACGGCCTGCTCGAGCGCGGCCTGGGTGGCGGCTTGCTGCGCCTCGCGCACTTCGGCGGCTGTCATGCCAACCTCAGCCAGGATCTCGCTCAGGGATAGGTCCTCATCGCGGTAAGCCTGCAACTGCTCTACGCTGATCCCCAGGGCCTCGGCAAACAGAGCCTGCGGGTCGAGATAGCTCTTGAGAGCCTCCCGCGCCTGGATCAAGTCGGCCTGTTCCTGGGTGAGCGTGCCGTCCGCGACGGCTTCAGCCAGCCTGGCAGATTGGGCTTCCTCCCGTGCAGACTGGAGCTCTTCCACATCGATGCCCAGGGCATCCGCCAGCAGGGCATCATAGTCGATGCCGCCATCCAGGCCAAAGCCACCATGGAACCCAAACCGGCCTCCGAAGGGGAAACCGCGCAGGATCATGGCATCCGCCTGCTCCTGGGTGATTAAACCCTGCTCGACGGCCTGTTGTACGGCGGCGTCACCCGCCTCTTGCTCGGCGGTCTGGAGTTCCTCTACGCTGACGCCGAGGGCATCCGCCAGGTACTGGTCTCCGCCTGGTTCTCCTCCAGGAAAGCCAGGGCCTCCCAGGTGTTGGAAAATCTCCGGCGATTCGCCCAGGAACGCGTTT
Organism: Anaerolineales bacterium; assembly: GCA_035291645.1. Lineage (GTDB taxonomy): Bacteria > Chloroflexota > Anaerolineae > Anaerolineales > UBA4823 > DATDRQ01. The sequence goes on from DATDRQ010000046.1 coordinate 1,451, forward strand.
TCGTGCGCCCTGGCATTGGTGCTGAGCGCCATCACGCCGATGGCGGTGGTCAGCACGGCGATGCTGGCTACGAGAAGGATGATCCATTTGGTTCGTTTTTTCATTCATTTACTCCTTATCTTGTTGGTTAATGTTTCCGTTAATCCAAGACCTTCGGTCGGATGTGTTGGATCCACTCAAAGGATACCAACGGCTTGTTCAGAAATTGTTTAGAAGTGATTTGGATAAGATTTAGATTGGCGCTCCGTTAAAAAATCCGTGAGCAGATTTCACAACAAGACCACCGCTGACGTTCCAGTACGAATCAGGAGAAACTTTCAAGTAATTCCGGATAAAAAAATGTATAATTCCTCCAATTTCTACCGATTAACTCACAAACTAAAGGCCAGCTTAAGATCAGGGGCAGGTAGTGGGGTACGTGCGGGGGATTCGATCGGTTAATGGATAAGTTTCTGCTTCATGTTCGGATGGATGATCGCTTGTTGAGGAGAGGCGGAAGATGGCGAAGTTAAAGAAGGATGAGGGGCTAGAACTGGCTCAGCTCAGAGAGCAATTGCACCATTGCAACGTTGAGCTGCAGGCACAGCAGGCGAGCTTCGAACGGGCGCAGAAAGTGCAGTCAGCCCTGTATCGCATCGCCGAGGCCGCCAGCGCCGCGACCGACATGCAAGAGTTTTACTCGGCGGTGCATCGCATTGTCGGCGAGTTGATGTACGCGGAGAATTTCATTATTGCCTTGTATGATGAACAAAGTGATTTGATCACCTGGCCCTATTACGTGGATACAGTGGATGTTGTGCCTCCTGCGCCAACACGGCGCAAAGATCATCGCGGCGCGACAGGCTGGGTTCTCCGTCACGGCAAGACGATCGCCGATGCCGATGGCAGTTGGGCGGCCGCAAAATTGCGTGGCGAGGCGCAGCTGGTCGGCTCTGAATCGGAAGGGATTGCGGTACCTCTGCGAGTCGAGGACAAGACTCACGGTGTGATTCTCGTCCAGAGTTACATCCAGGGGATTGGCTATCAACTTGAGGATGTCAAAGTCCTTGAATTCGTCGCCCGGCATATCGCCGCCGCGTTGACCCGCGCCCGCGCCATCGAGGAAACCCGCCAACGCAACGCCGAGCTGGCGATCATCAACAGCGTACAGGCCGGCCTGGTTGCGCAGATGGACATGCAAGCCATCTACGATCTGGTCGGGGACAAAATCCGGGATGTTTTCGATGCACAGACCGTCCTGATCTTGAGGAGGGATGACCAATTTAACTATTTCCCGTATCTCATCGAACGCGGCAAACGGCTCCAACAAGAACCACTTCCGGTTATCGATCACAAGGGATTCGGGCCTTACGTCATGCGGACTGGTCAGCCGCTATTAATAAACGATGAGATGGAAGCCCGCTCGCTTGAGTTTGGCTCTTCAACCGTTGGGGGCGGCGAAATGCCCAAGTCGGCGATCTTTGTCCCTTTGATCGTTAGCAACACTGCCCAAGGGGTGATCTCGATTCAAAATGTCGACCATAAAAACGCCTTCACCGAATCCGATCTGCACCTGCTGACTACGATTGCCAACAGCCTGAGCATCGCGTTAGAAAACGCCCGCCTGTTCGAAGAAACCCAGCGCCTGTTAAAAGAGACCGAGCAGCGCGCCGCCGAGCTGGCGATCATCAACAGCATTCAAACTGCGCTGGCCGTTAAACTGGACTTTCAAGGCATCGTCGATACCGTGGGGAGCAAACTCACCGAAATTTTTTCGGAGGAAAACGCCGGGATCGGTTTCCTGGACAAACCCAGCAACCTGTACAAAGTCCCATATGCATTTGAAAACGGAAAGAGGATTGAATACTTTGAGTTTCCCCTCGGCGATAGAGGATTGGTATCACATATATTCAGGATCCGTCAGCCGTTGGTGATCAACAAGAATTATGACCAACGCGCCGAAGAACTTGGCGCAATCGATATCAGCGGAGAACCAGATCCAAAGTCCTGGCTCGGTGTGCCAATCATGATCAACGACGAAGTCATCGGCGCGTTCACCCTTCAGAATTGGGAACGCGAGAATGCCTATTCCGATGCGGATGTGCGTCTCCTGCAAACACTCGCCGGCAGTATCGGAGTCGCCCTCGAGAACGCCCGTCTCTTCGAAGCGATCCAGACCCGCAACCGGGAGATCGGGGAAGCCTTGGAGCGTGAGCGGGCCACCGGGCAAATCCTGGGAGTCATTGCCAGCTCGCGGACGGAGATCCAACCGGTGCTGGATGCGATCGCCGAAAATGCCGCCCGCCTGTCGGGCTCGGATGACGCGATCATCACTTATGTCGAGGGCGAGTTCCTCAGACTCATGTCTCATTACGGGTCCATCCCCATCCTGGAGGTGGGGGAATGCTTACCGCTGGATCGTGAGACGGTGGTTGGGCGCGCGGTTCTGGAGCGCCGGGCGCTGCAAACAATCCATGAGCCGGGCCTCGCGGATTCCGAGTACCCAGCCGGCGATGCCACCGCAAACCGGTTCGGGTACCAGATGACCTTTGCGGCGCCACTCCTCCGCCATGGCGCCGCCATCGGGGCCATCACGATCCGGCACGTCGAGCCCAAGCTGTTGACCGAGAGGCAGATCGGGCTGGTCAGGACCTTCGCCGACCAGGCTGTGATCGCGATCGAGAATGTGCGTCTCTTCGAGGAAACCCAGCGTCTCCTTAAGGACACGCAACAACGCAATGCCGAACTCGCCATCATTAACAGTGTACAGGAGGGATTGGCGTCCAAGCTGGACTACGAAGCAATCATTGATCTGGTTGGGGAACAAATCGGGAAGATATTCGAGGCCGATGTCGTCCAGATCAATCTGTATAACCGGGCAGAAAATAGGATATCCATCCCTTATTGCGTCGAGAGAGGCGAACGCCATCAGCACGACTCACGGGAGCCGTGGGGATTCCGTAAATACGTGATTGAGAATCGCCAATCGTTGATTATTAATGAAGATTTGGAAGAAGCCGGGAAGAAATTTGAGAATCCAACCATTGCAGGGGAGAGCCCCAGGTCGATCGCTTTCATTCCGCTTATTGCCGGCGATCAGGTTCTTGGAATTGTTTCGCTTCAGAATATGGAGCGCGAAAACGCATTCCCTGAATCAACTGTTCGCCTCCTGGAGACCCTGGCTAACAGCATGAGCATTGCCCTTGACAACGCCCGGCTGTTCGAGGAGACCCAGCAGAGGGCAGCTGAACTCAGCGAGAGTAACAAAGTTCAGGCCGCCCTATATCAGATCGCGGAAACCGCAACCGCGGCCGAAGATATGGCTGCCTTCTACCGGCGCATCCACGACATCGTGCGGGAAATGATGAGCGCGGAAAACTTCATCATCCAGCTGTACGATGACGCCAAACAAAGAGTCAGTTACCCCTACGTGGTGGATACATCCGGGGAATTGAAACCTTTACCCCCTGTCCCCATCGCCAAAATCCGCAAAGGGCTGGCCATGTACAGCCTGCAATCCAATCAAACGCTGCACGTTTCCCGTTCACAGGTTGACGAGATGGTGGCAAGAGGAGAGATCGAAAGCATTGGTCCAAGCGCGGAAGATTGGGTGAGCGTCCCCTTGCAGACCGGCGGAAAAACGATTGGTGTGATCGCCGTGCAGCAGTACGAGCCGGGCGGAGTCTACACGGAAAAGGATGTGCGCCTGCTCGAGTTCGTTGCCCAACACATCGCCACCGCCCTTGAGCGCGCCCGTTCGATCCAGGAAACCCAACGCCTGCTTGCAGAGACCGAGCAGCGCGCCGCCGAACTGGCCATCATCAACAGTGTTCAGACTGCGCTGGCCGTTAAATTGGACTTTCAAGGCATCATCGATTCTGTCGGGAATAAACTCGCTGAAATTTTTTCGGAGGAAAACGTTGGCATCGGTTTCCTGGATAAAGCCACCAATATCTTTAAAGTTCCGTATCTAATTGAGAATGGAAGGAGGATCGAGAACTTCGAATTTCCTCTTGGCGAAAGAGGACTGGTTTCACACATGTTAAAGACCCGTCAACCGCTGGTGATCAACACGGATTTCGACCAACGCGCCGGCGAACTTGGCGTGATTGATGTAAGCGGAGAACCAGATCCAAAGTCCTGGCTCGGCGTCCCGATCATAATCCACGATGAAGTCATCGGTGGATTCAGCCTTCAGAATTGGGAACGCGAGCATGCCTATGCCGATTCAGAGGTGCGGCTTCTGCAAACATTAGCCGGCAGTTTAGGAGTCGCCCTCGAAAACGCCCGTCTCTTTGCCGAGGTACAAAAACGTAACCAGGAGATTAGTGAAGCACTCGAACAACAGACCGCCACGAGCGAGGTGCTGCGCGTCTTGAGCAGCTTCCAACCGGACCTCAGGTCGCTGTTGGAGATTATCGCGGTCAACGCTGCCAAAGTGTGCGGCGCAGATGATGCCCACATCTATCGCATCGAGGGTGAGGCGCTTAAAGAGTGGACTCACCGCGGGCCAATTCCAGGACTGGAAGCCGGCGAGTCGCTGCCGCTCAACCGCAGTTCGGTGATTGGCCGGGCGATCGTGGATCGGTAGATCATCCATATGCGCGATGCGGCTGTGGAGCTGGATGCGAGCGAGTATCCGGTCAGCACTCTCCTTCAGCGCCGGTGGGGGTACCGCACGGTGCTGGCAACCCCGCTACTCCGGGATGGGGAGCCGATCGGGGGCATCG
>DATDRQ010000047.1:0-4344 GCA_035291645.1 Anaerolineales bacterium
AGCCACACTCGGCGCGTCATTCAGGACGATGATCGTGTTCTCAGCGGATGGAAGTGTCTCCGGGCGGAGATACACCCGATAGTAAAAAGGCCCGGTGCCGCCTCCCGCCACATATTGATAGGCCAGCCACTTGGGCGTGGCGGAGACCAGCGAGGTAACCTGCACGCTGTATCCGCCGCTCCGTTTGATGGAACTGGAGATCGTCGGCCAGGTGGTGCTGCGCGCCGTCCACTCAACGCCCGGCCCTGGATCATTGAGTTCAGCGCCCAGGTATGCTAAGCGCGCCATCAGCGTATTCCTTCGGCAGTCTGCCGCTAAGCGATGTCATACAATGTTTCTTCGACCACGATGTGCTGGTCGACTGCCGCGCCGCGCGTGGCGGCCAGGGTCGCCCCGTGGTCGATCTCTATGTTTTCTCCGGGTGTGATCCCGGCCTGCCTGCCTAACGATGCTGCACTCTCCAGCTCGCCCTGGCTCGCAGCGGCGATTCCCTGTGACCGGGCCGCCGAGATGCTCTCCTCGACCGTCTGCGAGCTCCAGGCGATGTTTGCCGAGAACTCCACCCACGGGTTGAAGTCGTTCGTCTCTGCATCGCCGTAGGTAAGGTCGCTGGCGGAGGCATCGCCGTAGTGCAGGTCGATGTTGCGGCTGACGCTCGTCGCCGAACGAAACCCGATCTCGATCACCAGGTAGTCGCCCTCAGTGGCGCTCTGGGTCGTCAGGGCTGGCGGTTCGGTATCGTCAGCTTTCCAGCACCGGCGGCTGTCCAACGTAGTCGTGAACTCATACGGCGACGTGGCGCTGTCGGATGATGTCACTGCCAGCAGCGTCGCTCTGTCTGCCCCGCTCGGTTGGATGATCTTGACCGCCATCGCCAGTGTGGCGTTTGCCCCGCCGTTGGCCTCGCGGCAGCGCATCACCATCCGCACCGTGCCGGAGATGCTCTGAGCGGCCAGCGGGCCGACCACGTACCGCAGCATCCCGCGCTGGATCGGGCTGGTCGTCCCGGTTGGCTCGGTCTTGGTTGTGAGTGCAGAGCTGATGCGCGCAACAACGCCCGCAAACTCCAGCGGGTTGATCTGCTCAGGGAATATCCAGCTCGACGGCGTGACCGCCGGCGCGCCGGTCGAGGGGAGATAAATTTTAGTCGCCACGGCGACCTCCCGTTAGCTTAGCTTGCGGCTGCGGTCAGAGTCACAGTCACGTTCAAAATGTCGTTGAGGATCAGGTTTCGATCCTGTGAGAACGCTCCACCGCCGTACAAAATACCTGTCGTGCCACCCTTGGTCGAGACCGTGGTGATGAACGCCCCACCGACCGTGACAGTGGCGTTGATCGTGAAGCTGGCCTTCGATGCAGAGTTGTTCACCGACTGCCCGGAGACAGCGCCCAGGGTGAGCACCTCTCGGGTGGCCTCGCTGTAATCCGTCACCTCGACCCATCCGGCGTGCGAGGACATGATGTCGCCAGCCGCGAAGGTCGGCGTGCCGTCCGTCAGCCCAACGTACCAGGCCGCGGTGTAGCCCGAACCCTTGAAGTGCTTATCCAGGTTGTCGTCCAAGCCCACGTTGACGACCAGGTTGTCGAATTCATCGACCCAGAGCACCTTGCCGTCCCGCACGGCCTCGACGACATAATGGACGGCGCGTCGCATGCCTGCTCGCACGCCCATGTTCGCCACCAGCCCGGCGGCTACGGATAATTCATTTTTTCTTTTGTGTTCCATCATAAATCTCCTCGGCAGATTACTGCCGCGGCAGATTACTGCCGCTTATGTCGTGTATTGGTGGCGCTGCCTGAGCGTGATCACCACCGGATATTCACGGTACTCTTTGGCGGCGCGGGCGATGTATTCCGGGCTATCGGCCAGGGCGGTTGAGACGTCCATGATCCGCCCCACGGTCGTGAGCATAAAGCCGATCTTCAGCTTGTCCAGGAATTCGTCGACCAGGCCCATCAAGGTCGTCTCCGCCGTTGCTTCATTGTCATCCAGCCGGTAAGCCAGGGTAGCCATGTAATGCGTGTCCCGGTCGGTCGAGCCAGGCGTCCCAGGCAGCATTATCATGCTGCCCACGGTCACATAGCCCCAGACACGCGGCCCGATGGATTCGGGCACGCCGATCTGCGCCCCGCCGATCCCGGAAAGCCCGGCCAGGATGTCCTTGATGGCGTTGGCTCCACCTATCGAATCAAAAGACATTTCAGCCCTTCCTCACGTCCACCCGGATGCTCCTGCGGAGCTTTCCGGTTTTCCTGGGCACGTTCAGGCGCGCCACCCTGCGAGCCCAGAGAGCCAGTCGCTTTATGACCCATCTGCCAGGAGCGGTGACTTTATTCAGGCCTTCGGCTAGGTCCCGATCGGCGTCTCCCAGGACTATGTTGATCGCGCCGGTCAGATATTGGGCTCCTCCGGAACGCCTGGCCAGCCTGCCAGAGACTCGATGGCGCCCGAATTCCTGACCCCAGGCGTAGGGCAGGCGGGAGCCGATGTAACCTCTATACTGCCCCATCGAGCGGGTGGCCCGCTCAATGCGCGCCATTTGCTTCTCGGCATCATCCATGCCTTTGAGAGTCATATGCAGAGGCATCAGACCGCCTTTATGACCTTCGCCCGCCGATAGGCGATAGAGCCATCCGGGCCGCGCACGGCTGCCAGCGAGCCCGCTTCCACGTTCCAGCGAGCCCCCTCTATCTCCACTTGAGCCGTTATGGGCATGGCATAATCCGGACCCCACAGCAGGCGTCGCTCATCGACCAGCTCCACCCGCCCAGGTCCCGGATCCACCCCGGCGACGGCGACCACAGCCAGGCGGCAGGGCAGGGAGGCCTTATCGACGACCGTGTACGCACCTGTGGTCGGGTCAGGAGTGTAGACGATAGCCATGTCAATGAGTCCGATCATGAGCGCGCCCAATTGCGGTAGTGGTCCAAGGTTTTTTTGACATTGGGCGGCATACCATCTCCCATGATAGACCGGCTGAATTTGACCGAGATGTCCGGCAGGCTGTAGCTCTCCAGTCCATAGCTATCCATCCTCAGGGTTGGCATGAGACGGGAAGCCGTCCATTCAACCGTGGCATCTCGGATGGGCGTAGGCACCGTGTTTACCGGCGTGTAATCCACACTCACCCGGTCATAGGCGCCGGGGTTGACCAGGCGGATCGAGCCCGAAACGAGCGAGATAATCTCGTAATCGGTATCTTCGACCAGGACGGTATCGTCTGAACCGAGAGCCGCCCGGCCGCGGATCTGGGAGATGCTCGTCACTGGCGCATAGATCAGGTAGAGCATGCCTGATGCATACTCGCTCTGATAATGCTCTTCACCCGTCTGCACACCGACCAGGAAACCGCGCAAGAGCTCCTCGTCGATGAGCACTGTCACGCTCTCTATAAGCCTGGCAGCCTGGACTTCCTGGGCGCTGGTGAGGCTGACGCCCAGGAAGTCCGCCACATCGGATACGGTGCAGTAAGCCTTGGAAGGCATATTACCCTCCTTAGCTTGCGCTTAGCCGAGCAGGATGGCGATAGCTTCCGGCTTGACCGCCTTGACGCCCCAGGCCAGGCCCACCTCGTACGCTACCTGGCGGTACTGGCGATAGAGCGCCACCTGGAACGAGAGCCCGCTCTGCGGATCGGTGATCACGGTCACATCATCCGCCGCGTCGCCGCCTTCCGGCATGGCCGGAACCCTGGTCATCAGCGCGATCGCCGAACGGCTGAAGGCCAGGTTGGCCGCGTAAGCAGCGCCAACTGCCACCGGATCGTTGTTGACCCAGGCCACGCGGATACCGGGATTTGCCAGTACGATATCCTGGTCGCCGCCGCCGGTCTGGCCGGTCTTGATCACGTATTTATTGGTGTCACGGCCGGTCTTGGTGTTGGTCAGGATGTCTCCAGCCACCATCGTTCCCGTGCCCGTGTCGATGTGGACCGTGGTCGAGCCGATGGCGTACCCGGCAGTCAGGTCCACCAGGTAGCCGGTGCCGGTGCCGATGGTGTGGGTCTTGACCTGGGCGCTTTCGCGCACCGCAAAATCCATCAGGTCCAGGAGCACGCCCCGCCGCAGGAGCTCATCGCCGCCCGAGGTATTGGCCTGCCATAGTTCGACCAGCGAGCGCAGGGCTACCCCGGCGGTTGTATTGAGCACGATCTGCAAATCTCCCAGGGGAGCGCCGTTATCGGCCAGGATCTTGTGCAGCTGCGCCATAAAGGACACCTTATTGGTGCTGTCGAATGGCGTTGTTCCCGCCGTGCCGTAGGCCCGGCTGGCAGCCACGTACAGCGCGGCCAGGTCGGCTTCCACTTCGTTTACCAGGGTGCGCATGGACTGGGCAAACTGGTC
>DATDRQ010000048.1:0-7114 GCA_035291645.1 Anaerolineales bacterium
GAAGAGCTGGACGAGCTGCTGCGCAAGGGCGGCATCCAGCTGCCGCAGAGCGCCCTGGACGACGCCTGCAACGTGCTGACCCTGGCAGGCGTGATCCACCGCAAGGGGAAGGCCCTTTACTTCACCTCGCCGGTCTTCACCAAGGTTCTGCAGCAGACCTACGACTTGAATTTTCTCTTTCGCAAGGTCAAGGAAGAAGGCTATGAGCGCGCCTGAAGCGGCGGACCAACCGGTGGCGGAGATCCCGGCAACGGCTCGATACTACAGCAGCGCCATCGAGCAGATCGTGCAGTGCGTCGAGCAAGGCGTGTTCTGCGCGCTGCTCGGCCCGCGCCTCTCGGGAAAGACCCTGCTGCTGCGCTACATCGAGCAAAGCCTGGCGAAATCGTACGGCTGGACCTGCGCTTACCTCAACCTGCTCGAGCTGCGCGCCACCACCCAACAGGCCTTCTTCACCGACCTGATCCAGGAGACCGCCCGGCGGTTAGGCGACCTGACGGGGCAGGCCCTGCCGGTGCCAGAAGAGAGCGAAGCCAGCAGCGCCGTCTTCCGCGGCTTCCTGCTCGACAGCCTGGATCTGATCGGTCGCGACGTCGTCCTGATCATCGACCCGCTGGAAGCGCTGCCAACCGACCTGGTCCAGGCCTTGCTGACCTCACTGCGGGCGGCTTACATGGATCAGCAGAACGGCGGACATCAAGTGATCGTGGTGATCTCCGGAGCGCTCAGCCTGGCGACGCTGACCGTCGGCGAGTCCTCCCCCTTCCGCGGGATCGCCCGCCGAGTGTTCATCGGCGACCTTTCCAGGGACGACAGCCTGGCGTTATTACGGGATCTCCTGGACGAGCAGGAAGTGAGCGTCACGCGCCAGGCACTGCAGCGCCTGTTGTACTCTACCTGTGGAGACACTTACCTGATTCGCTGGATCAGCCAGCGCTGCGCCGAGATCGCCTGCTTGAAGCGCGCCGGCATGGTCAGGTCCAGGGACGTATATTCGGTTATCAACCGGTTCCTGCGCAACGAGGTTTATCAGTATGCCCCCCTGCTGGAAGCCATCCGCCTGATCGAAGAAGACCCGGATTTAATGCAATGCATCCTGATGCTGCTCGAGCGCCAGGTAGTGCCCCGCTCCGAGCTGCCCCTGCCGCTTTCTCCGGACCTGGATCCGCTATACCTGACCGGCGTGGTAGAACAGGTCGACGGAGAGAGCTACCGGCTGCAGAACCTGATCTACCGCCAGTTCCTGGCCAACCACTTCATTCCCGGGCGGGTTGGTCATATCCTGGCGATGGGCGGCCGCTGGGATTCGGCGCTTGGCTACCTTGCGGCGAGCATCTTACAGGGGGATAGCCAGTCGCGCTCAGATATCCTGCCCGCCACGATCAACTCGATGTACGCCGCCCAGGATATGACCCAGGCGGCCAACTTCCTGCGCCGGGGGCTGTCGGCGGCTTTTGGCGTGCGCGAGGTGCAGGTCTGGTACCAGCCGCCCAAGGAAACCTACCTGCGGCTGGTCGGCCCGGCAGAGGTCAACCCGGATGGAGAGGTGTGGACAGACCTGTCGATCCCCACTTCCGCCGACCGGCTGGAAGCGCGCGCCTACCGCCACCGGGTCCCGCTGCGTGGCCAGGAAGGTCCCCAACGGATCGTGCGCGCCATCCCGCTGTGCGTCCCGGGCAACAACCCGGTGGGCGTCGTGACGATCTCGGATGAACCGTACCCCGGGCCCTTTGCCGAGCAGCGCGAGCGCGACGTGCAGCTGGTCGGGTTTCTTAACCTTGCGGCACGCGCCCTGCACGCGGTCGGCGTCCGCCGCCAGGAGCTGGCGCTGGCCGGGCGGATGCAGAGCAGCCTGCTGCCCTATCTGCCGCCCGAGATCACCGGTTGGCAGGTCAGCGCGGTGTGGAGGCCGGCAAGGGAGACTTCGGGCGATTTCTATGATTTCATCCCGCTGCCCGACCGGCGGATCGGGATCGTGATCGCCGACGTGGTGGATAAAGGCATGGGGGCTGCGCTGCTGATGGCGCTCACCCGCACGTTGATCCGCACTTATGCGGTGGAATTTCCCTCCAATCCGGTCCAGGTCTTGCGGGCGACCAACCAGCGGTTCATCCAGGATGTCGACGTAGGGATGTTCGTAACGGCTTTTTACGGGATCCTCGACCCTGCCAGCGGCGAACTGGCCTACGCCAACGCCGGTCATCCCCCTCCTTATCTGGTCGGAGGGCCCAACGGGGAGACAATCACCCCATTACTCGGAACTGGAATACCTTTAGGCATCTCAGACGAAGCCGGGTGGGAAGCCGGTGAAGTCAAGGTCAACCCGGGCGAGCTGCTGCTGGTGTATACCGACGGAGTCCCGGATGCGCAGAATCAGCAAGGGGAATTCTTCGGGGATGAACGGTTGTTGGAAACGGTGCAGTCCGCCTGGCGCCGCCCGGTCCAGGAGGTCCAGGAAGCCCTGGTCGCGAGGCTGTTTGCTTTTGCAGGGGGCTACCCCCAAACCGACGACATCACCTTGACGATCCTTTTCAGGGAGGAAATTCCCCGGAAAGCCAAGCCAGCCCGGGAGGTCCCCGTCCAGATCACCTTCCGCGGCAGGCAGCGGGTGTTCTGATCTACTGCTCCGGGGCGACGCCGAGCAGAGAGGCTTTCCGAGCAGCCAGCTCCTGGCGGACCGAATAGTAGACCAGCAGCACGGCGAACAGCCCAAAGCCGACACCATAGGAATAGATATTCGGCCGGGCAGGGTCGAGCTGGGGGAGAATGACCAGCCAGACCAGGAATTGAGCCACGGCAAAGATCGACAGGCCAAACACCGCCAGGCGGATCTCCCCCCAGTCCTCGGCGAAATAAACCGTCACACACCATAAAGAGGTCAGGGCGAAAAAGGCGGACATGATGCGGGCATCGAAGGGATCGAGCGCCCATGGCCAGCGCGTATCGAGAAACAGCGGATTGAGGAACATCAGGGCAACCATGGTCACGCTGACCACCAGGCCAGCCACCATCACGCGCTTCAGGCCGGTGAAGATCGGGCCGCGCCGGTCCTCAGGCAGCTGAGGCGGGTTGCGGTGCGCGCCGCGCGGCTCGACCAGGGGCAGGATCAGCGGCTCGACCAGGTAGGCGATCACCCAAACGTGGGCGACGATGATGTTGGCCTTCCAGTTCATCTCGTCGATGTGCCAGAAAGTCGCCAGGAAGACCACGATGAGGAAGGCGTAGTTTCCCCACATCTGCCAGGTCAGGCGGTTCCAGGTCTTCTCACGCCAGAGGAAGTACCCGATAAAAGTACGGACCATGAACGCAGCGCCGATGAACATCGCTGTGAAGCGCGGGGCGATCGGCCAGGCAAAATTGACTCCCGTATCCGGAAACAACACTAACCAGACCACAAAGGTAGCGGCGAGGATCACCTGGACAAAACCGATCCGGGTAATCGAGCTCGGTTTGACGACCATGGTTGTCTCCTAACTCATTTGTACAAGGCTGGATGGATGAAGACTTGCTGGATTATTCTGGATTATTTAGATGAATATTCTATATGATTGTTGAATTGCACGCAAGGAATTCGATGGCATTCTTCAGGTGGATGAACGTATAATAATCGGGTCAGTTATCCATTCTTCAATTCACGGCGAAATGCAATCGCATGCAGGCACCCACCAAGACGCTGAACCCCAGCGCAGATCTATTCCAAAAAAACTGGGTCCAGGCATTCACCCACCACCTGCTTGTGCCTGGAATCCTGCTGGTTATCATCATTTTTATCTTCCCACCGCGGGCGAATTTTGAATTTTCTGCAGATGAAGGGTTGAATTTGATGAAGGCCATGCTCTACGAACGCGGCTACCCGCTGTATGGGGAAATCTGGAGCGACCAGCCGCCCCTATTCACGTACCTGCTGGCGTCCGTGATCCGGGTGTTCGGGAACAACGTGGAGGCGGCCCGCTTCCTGGTGCTGGGCATGGCGTGTATCCTGGTGTGGGCCGCCTTCCAGGTGATGCGCCTGATGTGGGGGACCGGAGCGGCAATCGCCGGTTCCTTCCTGATTTTCTTATTGCCCTATTTCCTGATTTTGAGCGTGTCCGTCATGATCGGTCTTCCAGCGATCAGCCTGGCCATGCTCTCCCTGCTGGCATTGCTCAAATGGCACGCCGGGCGGAAACCGGTCTGGCTGGCGCTTTCGGCGGGGCTACTGGCGTTATCCGTCCTGATCAAGCTCATAACCGGATTCCTGGCGCCTATCTTCCTGGCGGGGATTCTCATCTCTCAATATCCCAATTTCAGACGCGAACACCGCTGGAGAGATCTTTTCGGACCTGCGATCATGTGGGGCGGCGTGTTCGCCGCACTCGCAATCTCTTTGATCCTGATGCTGGTCGGCCCGCAGAACCTGGGGCAGCTGATCACGACCCATCTGCTGGCAGAGCGAGTAACCAGTTTTCGGACCGAAAAGTGGATGACCCTAGGGTTCCATTTGCGGACGATCACCCCCCTTTTCATTCTAACCTTCGCCGGGGTAATTTATTCCATCCAGTCCCGGCGTTGGTTAGCCCTTTATCTCGCAGCCTGGTCCGCCAGCGCATACGTCTTGCTCTACTTTCACCGGCCGGTGTGGGAACACCAGACCCTGCTCGTGACCATCCCGGCCGCGATGCTGGCCGGTCCGGCGCTGTTCGAAGTGGCGCGCAGACTGGCTCGAGCGATCTGGCCTGCGGGTCGCCTGGATGGCGGCAGTCTCGTGTTTCTAGCCGCCATGGTTGGGACCCTGGCGCTTCTCTTCACCTTCCGGCCTAACGAATCCCTGCAGATGATCGGCCTGTCGCCCAAGACCTTTGGAGCGGAAGCGGAGATGCCGCCCAACCCGGCCCGGGTATACCGGCGGATGGAGCGCTATGCACCGCAAACCCACTGGGTTGTGACCGATATGCCAATGTACGCCTTCCGCATCGGCGCACCGGTGCCTCCAAACCTGGCTGTCTTCTCTGCGAAGCGCCTGGAGACCGGTGATCTGGAGCAGGAAGATATCCTGGCCGCCGTGCGAGAATACCGGCCCGAGCAAATCATGTTCGGGCGATTTCGCTTCCCCGGGATAAAAGAACAACTCCTACAGGATTACGAACTGATCTACGAAGATAACGACATGCAATTGTATATCCACAAGGACATCTCCTAGATGCAGAGAGTATCGGGGAGAGAAAAGCACTAAACCATCGTGCTGGTTCGGTAATCACTTGTTGAGAAGCCAGCCGCCTTGACAGGCGGCTTTTCATTTATTCACCAAAGGCAGCTAATTCACCTGGGATCCAGAAACAGAGCCTACCAAGAACGTTTCAACTCCAAGCGAAGTTTTCTAACAGAGTACAAAATCCCTATTGACCCAATCTATCTAACTGTCTAATCTATATATCTCAAAACTGGCATCATCTTATCGAACCTGATCGGGATGGGAAAATGGTACTGTTTCCTCGAACTGTCATTCACTTGCGTCACGTTTTGAAAGATTAAACGTCTTTAATACAAAGATGGCGTCGCAGTGGTTCCCAATGGAACCACTGCGATTGCAGGTGTCCTTACGCCATCCTGCCGGTCAGCTCATCCTTTTCGACGAGAAATTATGCTTTGCGTGAAAAATCGGTTTGTAAAGCTGACCACCGGATGATTAGACAAATTTCATCTTCGATAGAATATTTTGCGGATGGCAATTCTTGAAGCGGCAACCTCCATTGTTCTCCATCTTGAGCATCGGTTTAACGCTCGCCCTACTGGGGCTATTCGCAATCACCATGCGGGTAAGCGGCCTCACCCTTTTCAGCCCCGGGCGATTGAGCGCCAAGAGCCTGCCCGACCTGCAGTTGAACGGATATGTAAGTCACGACGATTTCGAGGAGCAGTGTGATTTGTGCCACCAGCCCCTGAGGACCACCCAGGACGTACTCTGCCTGAGCTGCCACACCGCAGTCCGGGATGAGATCGAGATTCAGACAGGTATGCACGCCAGGATCGCCGCTGTCGAGGAATGCGCTGGCTGCCACCCGGATCACCGGGGAGTCCGGTTCGATCCTGGGCTGGCTGCGCTGGCCTACTTCGATCATGCGGTCACGGATTTCAGCCTGATCCGCCACCAGGTGAACTACGACATCGCCCCAATCGAATGCCAGTCCTGCCATACAATGGAAGATCGGTTCACCACCTCCAATGATCGTTGCACCGCATGCCACGCTGCGCACGACATGGGCTTTATGACCCGGCATGTCCAGGAATTCGGCTTGGATTGCGCAGATTGCCACGACGGCCTGGACAGCCTGGTCCCCTTCGACCATGATCTGTCCGATTTCCCCCTCAAGGGCCAACACGCGTCTTTGATGTGTGCGGATTGCCATGGGAAGGACCCCTCCTGGGCTCCAGCCGGGGAGCTCGATAACCATCTAACGTTGGCTGCTTTTGGAAAGGCGCCCCGCGCCTGCTCTGGCTGCCACGCCGAACCCGCCGCACACCAGGGCCTGTTCCAGCCCAGGTGCGTGGAATGCCACACCC
This sequence comes from Anaerolineales bacterium, assembly GCA_035291645.1. GTDB lineage: Bacteria > Chloroflexota > Anaerolineae > Anaerolineales > UBA4823 > DATDRQ01. The sequence continues at coordinate 6,541 of DATDRQ010000048.1, forward strand.
AGGAGAGCTGGTCGCCCGCCCGCCTGGAGGGCCAGGCCTTCGAGCACTTCTCCACGACCGGGTTCAGCCTGGAGCGCCACAGCGAGGATTACGCCGCAGCGGCGATGAACTGCAAGGACTGCCATGTCGACGGCAATTTTCAGGACTTCGACCGCGGCGTTTGTACGGCCTGCCACGCCGGCCAGACCGGCGGACCAGCCGACGACCAGAAGGCCGAATTCATGCGCCAGCATAACGAACAGTTCGGGGAAGCCTGCATGGACTGCCACGACGGCGTCGACCGGCTGAGTGATTTCGACCATACCCAGGTGTTCTCATTAAACGGGGTGCACGCCGAGATCGCCTGCCAGGACTGCCATGCCGACCGGGTCTTCCGCGGCACGCCGGAAGAGTGCGCCGCCTGCCACGCCGAGCCGGAGATCCACGCCGGTTTCTTCGGCCTGGAATGCCAGCTGTGCCATACCACCCAGGCCTGGACGCCAGCTGCTCTTGGCCAGCACGACTTCCCGCTGGATCACGGAGGCCAAGGAGAAGTGGCCTGTGAGACCTGCCACCCAGGCAATGTGTACGTTGA
>DATDRQ010000049.1:0-4270 GCA_035291645.1 Anaerolineales bacterium
CCCCGGCGTAATCCGCCAGCAGCTCCGCCAGCAGGAGCAACACCACCACTCCGGAGGCGTTGTCCAGCGCGCCTGGCGTGCCGTCCTTGGCATCGATATGGGCGAACAAGACGACCCGCCGCCCGGACCCGCTGCCCTTCCTGGCGATCACGTTACAGCCAACCGCCGGGATGCGCCGCGACCGGATCTCCAAGACAGCCCTTTCCCCAGACTGCTTCGCCAGCCGGTCCCCCTCTTCCTCGGTCATATAGGCGGAGGGGATATCGAAATCGCCATCCTCGATCAAGGGGAAAGGATAGACCGCCCCGGCCATCTGCGGGTTGCGCCCCATGGCGGCGATCACCGCTCCCGGCTGCGCCTCTTCCAGCAAAGCAAAGATCCGCCGGTGCTCGTCCGGGTTGTAGAAGGGGAAGTTCTTCGGCATCAGCTGCTCTGTGGCCAGCTCTCCGCGCACCAACAAGATCTGCCCATGACCATCCACCACTTCGAGCTGCTCAATCGTGGACACGACTACCAGCCTGGCATGCGCCGAGCAGCTCAGCGAAAAGGGGCTGACCAGGGCATCGTAAGGGGCGCCGTTCACGCTCAGAGAAGCGCCTTCCTGGGACCAGTCGATACAATCGAAGGGAGGCGATTCGGTCTTAAATCCAAAGGATTCAGCCGTCGCGGCGTAGAAGTCCGTCGCGGCCCGGTTGCCCGGACGCCCGACGCCCCGGTTGGGGATTTCCAGGCATAATCTCCTGAGGTAATCCCCGGCCCGCTCATGTAATGCCTCAGTTCGCATCTTCTCTCCATGCAATTATATTTATTTCACGTTGGGATGGACGAGGCGCGTCAGCCGCTCGCCGAAATGCCAACGGAGATCACACGCATCAATCGTCGTTCTCAGGTTACATGAAGAACGGCGGACTGGTCAGAATGTAATTCTCGAATTTACCGAAAGGCTCATCGCTCATAAAGAACACGGTAAAGGCTTCGAGTTGAAAACCCCGGCCAAGCAGGTAATCGACGGCGGCGCGGTTGATCAGCGGGACTTGCATCCCGAAGTTCTCCTCATTTCTCGCGGCGGCCTCCGACTCGCCGCGCGCCAGAACTGCGGGAAAATCAGACTCGTCCAGTAGAGCAATCGGCCCCGTGCCCTTGCCGAAGTAGCCGTAGCCGACGACTCGATCGCCGCGATAGTAAAGGTAGGGCTGCCGGTCATTCAACAGAAATTCGTGATCGGCATCGCGCTCGAAACCGAGGATAGCGTTATCGATCACCCGGAGCGCGGCGAGTGTTTCTGGCGCGGCTGTGACCGACGAGAATATCAGATCGGTATCTATTTCGACCGGCTGAGGCTTTCGATAGATGTAGTAGATTGGGAAGCGAGGGTACACGCCTGACTTAAGATAGCGGGCCAGCGCGCGCATGTCCGTCGTCGCAATGATGGCTCGCCGGCGCGCGCCGCTGGCCGGAAACGACCGCGCCAGCAGTTCGCGGCCTACGCCCCCGGCCTGATGGCCGGGGAGGACAAAAAACTCGATCAACTCGCGCACGCCATCGTGGAGTGTCGAGCGAGCGTAACCGATGATCTGCCCATTGTTCTCGGCGACCCAGAAGTGCTCGGCGGTGCGGGTCAGATGATCGAACAGCGACTGGCGGCGCTCCCAATAATCGGAGATGAAAGCCTGGTCAGTCCAAAAGTTTTCACTATCGGGAGTTCCCATGCGGCGCTCGAGGTCGGCGGTGGTCTGTGTGAAAACGTCGTAGACGGCGCGGGAGTCGTCCGGAATGCCGGGGCGGAAGGTGGGGATCATACGGTCCTCCTGACCAGCCAAACCGCCGCCAGGAGCGCCAGCAAGCCCAGGAAGTCGAAGGTGATAAACCGTTCCAATGAACTGCGCATCAAGACCACGGTAACCGGCGTGGAGATGAAAATCAGGGCTTCCCCTCCCAATCCAACCGACTGCATCGCCACCGCTTCAAACAGGGATAACCGGTGGCGGACCGGGTGCCAGAGCGCCACGCCGTAGGGAATGTTCCACATCAAAAATAGCACCCCAAAACCCCTTACGACCGCCTGCCCTACCTCGCCTGCCAGCTGAAAACCGGGTGCATAGACACCTGGCTGGATCAAGAACAGCAGCGCGCACTGGAGGTTCGCCAGGATCACCAGGCCGATCAAACCACGAGCCAGGTTAACCCTCATCAATAAGAATCCCAGCCACCCGATGAAGCACCGCTGCGATATATATCAATCCATCAGGAACACGAAGTACCCAAAAAACATTGCCGGCAGCAGCGCCACGAGAATCGCCGGGATGTCGAGCTTGAACCGATACAGGATCCAGGCAATGATCGGCGAAGTCATGGCTGTGAAGCCACCCCCAGCTGGGTCAATACATCCTGGAAAAGGAACGCAACCCCTTGCAGGATGGAGAGTAAGAAGACGATGCTGACAACCGTAATCGTCACGTAGAGCACCGGCAGAACCAGGGTGCGCCAGCCGCGCAGCTTGTGAGCCGTCGCGGTGCCCACCCAGATGGCGAAGAAGGACACCAGCACGGCCAGGAATCGCGCCACCGGACCGATCACCGGCAGGAATCCCAGCAGCATCAGGACATAGGTACTCTGCGCAAAACCCGTCACCCGCAAGGTGGTCGTAAAGCTCGCTTTGCCGCGCAGCAGGCGCGCCGCCCCGAAAACGATCAACGTCGAAAGAATCCATAATGCGTATCTCAGGGCGACATCCAGCAGTAAATTGTCCTCCGGCTGTCTGTTCAATGTTTGTAGGATGGCGCCTGCCAGGGCGATCAACAATGCCGGGCCGGTCATGAAGGCATCGGCGGCAATCTCGAGGAAAGCTTCCCGGCTGAGCGTGATCGAGCGGGCAGCCAGACCCAGCCATTTTCCCACCTGACCCAATCCGATCCCCAGGGTCGAGAGAGCCCAGGGGTTCACCTCAACCACAGTTCCCTTGGGCGGTCTGGGCGTTGGCCCGGGCAAGCCGCGGCGTGAGTCCAGGATGGCTTTAAACTCGTAAGAATTGCGCGTCGCCGGCACCTGCATATCCCCGGGATGGAACAGGTAGGCATCCGTCTGCTCACCGCCCAGGCCTCCGTGATTGCCGATCAATTCTTCCATGGCAGCCACGGTGCCATCCGGATAGAGCGTGCTGTTGAGGATCAGGTCGCCTGAGTTCTCGAAATCTGCCATGCGGCGTAACTGCCAGGCGCGCAGCTCCACGTCGCCAAACGGCAGCAGCGGGTCCTCGCCGGTCACGTCCCCGGTGTGCAGGTTGCGGGCGCCCTGCTTGCCGAAAACCACCGGCACGCCGTCATCGTCGAAGGCGATCACGAAACCGACCCCCTCGTGCTGAACAACGTTGTCGACCATGCCTGGATAGGCGGCGTTCAGCTCGTTGAGCGTCAACCTGCGCGGCTCCAGGTCGAAGTACACCAGGCCTCCATTGCCCCCGTAACTGAAGGTGACCTTGGCAGGTTTCATTTCCTGGAAGGATTCCTGACGGTTGAGGTTGCTCGTAATCATGCGCTGTGCCTGTTTGATGGCTGCCCGTCCCATCCTGCCGCCCTGCTTATCCTCCTGCATGTTTTCTAGCTCGTTCAGCATCGCCGCCACGCCGAGCGTACCGTCATCCCCCCCGCCACTCCCCGCCAGGCTGGTCCCTTTGGGCAGCTGCTGTTCGATGAACTCCAGGACGGTCATGCCGTAGCGCTGCTCGAAGGTTGCGCCGTAGGACTGGCCGTGATCGGAGAGCAGCAGGATCTCATAAGGCCGTTTAGCCTTCTCTTCGACCACCCGTTTTATCCGGGCTACCTGCCTATCAAACTGGCGCAGGACCAAAGAGGCGTCTCGAGTGTAGGGGCCGGAGTGGTGGGCGACCTCGTCGTAACCGAAATACAGCGTATAAATCGCCGGGGCGCCGCGCAGGATATCCAGGATGGTGAAGTAGGTTCCGATATCGCGCATGAAAACGGTGGCCGCAGCACGCAGGAAGGGATAGCCGTTGTGCAGGCGGTTGAGGCGCGGCAGTTCGTTCTTGCGTTTCTGCTGCCAGCCCTGCCACAGCTCCAGGAAAATATCACCGAAGAAAAGGACCAGGACGCGGGTGAAGAAGTACGGGTTGCGCATCAGCATGTACATGTCACGGGCGCGCTGGTGTTTGTCCTCCGGGGTGCCGGTCTTGATCTTGGAAAAAGTCAGGATCGACTTGGCCGCATCCCCGCTGAACATGTTGCCGATGCTCGACCCGCCGCGCAGCAGACCG
>DATDRQ010000050.1:0-5589 GCA_035291645.1 Anaerolineales bacterium
GATCCAAACGATTCAAGAGCGTTTGCTTGAGGCAAATATTCCCTCTATTGTCATTGGCGGCATGGCAGTTGCCGCTTGGGGTGAGCCACGCGTTACCCGAGACGTTGACCTGAAAGTGCTTATCAGCCGGCAAGAAGCAGACCGTCTTTTAGAAGTATTATCAACTCAGGGACGCGAACTGGATCCGGTGAGCGCTCCATGGCAGACGTATAATATCCGATAAACATCCACCCTGGTAGTAAATACATTAGGGCTTGTCCAGAGCATCTCTTTCGCGGACGGGAAACAGGAACGTGCAACTTCCAGATTACTTGAACATACCGCGTGGACGTAGATCGCACATTTTCCCCCAGCCGATCGAGGTATCAATATTATTAACATCGTCAGCACACAGAATCGGCATATCTATCATGGTAAATATAGACCGAAAGTTGGGGTGGACCCGCGAAGCAAAAAAGAGCGAAAGCCACCATTCGACCATAACTAAATCTTTTTTGAGTGCAAACAGTCATCGTTTTTATTCTTACGCTTCAGCTGGTCCTGCGGCCACTCTTTTACTTCCCTCGATGGATTGCAGCGCCAGATAGCGCTCGCCAAATTTCTCGATATTCTTTACCTCGGTATCATACTGGTTGAAATGGCGCTCTTCATCGTCTACGAGCCCCTCGAATACTTTCCTTGATCCCGCATCGGCATTGGCCGAGCATTCATTCGCCCAGAGGTTATAGTCTCTTACGCTTTCTTCCTCCATCTTCCGGGCCAGCTCGAGCATTTTCTTTACATCGTGTATTTTTTGCACACCCATTGCTGCAACCATTTCAACTTCGCCCCCCAAGAAGAGAATCCGTTCGGCGCAGCGCTCGATATGACCCATCTCCTCAATCGCAGTTCGAATAAATAGCCCGGCAAGCAGATCGAAGCCTTGGTCGTCGCAATGGAAATGAAAATACATATACTGGTGTACGGCAGACAACTCATCTGCAACTGCTTTGTTCAGCAATTCAATGCTTTTCTCGTTCATTTTTTATCTCCGTGATGATGTTTGGGTTACAGGTATTATACCCAAACCCAGATGCAGTTTCACCATTCACCCAGTGAATTCATTCCGTATACACGCCTACGCCAGCACAACCGGCAGCTCGAGAAACGCGCCATACTGCCGGGCGGCCATGGTGAAGGCCTCCTTTTCGGCTTTCGTCAGCGGAAGGAAGGAATTTGATTCAATAACGACTGCATTCTTTTTCAGGGTACGCTTCCAGGTGCCTGCGACCCGGCCATCCATGACCACCATGTGGCTAAATACCAGCTTTTGAGTGTTCGAGGCGTCAAACACGGCGCTACGATCTTTATAGCTGCCGTATTCGTCATAATTTGGTAACAAGTATGCCGTCTGAGCTGAACTTTCTGCAGGTAGCGAATATGCCGAAAACCAGTACGTCTGGCCTTCTACGACCTCATAGCTAAGTTGGACTTTGATCACTTCGAGGCCGTTCCTTGCGTCGGCCGTTGTTAGACCAGACCACCACACGAAATCTTGTACGGTGGCTGGCCCGTGGCTCCTAAAGTATCTCCTGGCGAGCTCGGCCAGCGACTCCTCGCGAGTCAGAGTCGCGGCTTGAGGGGCGCGTTCGTCGAGCAACATATAGGTAAATTGTCTGCCGCGCCGCGGGCCGCTACAGAGAATCCCGTCCAATTCGGCATGCATCACGATATAGCCTAATCGCAGTAAACCCTCTGTTGCAATGCCGGCTCGCTGAAGTACTCCCCGCAACTCCGCACGCGTAAGCTGTTTACCACCTCGTAACGCTCTCACCAGCGCTGTGTTGCTGCGCCTAAAAATCGTCTGGTCCAGGTCGAGCTTGCGATAGTAGGTGGCGTTAATCGCATGGACGCGCGGAGCGGTGAGGCCAAGAATCCAGCGGATATCGCCAGGTGTGACAAAATGCCAGGTAGGCCGCATCAAATGCGTTCGAAGGATGGAACCATCTGTGAACGCTCGTTCTATATCGTCGTCAGTAGCCCCATACATACGCAATCCGAGTGCCCATTTCGCGCTTGCATAGTCTTGAGCCTGGACAGCACCCAGCCACCCCACCAGATCGGCTGGCTTCTCAAATGTATGTCTGGCTATTTGCTGATTTGATAAACGGAGGAGAGCGATGTCGAATGGAGTCATCGTTAAGGATATTAACTATGAACAGGAGGTCCCGCCCAAATATGAGCACATCTTTGGCAAGAGGTATTGCTAATCCGCTATTGGCTGTGTGTTGATCTGAAGCCAAATCACAATCTCCTCGATCGGGTGCAGGGACTGCGCTACCTCCTGAGTAAACTTAACCAGATCAATATTGGAGGCTGCCAATCGATAGCCGTTCATTCTCAGGAATAAAGCGGCGGCAGCGATACCTGTTCGCTTATTGCCACCAATATAAGGGTGATTGCGGATCAGCGAATCCAGCAAGGCAGCTGCCTTGGTGAACAGGTCGGAATATAAATCTTGATTATCGAAACTCGCCTGTGGCCTGCCGACCGCAGATAGAAGCATATTGATATCACGCACGCCATGACTACCGCCTGTTTCTGCGATCAATCGCGCATGCAGAAACAGGATCTGTTCTGTAGTAAGGTAGATCACGACTTGGCCAGGGCCTCCAAGGCAGTTCGATATTGTTCGATGAAATCCGCCACCTGGTTAGCAAAAGCTTCGTTGATTCCAGCTTCGGTAAGGAGTTCTTCCACCGGCGAGATAACGACCTGCCGCTTTTCGTGATCTAGGTCGACCGAGACCTCCGATCCCTCAGAAATACCCAATAGCTCTAAGGCGTCCTTTGGCAAGGAGATTACCACGCTGTTGCCGGTTTTAAAGACTTTCCTTAGCATTCAATTCTCCTTTCCATGTCATTACGTTGTAAGTATATCACACCAAGGATTTATTGATGGCTTTCGTTAGGAGAACTGTGCTGAAGACGAGCGAAATTCAGGGAGTGTTGTTTTACGAAGTTGCAAAATAATTCGCGGCCAGTTTCCAGATCGTTGTCAAAATTCGCAGGGTGGCCGGCACGCTGAGCGTCTTTTTCAGGCAATGCTCCGGCTAACCAGTATTCGCTATACTTCAATCCAACTTTGAGCGAAGCAAGGAGAGAACGAAATTTGCCTGTTGACTTTTTCGAAAAAGGGTGTAGACTCTACTTTGTAAGTTTATTGAACAAACAAAGTTTGCGTTCCTACACCCCCCTGAATGCAAAAAGCCACCCGCCAGCAAACCAAAGAACACAACCGCAGCCTGGTGCTGAAGACCATTTTCGAGCACGCCAGCATCAGCCGGGCCGAGATTGCCCGTATCACCAGCCTGACCCGCGCCACCGTCTCCGAGATCGTCTCCGATCTGATGGCGGAAAGCCTGGTCGAGGAGATCGGCCTGGGTACCTCCATCGGCGGCAAATCCCCCATCCTGCTCAGCCTGGTCGATAATTCCCGCTATCTGATCGGCCTGGACCTGGCCCAGAACCAGTTCTCAGGAGCCATCATTAATCTGCGCGGCCAGATCCACGAGACAATCGACCTGCCGGTCAACAACCGCAACGGCGACGAAGCGCTGGCGCTCGTCTACCAGATCATCGACAACCTGGTACGGGATGAGTTCCGGCCCCTGGTCGGGATCGGCGTGGGCGCACCCGGGCTGGTCAACACTCGAGAAGGGGTCGTCGTCAATGCTGTCAACCTGGACTGGCGCGATCTCCCCCTGGCTCACCTATTAGAGACACGCTACCAGCTGCCGGTCTTCGTCCTGAACGACAGCCAGGCGGCTGCCATGGGGGAATACACCTACGGAGAGGCCAATTCCCAGCACAGCAATCTAATCGTGATCAACGTAGGGCACGGCATCGGGGCCGGGATCGTGATCGACGGGCAGCTCTTCCAGGGAGATGGGGGTGGGGCCGGCGAGATCGGCCACGTCGTCGTCGTACCGGACGGAGGCCTTCCCTGCCGGTGCGGGAACCACGGCTGCCTGGAAACCATAGCAAGCGCCCAGGCGGTCCTTAAACGCGTCAAGGAACTCGCCCGTCAGTCCAACCAAGATATCTTGGGGTGCGATCCTGAATCGATTACTTTTCCCATCCTGGTGCAGGCCTTTGCGGATGGCGATCCCCTGGTAAGGCAGGTCGTGCTCGACGCCGGGCGTTACCTGGGCCTGGCGATTTCGTCCCTGGTTGGAACTCTCAATATTCAGAAGATCGTGCTCTCCGGGGATATGACCCGCTTCGGCCCGCCCTGGCTGGATGCGATCCAGAAAACCTTAGGCCAGACCTCGCTTTCTCGACTCGCCCAGGAAACCCAGGTCGATATCGGCCAGCTGGGACGCAACCGGATCGTCCTGGGGGCCTCTGCCCTGTTATTGAAGGATGACCTGCTCCTGATGAACCGGTAAAAGTGTGAAATTCTCAACCTGAATGAATAAACGTGACCTGGATATAAAATCTTTATGGATAGTCTAAGCCTGGTCGGCCCCAAATTCGTGCCTCCGCTGGACGAGAATTTCCGTCCGGCCTCCCTGGCGAACAAGAATTATCAGCAGGAAGTTACCTGGGGTGCTGTTCCACTGGTCATCGGGTTGGAGCGGTCTCACGGAGAGCTGTCTCGCTTCGAGACCAAGATCTTCCCCGAAGGTCACCCGCGATCAGGGGAGAACTTCCACTACGTGGAGCGGTTGGTCAAGTTCCTGCTGTGGCAGCGAGGCGGGTACAAGCTATATGTCGGTAGTCCGCGCAGCATCGGGGAGCATATCCGCCGGTGCTATGCTCCAGAAGGCACGCGCAAATTTGACCATCAATTCATGGGGGAGCAGGTCTACGAGCAGACCTTCACCGTCGTGGTATGTGATGTATCTGAGGTGCCGCCAGAGAATGAGACAGGCAAGCTGCTCGGGCGCCACCTGGACGGCTGCCGGATCGGTTTCGACCTGGGGGCTTCTGACCGGAAGGCCAGCGCCGTTGTGAACGGCAAGGTGGTCTACAGCGAAGAGGTGATCTGGGAGCCGCGGGTGCAATCCGACCCGGACTACCACTACCGGGAAATCCTGACCGCCCTGGCGACTGCGGCCTCGAAGATGCCCCGGGTAGATGCCATCGGCGGCAGTTCAGCAGGCATCTACATCGACAACCGCCCGATGGTGGCCTCCTTGTTCCGTGGCATCCCCCTCGAGCGTTTTGCGGAAGTCAGGGACCTCTTCCACCGCATCCAGGCAGAAATGCAGGTGCCTCTTGAAGTGATTAATGATGGAGATGTTACCGCCCTGGCTGGTTCGATGTCTCTGGAGGATAACGGGGTCCTCGGTATAGCGATGGGATCCAGTGAGGCGGTCGGTTATGTTGACCTGAAAGGACACGTGAAAGGCTGGCTGAACGAGCTGGCCTTTGCCCCAATTGATTACGATCCGCAAGCACCCATAGACGAATGGTCCGGCGATAGGGGGTGCGGGGCGTCTTACTTCTCGCAGCAGTGCGTGTTTCGCCTGGCGCCGCGCGCCGGCATCCAGATCCCGGACGCGCTCTCCGATGCTGAGAAATTGAAGTATGTCCAGGACATGCT
>DATDRQ010000051.1:0-3073 GCA_035291645.1 Anaerolineales bacterium
CACCCTGGCGGTGCCCGAGCCCTTGTACGCCCCCCTGGCGGGGCACTTCCCGGAAGCCACCTGGCTGCTGCTGCCGGACGAGATGGGGGTGATCGCAGAGCCGGCCGCCGATATAATCTGGGAGAACCTGGGACGACCGACCGCCCTGCTGATCGGACCAGGCTTCGGCCTGGAAGAGCCAACGCGTAAGTTCATGGCGCGACTGCTGGGCGGCTCGCAGCATGCCAGACGGGCTACTCTGGGTTTTGTCCACGCGGAGAACAAAGCAGGCGATGGCAGGAAGGCTCAATTGCCACCCCTGGTGATCGACGCCGACGGGCTGAAGTTGCTCGCCAGGCTCCCGGACTGGCCGGCTCAACTGCCCGGCATCGCCGTGCTCACCCCGCATCCCGGCGAGATGGCCATCCTGACCGGACTGGACGTCCAGGAAATCCAGGCCGACCGGCAAGCCGCCGCCGAACGATTTGCCCGAGAGTGGCAGCACGTGGTGGTCTTGAAAGGCGCGCACACCGTGGTGGCCGCGCCGGACGGCAGGATGCGCATCATCCCGGTTGCCACGGCCGCTCTGGCGCGCGCCGGGACGGGCGACGTGCTGGCGGGTTTGATCGCCGGGCTGCGCGCCCAGGAGGTAGAGGCCTTCGACGCCGCCGCAGCCGGGTGCTGGATCCACGCCCAGTGCGGGTTGGCCGCGGCCGCGCAGCTCGGTTCGACCGCCGCCGTAATTGCGGGGGATGTGCTCGAGGCAGTCAGCCAGGTGATGGGCAGGTTAGGGAAATAAACACCAAGAGGCCGGAGAACCGGCCTCTTGGTTAATCCTAATTAAGCTTGATTATCTCGAACCGCTGGATCAGCAGCCCTTTTTCAGGCGGTGGGTGCTTCTTCTGCGCTTGTTTCACCCGTGGCCTGGGTGTCCGATTTCATCTTGCTGGCAAACTGCTTGGCCTGCTGCGCATAGTAATCGGCGCGCGCCCGTGCCTCGTTGGCGGCTTCCTCCGCCCGGCGGCGGGCTTCCTCGGCCGTCTCTACCGCCTGGTCACGCAATTCAATGCTTTTTTCCTTGATCATCGCCCGGGTTTCTTCTCCAGATTGAGGGGCCATCAGTAGGGCTGTAGCTGCCCCAATCAAACCGCCGATCAGGAATCCGGCCAGGAAGGACCCGAGGTCTCCGTTATTTTCAGCCATTGTGAATTCTCCTTTCATTAATCAACTTTTTATTATCGGCCAGCCTTGGATTTAATATGCAGGCCTGGCCGGTCGTAACCTATTTCCTGAGGATGCCGATCAGCTCGGCGAAACGTCTGGCCCCGGAGGCATATTCGTTCATCCGGATCACCGGCTCAGAGAGATTCTCGCTGAGGAAGATGGCCGTCCCGCGCAGCGTATTCACGGTTTCGTTGCTTGACTCCAAAAGTGGTTTGACTTCGTTTTGAAGCAGGTTGATCAGGGTAGCCAGCTGGATCATCAGGATCACCATGGCAACACCCAGGACCATGAACTCCAGGGCAACGAAAATGATCAGGACATCTCGGATTTGTTCTGTCGGGGTATTCGGGTTGGAGAGATAGATGACCGAGGCAACGGCAGCGGCCAACAACAATAGAATGCCCGCGACGATACCGATGATAATCCCGATTCTTCGCCTCGAATCTTGCGCTTCATTTGTTTGGGATGTTGAAGGGGGTAACTCACCCGCTTGCGATTCATCCTTAAAAGATAAATCGGTGTTCATCATTGCAAAATTATACCATACCAAATCTTCCCTACGCCATAATCTTAATCAATATTGGCAGAATCGAAGATCAATTCAACAAGATTTGCGAAAGGATCGGAGACCATGAGACTCGCGCCACCATTTGGCCCAGCGAGCACATCATAAAGGGTACGCGCAGACTCCAAATGGCGGATGAATTCCTCCTCCTTCCCCTGGCCCGGGATCCGCACTGCGAACGAGATTAATCCAACCACTTCGGGAGGCGGGGGTGGAGCGCCGCGGCTAGACCAGATATTGGCCCCGATGTGATGGTGGTAGTCCCCGGCTGCGAAGAAGAGCGCCCCTGGATACGACCGTTGGGTCACATCGAAGCCCAGCAAGTTGTGGTAGAAGGCCTCAGTCTGTATCAAATCAGCCACTTGAAGGTGAATATGCCCGATCTCTGTACCAGGGTGGATGCCTCCCCAACCGGCGCCGGTCTGGTCAGCCTGGTCGAGCAGGTCGTCGATGTCCAGGGTTTCGGTGGTCATTTCGATCTGGTCACCCGAGCGCGGCCACCGATCCCGGGGTCTATCCACGTACAGCTCCAGGCCGTTCCCGTCCGGGTCTGACAGGTAGAGCGCTTCGCTGACCCGGTGATCCGAGGCGCCCTGGAGATTAACGTGTTCCTGGATCATATGGAGGAGCAGGTTTGCCAGCGCGGATCGACCCGGCAAGCGGATAGCCAAGTGGAACAGCCCGGTCGTTCGCGGCGGCTTCGGCGCCGCGCCGGGCCTCTCGACCAGGCGGATTTGATGCGGCGGCTGCCCGGAGGCAGAGAGGCTGGCAACTCTTTCTTGGCGTTCAATCACCTGGAATCCCAGCCGGTCCCGGTAGAAGCTGATTGCCCGCTCTAAATTCGAAACCTGTAGAGCGGCGCTGGCTATATGCGTTTCAGCCGGTAATTTAATTTGTTCTATACTACTCATTCTGAAGGTGTACCTGTGAAGATATGGAACCACTCGCTGACCTCGGCTCCGGCTGGCTTTCCATGCACGGAGGCCGATTTATCCTGGAGGGCAGCGGGCGGGTAAAAACCGGCCGAAATCACGCCGTCGAAGTAGCCGAGCTGTTGGACGGCCCCCAGGAGGACTTCGTAGACCAGATCCTGTTCGTTCAAATCCAGTTCCACGGAGGGGATATCCGGGTTGGGCCGCGCCAACCGGGCCTGGTCCAGGCATCCCTCGGACGAGATCGCTTCCGGATCGGGCAGGCAGCCGCCCATGGCCCCGTTCGCCGATAAATAGGAGAGCGACAGGATCACAGGCTTGCCGGTCTGCTCGTGGAACGGCTTGATCAGGCTGTCGAACCTCTCGACTGCCG
>DATDRQ010000052.1:0-12827 GCA_035291645.1 Anaerolineales bacterium
GCCGATGTTCCCGTTCGCATCCACCGCCACATCCACCGGCTGGTTGTAGTGTTTCGCGTCGGTCAGGTAAGGTAACCCGGTGACGCCGAAGGTGCGCCGGTAGAACAGGCCGCTGTTGAACTTCTGCACGCGGAAATTATCGCGGTCTGCGACGTAGATGATGCCGTCTGCATCGACCGCCACGTCGGTCGGGCTTTTGAACTGGTTATTCCCGGAGCCCCAGCCGGCGCCCAGCGTGGCCTGGTAGGCGCGGGTGGCGCGGTTAAAGATCTGCGCCCGGTGATTATCGGAGTCGGCCACGTAGATGCGGCTGGAGTCCACTGCTACCCCCAAGGGGTAGCTGAAATGGCTATTATCGGAGCCGGGCACGCCGGTAACGCCCAGGGTAGCCTTGTACTGGTGGTTGCTACCGAAGATCTGCACCCGGTGGTTATTCGCATCGGATACATATAGGTTATCATCCTGGTCGATGGCGATGCGCACCGGAATGTTGAAATGGGCGTTATCCGTCCCGCTTACGCCAGTCACCCCGATCGTTGCCAGGTGGTCCCCGCTGCTGTCGAACACCTGGACGCGCTGGTTTTCGCTGTCGCTGATGTAGACGTGCCCGGCGCTATCGAAGGCCACGCCGAACGGTCTGTCGAAGTGGCTGTTGTCCGTTCCCGCCTCCCAGGTGACGCCAAGCTGGGTCAGGTAAGCCCCACCTGCATCGAACTTGACCACCCGCGCCGAGCTGGTATCGACGACCCAGATATTGCCGTTCTTGTCGACCGCCACTTCGTGGGGTTCGCCCAGGTGGGTTTCGTCGGCGATCGCCGAGAACCCGGCTGTGCCGATCGACTTCATGAAAACACCCGAGGGGTTGTACTTCATAGCGCGGGCGCCATTGGTCTCTGCCACCCACAGGTTGCCGGAGCCGTCCACGCCTACCCCGGTCGGGTAATACAGGTGAGCGTTATCGGCGAGATAAGCGACCTCGCCAACGCCAAAGGTTCGTTTATAGAAAAAACTCATTGACCCTGAAACGGCGGGACCGGTCAGGGATTGGCGCGGGTCCTGGCCGCTGTCCGGGGGTCTGCCGCCGGGCAGGTCAGGGGGGCCGGCCTGGGCCGGCGCAGAGGCCCGGGCGCCCGCCGCGCTGAGGGCCAGAAGGATAAGGATCAACAGGGGGACGATCTGCCTGAGTTTCATGGTAGCCTCCTCCCTTGAGGCCAGAGCAACGAATTTTCCTGCAGGATGTTCTTGCAGGTACTACAAGGACTGGATTTCCGCCACCTCCTTTCCTGGTTTCTGGCGAGGACATAAAACTGGCCACCTATGGCCGGTGTTGCTACGTATTCCCCAAGGGCGCTCCCCTGATTTCAGGGGGAGAGCAACCACCCTGCAACCCCTGGTTCATTGCATCCACTCGGATAATTAATTTATAGCAGAATCCAGCGCAAGGCGCAACCGACTTTTCCAGCTTTTACATCGCTTTTATGGTCGATGCTTTCAGCCTCGCCTACTACTACTGCCCTTCTTTTTTGATGTTCCTATAGGCAAAAGAAGTAGTAGACCCACCAAACAGTGCGTCGTTGCGAGCCGTCGGAAAACAGCCTGTTCTTGGCTGTTTTCCGACGGCGAAGCAATCTTGCTGCGGGCAAAAAGAGAGATTGCGGCAATCAAGAGAGATTGCGGCAATCAAGAGAGATTGCTTCGCGCCAAGAAAACGGCGGAGAGTACGCCGTTTTCTTGGGCTCGCAACGACATGAGTGCAACCTCATCTTGACCAACACAATTTACGTGATTTTTACGCGTTTTCTTATTTAAACGGAAATTGGGCAGATCCCTTGTAAGAACATTGTTATATAATTATTATCGAGACATCACCTTATTGTTTACTGCTGGACAGGTGATGGTTCGTATTTTTTACCGGTGGGGGTATTGTTCGTGGTTCCTTTATTCGCCGAGGAGCCAGTTTCATTTTATTCGTCTGACTATTCCAACCCTTTATCAATCGACCCGTTTACCGGCCTGGATACGTAAGGTAGCTCGCAGCCATCTGGATGCCAAGTCGACGAGAATCGTCCTTGCCTTTCGGGCGCAGGATCGTTAGCGGTAAACCTTGAGAAAAAGAACAGGCGCCAGCCCGGTTGGTGAACCGGACGGGCGCCTGGGAACGCACAGCAGCGTGCAATGCACCTGGCGGCGATACCTTTTTGCGGAGAGCGCCTCCAGCGCAGGGTCTGTCCGGACCGTTTGGTCCGGGGGGTGGCGCGCTGCCTTGCCGGGCTATTCTAACCGGATTGGCGCGGCCTGTCTATCGAAATATCCGGCTGCGGGAGCTTTTCCTCTGACAATTGTCGGTATGGCGGAGCGCGGTCAGTTGAACCATACAGTCCGGTTTGACCAGCGAATCTGGCAGCGTTAATGATTTACCAGTCCACGGCTGGGTTATGCGATAAAGGGATGGAAGCGAAGACGCCCCACCCGATAAAGGTCGTGGTGGTCGTTCCCGCCTACAACGAAGCGCGTTTCATCGGCAGCACCGTGATCAAGGCCATCAACCAAACCGGCTGTGTGATCGTGATCGACGATGGCTCGCAGGATGATACCGCCGAGATCGCCCGCGCTGCCGGGGCGATCGTGATCCAGCATGCCGGCAACCGTGGCAAAGGGGCGGCGCTGAACACCGGGCTGCAGGCAGGACGCCGTTTCGACCCGCAGGCGGTCGTCTTGCTCGACGCGGACGGTCAGCACCGGCCAGAGGAGATGGCGCGCCTGTTGGAACCGATTTTCCTCGATCAGGCCGATATCGTGGTGGGCTCGCGCTACGGAGGAAAGAAGAGCTGCGTGCCGGGCGCCCGCATCCTGGGTCACCGCCTGTTCAACCTGATCACCCGCCTGGTCTCCGGTGAAAGTGTGAGCGACTCTCAGTGCGGCTACCGGGCCTTTTCCGCCAGGGCTCTCGAGATCGTTTCCTTCTGCTCGCAGGGCTTTTCCGTCGAATCTGAGATGCAGTTCCTGGCGCACGAGTATGGCCTGCGCATCCAGGAAGTCGATATCACAGTTCTTTATCCCGATAAGCCCAAGCGCCCTTTGCTTTTCCACGGGATGTTGGTCTTGAACGGGATCATCAAGCTGACCGGGCAGTACCGCCCGTTATTATCCTTTGGTCTTTTCGGGATGATCCTGTTCCTGGTTGGGTCGGCTTTTAGCATCCGTGTGCTTGAGGTTTATCTACGCACGCAAGATCTGGCAGTGGTCCCTGCGCTATTGAGCATCGCACTGGCCTTTATTGGTCTGACGCTGTGGATGACGGGCTTTACCCTGCACTCGGTGCGTGGCATGCTGCGAGACATTCTCAAAACATGGAAACCTTGAAATTTCATTCTATAGTAATTAATAAGCTCATTGGGCAGTTCGCATAAGACAGCAATAGTTCGAAGATGAAGATCTGCCTGGTTTGTTCTCATGGAGGACATCTGACTGAAACCCTGCAGCTGCTGGACGCCTTCGCCGATCACAAGATCTTCTTCGCTACTTACCACAGCAGGCGGGATCAGGAAATACAGCAGATCGCCCCGGCGTATTTTGCTGAAAATATTGGGAAGAACCTATGGAGGATGACCCTGGCTGTGCCCTGGGCGTTTTGGCTGCTTAGAAAAGAGAGACCGGATGTCGTCCTGAGCCTTGGAGCTGAAATTGCCGTTCCGTTCTTCTATCTGGCAAAACTCCTCGGGATCAAGACGATCTACATCGAAAGCTGGTGCCGGGTGGAAAACCTTTCCCTGACCGGCCGGCTGGTTTATCCGGTATCCGATGTTTTCTGGGTCCAGTGGCCTGAGTTATTACAGGCTGTTGGTCGTAAGGCGCGCTATAGAGGAGCGGTGATTTGATCTTGGTTTTGGTTGGGATGCACTCCGTCGCCTTTGACCGGCTGGTTCAAGCCGCTGATCGACTCGCCACACAATTGGATGAAAACGTAATCATCCAGCGCGGTTGCTCAACATACATCCCTGTCTTCGCTACTTCATTTGACTATATAACCTGTAAGCAAATCGAAAAACTTACTACCGAAGCGCGCGTCGTGGTAACCCACGCCGGTGCCGGTTCCATTATTCTTACTCTGCGTTTAGGAAAATCGGTCGTCATCGTACCGCGTTCAAGAAAACTCGGAAAAGGCCTGGACGATCATCAGCAACAGCTGGCGTATGCGCTTGCTAAGAAGTACAAAGTGCCGGTTGTGAGCGAGGTGACGGCTGAAGGCTTGTTGGAATGCATTCAACGGGTTGAGCATCAAAAGGTCTGGATAGCTGGCAATTCGGGCTTGGTTCAAGCGATGCGAGAACAGCTGGCTGTGTGGGATCAGGCAAAACGAGAAGAGGCTATTGAACTGGTGAGATAAAAGCCGATGCGCATCTGCATGCTCACCTCGGCGCCCTTTCCGCCTAAGGAGGGGATTGGTTTTTATGTATGGAACCTGTCCAGGTACCTGCAGCGCGCCGGCCACTCTGTGCAGGTCATTACCCGGGGAACACTGAATGCAACATTCCGTGAGGAGTACGCAGGCATCCCTATCTGGAAGGCCAGCTTTGCGCCTCTCTATCCCTTCCACGTACATTTGCATTCAATATTTGTCGACCGGCTGCTTCGCCGGCTCGCACCCGAGATCGAACTGCTGCATGCACATACCCCGCTTGTCCGGCTGCCCACGGTAAAGTTCCCGACCCTGGTAACTGCGCACACCTCGATGAGGGCAGATATAAGGGCAATTAAATTCACCAGCGCCTTCGAGTTGATGATGAAACTTCAAGCGCCGGTAAGCTACGCCCTGGAGGGAGAACTGCTCTTTAAATCTAATCATGTCGTAGCCGTTTCTAGCAGTGTGGCCGGTGAACTCCGCCCTAATAATGAGGGACTTGGGATGGTGAAAGTCCTTGGAAATGGAGTGGATACAGAGGTATTCCAGCCAGCCGAAGTCGGCAGCCAGCCTGTTAAGCCTTGTATCCTGGCTGCGGGCAGGTTAGCCCCAGGTAAGGGTTGGAAAGACCTGATCGACGCTGCAAGGTTAGTAGTGAGAGAACAGCCGAGCAGTCGTTTTTACATCGCTGGCAGCGGTCCGCTCGAAAAATCTCTGCGCCGGTACATTCAAGCTCAGCGGCTTGCCTCCAATGTTTTCCTGCTCGGGCACGTGTCGGATCGAGTCCAACTCGCTGAGCTTTACCGGGGAGCAGCCGTGTTCGTACACCCCGCCCTCCACGAAGGCCTGCCGACCGTCCTGCTGGAGGCCATGGCGTGCGGCCGGCCAGTGGTCGCCACAGCTGTCAGCGGGGCGTTGGATGTGATCGAGCATGGTAGGAACGGATTTCTGGTCCCTCCGTCCGATCCGATCCAGATGGCAGAATCCATCATGACCTGCCTGAGCGATCCTGAAATGTCCAGAGAAGTAGGGGTGTGTGCCAGGAAGACCATCGAAGCGCGCTATTCCTGGCAGGTGGTCAGCGGGAGCTATATCGACGAGTACGAGCAGCTGCTCCAGGATTATCGAAATTGAAGCGCCGGTCTGTTTGCCTGATCGCCCGCGGAGTGAAAGAGCAGAATCTCCGCTTACAGCCCTGGCGGTATCTGGTGGAAGTCGTGCGAGGCCTCGCGGCGCGCGGCCATCCTGTGCTCCTCGTCAGCGATGGCGATCCAGGAACCTACTCTTGCAGGGACATTCAGATTTCCAATTTATCTTCAGTCAGCAACCTGCGCTGGCGACTTAACAAAGACTTACATCGATTGATCCAGCATCACCAGCCGGATGTCATCCTTCAGCACATCGGGTTGACAAGTCTCTTGCATCAAGACTTCGATCCTTTCGGCGGGTCGGCAGGCGTAGGAATATTCACTAGCCCGATCTACCGCCCGAGGGACATTTCCGGGTTGGGTCTTGGCCGGTTAATCCGCAGGCTTCCCCTGACCGGAGCTCACTTGATTGGTAGCTGCATGCCCTGGAGATTCGTGCGATTGAGGCTCGAACAAAGCCCGTTTCAACGCCTGGTCGTCCAAACACAAACCACCCGTGACCAGCTGTTCAGAATGGGTGTGCGTACCAAGCCAATTACGGTGATCTCACCCGGTGTGGACCAGGAGTGGAGAGTGAACGGCAAAGGGACCAAATTTCAGGTACCGTCTCTGTCGCACTTCCACGAGAATGAAAACGTATTCGTCTATTTTGGACCCGCCGACGAGGTGCGTGGTTTTTACGACCTCATGAAGGGGTTCGATCGAGCATTCAAACAGGATAATTCTTTGCGGCTGGTGGCCCTGGTTCGCAGGGATCGGGATGTTTTTATGGGAGAGTCATTCAGTCGCAACAAGATTTCCGAATGCTTACCGAACTCTATTTTCAGGATCGAGACCAATCCACTGTCATCGGGAGATCTGGTTGCCCGTGTGGCAGAGGGAGATGCGGTCGTGCTGCCCTTTGCGCTGATTCCCTCTGACGCTCCGCTCAGCGTGATCGAAGCGGTCGCGCTCGGAAAACCGGTGGTGACCACGCAGGTGGCCTGCCTGCCGGAACTGGTCGCAGTTGGGGTTCATTTCCTTGCCAGGCCCGGGGATGTGGACTCACTCACCCAGGCGCTGTTGCAAGCTGCTGGCTATCTCAGGCGGGAGAGGCAGAGCAATACAAGTCGTGTAACTTCTTCGATCTGGCGGGAGAGGAGCTGGCAGGTGGTGGGAGAGGAATGGTCGAACCTGATCCAGAGCCTTTAACGCCCCGTTGTGTTCCGAGATTTATCTATCTAACCGGCTGCGATGGGGTGGGGAAGACTACCCAGGCCCGGTTGCTCGCCGGTCGCTTGCGGGAAAGCGGGATTCCGGTCCGCTCACTCTGGCTGCGCTTTCCTTTCTTCTTCAGTCTGCCGTTACTGGCTTACGCCCGCTGGCGAGGGTTCAGCCGCTATGAAGAAGATGCAGGCGACCGGCACGGGTACTGGGATTTCGAGCGCTCCTGGCTGCTGCGGACGGTTTTCCCCTGGGTGCTGCTGGTCGACACAGCCTTAGCGGCATTCTTCCACATTTCTTTGCCGTTGTGGAGGGGAAAAACCATCGTCTGCGAACGGTACGTCCTGGATATCCTGGTCGACCTGAGCCTGGCGCTAAAGGACCTCGATTTCCACAAGAAAAAACCGGGCAGCCTGTACCTGCGGCTTCTCCCCAGGATTGCACCAATCTTAATGCTTGACCTGGAAAGCTCAGCCATTCGTTTCAGGAGGCCTGACCTGAATTCAGACCGGCGTTTAGACTCCCGCCTGGATGCCTATCGGAAACTGGCTGCCGATCTGAAGATCCCATCCATCACGACCGAAGTTCCGCTTCACGACGTCCACCGGAAAATTGTCAGATCGATCAGGGTTGGCGCTCAGAGCAGGAACCTGCAAGGGTATGGGAAAATCAGGCACAATAAAATCCACGAAATGCTGGATTTTCCAATCGTTGCGCTGGGGAGCCACTGGACGTTCCAGGGATTCTTCTGCATGGAATGGAGCGAACGCTGGTTCAAGCTGGCGATCGACGCCGGAATTTTCCTGCCTGCGGTGTTCCTTCTCCGTCTCATCTTACCGTGGCCGGTCGCGCTGCTGGTCAGCTTCCTGATCGCGCATACCCTGAACTTTCTGTTCAACGCTCACCTTTGGGGTGTATTAAAGCATTATGGATTCGCCTCTCTGCCTCGAGAAGATTTCTACCGGTACGTTGCGGGGTTCCTGGCGCGGGCGGATCGGGAGCCGGCGATCACCGGGTTAAAGGTCTATGGCAGCCTGTCGCGCCGCGCATGGACGCCTTTCTCTGATTTGGACGCGCGCATCGTCCATGCTCCCGGCGCTCGAAATATTTGCCGCGCCGGTGGGTTCCTTATCAAGGAAAGGTCGCGCGCATTATTCTCCCGGTTTCCTGTGGACCTGTATTTGACGTCTGCAAGTCATTTTAATAATTCATTTGGGAATGTCATCGCGTGCGAAGCGAAGCAATCTGGACCCACTGCTTGGGGATTGCTTCGTCGTTTCACTCCTCGCAATGACTCCTCGATTATTTTTAATATTGCTTGTAGTCAGCAGGCCAGTCCTGAAACCCCGATCTATCTAAGCAAACCATTTTCGGCCGAATTCCTTGAGAGATGGCAACCTGGCGGTTGAGGTATCGAAGAACTGCAAGGTTTGCCAGGCGGAGCTGCCCCCGGTTCGGCCAGGTTTGTGGGGTGTTCGCCCTGGTCGTGCTCTACATCCTGCCCGGGATGGCTTTTTCGTATAAATCGGTCCAGGAACCCTGGACGCTGTTCCGCCTGGCGCGGGCCAGCCTGTCCCTCCCCGCCGGGCGCATCGCCGCGTTTAGCGGCGCGGCCTCGGCTTACCGGGGGGAGCACCTCGGCGGGGAGCTGCTCCAATCGGCCTTGATCGGTCTGACCGGCTGGCCCCTCGAGAGTCTGGCCCTGCTGCCGCTCGGCGCTTTGATCCTGCCCGCCCTGTACTTCGCCGTCATCCGGGTCATCTCACGCTCGGCCTGGCTGGCCTTGTGGCTGGCCTTGTTCGCCGCCTGGTACTACCCGCGCCAGTTCTCCCACTACGCCGTGCAGACCTACGTCTGGACAGACGCCCTGTTCCTGTGCTTCGCCCTGCTGCTCTACCTGTGGCTGCTGCGCCCGTCGCCCCTGCTCTCTCTGCTCCTGGTCGTCATCTTCGCGGCCGCCTTCCTGCATTACCAGACCACCCCGTTGTGGATGATCGTCGCCGTCACCGCGGCGGTGCTGCTGGCCCGCTGGCGAAAGGAGCTTTACCCGGCGGACCGCCGCCCGCCCGCCTGGGCTTTACCGGTGCTCTTTGTGGTCATCTATTTGCAGTTCGATACGGTCTTCTTCGGCAATTTCCTGGGCCACCTGCGCCAGGAGCCCATCGATCGTTTGCTGGCGGCGAACATCGCCGGCAAGGTCCTGGCCCCCCTCTTCGGCTGGCAGCCGGCTGCGCTGGGCGAGTATGCCGCCGCCCCGCTCAGCCCGCGCCTGGCCACCTGGACCACGCTGCTGGCGATCCTGATCCTGATCGCGCCGGTCCTGGCTTGGTGGTTGCGGAAGATCGACCGGGCGATCCGGGCTAAACGCTTCACCTACTTAGTCGAGCGGGTCGAGGACATCTTCGTCTGGTCGCTGCTGGCGGTCGCGGCAGCGCACGCCCTGATCTATTCCTTCTATGGGGCGCTCAGCCTGCGCCTGATCGACCTGGTCTTTCCGCTGATCCTGCCGGTCGTCCTGATCGAATTCTCCCATGGGCGGCGTACTGCGAACGTCCTGGCGCCCGCCCTGGCGGTCTGCGCCGGGATTGGTTTCCTATCCTATACGGCAGCTTTGCAGCCGGATATTCTCGCCGCCGAGACCGGCCTGGCGGGCGACCTGCTCGTGGATAATAGCCGCATCCTGGCGGACGCCAACACCTTCGGCGGCCTGTCCCTGAATACGTCCGAATCCGGGAAGCTGATCGAACTCGTCTGGCTGGATGCGGACAGGTACGCCTCGGTCGCCGGTGATCGGCCTGCCGGTCAGGTGGGCTTCGACTACCTGGTCACCGACAACCAGAGCAAGCCCATCATTTCCCAGGGATGGGTGTTTTACGAGCCCTGGGTAGATCACCTCACGGAGATCGAAGCCAACCTGACCCTGGACCAGATTTACGCCAGCGACCGGGTGAGGGTGTTCCAGCCCGCCGGCCTCCCGCTCCCGCGCCGGCTGACCGAGGCCGTGGTCTCCTTAGATGCCTCCCGCCCGGCAGGGATCGGGGCAGGCAGGGTATTCGCGGCGCTGTTCCTGCTGCTGTTCGCCCCCGGCGCAGCCCTGGCTTTGCTCATCCTTCCCCGGCTGAACCTGAGCGGCGCAGATACTGAGACCAGGCAGGTTTTCCTGGCCCTGGCGGTTGGCTTGAGCATTGCCGTGAACACCTGCCTCGGCTACCTGGTCAACTTTACCACCCTGGGGCTGAGCTGGCTGCTGCCGCTGGCTGTGGTGTTGACGGTCACTGCTCTCGTCATTCGTCTTGCGCTGCCTTTCCCGAAGCCGGCTCAATCGTTGTGGCCAATCCTCCTGCTCGTGCTCGCGTCCCTGGCGGTCTGGTCGCTGGCCACGACGCTGGTGGATCTTTACCGTTCCCAGGCCCGCCAACCGGATACCGAGTTCTTCCTCACCGCCGGGGGGGCTGCCCAGGACCAGATCTTAGCCAACGTGGTCAACCGGACTTCCCAGATAAAAACCTGCAGCCTTCGCCTGGAGCAGGGCGGGCATTCCACCCAGGAATTGGCTACCTTCAGCCTCCCGCCCGAGGCTGCCTGGCAGGCGCCGGTAGACATGCCGGGAAGCCTGGGCGGGGATCGCCTGGTCTTTATCCTCGGCTGCGACCGCCAGCTTCGCTTCGCCCTGCACCTCAACCGCTTGCCGTCTGGCCGGGCTGGGGAAATTCAGGCAACCGGAGAACAGGATGACGTTCCATGAAATGGTCGATCTACTGCGCTGGGACTGGCGCGTAAACCCCGGCTTTAGTTGGGATCGCCAGCGCGCCCGGCTGTTCGTGACAGAGCTGCGCCTGGAACAATTCGTTTACGGGAAGACCCACCCGCGGCCCGGCTGGCCAGCCGCGAGCCTATGGCTGGTTTGCCGCGGGCTGGGCTCGCTCTTCCAGTGGTGCCTGTGCAACTCTAACATCCCCGGGTCGGTGCAGGTCGGTCGTGGGCTACGCCTGCCCCACCCGCAGAACATCATCGTCGCCGGGACTGCCCGGCTGGGTGAATTCTGCACCCTCTACCACAATGTGACAATTGCATGGAACGGCTTCCTGCCAACCCGGGCAGGCGCCCCGTGCATCGGGAACCGGGTGCTGATTGGGACCGGCGCTATCCTGATCGGGGACATCTCGATTGGTTCGCAGGTCTTGATCGGCGCCGGAGCGGTCGTCTCGCAATCCGTCCTGGATGGCTCTCGCGTCACCTGCGTCCAGCCGGTCATCTCCTCCCGAACCCTAAAGGAGAACGCCACTGAACCAGGCAGCCCGGAGCATTTGCGGGATCCTTATGCCATCTGGCGTTAGCGTGAGAGGCGGCTCTCCTGCAATTCAGGCATGAGAATAAACCCCGGCCTGATCAGAAGACGGTTCTTCCACCAGCCACTGGCGACCTGGGGGCGAGATCGACCACTCCTGCTCAACGCCGTGTACATCTTTGGCGTGAGCATCTCTGCGGGGCTGTTCGGGCTGGTCTACTGGGCGATGGCAGGCCGTTGGTTCCAGCCGGAAGAGATCGGCTTGGCCAGCGGCGTTATCTCCGTCGTGACCCTGCTCGCCGGGTTCGGCGCGCTCGGCTTCGGCTATGGCCTGCTGCGCTTCCTCCCCGAAGCGGAACACCCGCTGCGCCTTCTTAACACAGTCTACACCTTCAGCTGTCTGCTTGCCGCGTCGGCCGGGCTGGTTTTTTTGTCCGGCTCTCGCTGGTGGTTCCCGGAGCTGTCGGAGATTGGAGGAGGCAATTCTTTCCCGGCAATCTTTTTGCTTTTTATCGTCTCCGTCACCCTGGGCTCCTTGGTACGGGATAGCTTCGTTGCCAGGCGGCAGGCAAGATATGCCTGGCGGTATACGCTGCTGGCTGCCGTGGCGCGCCTATTGTTGCTCATACCATTGATCGGCCGCGGCGCGGCCGGGCTGGTGGCCTCCAGCGCCCTGGCCTTCACCCTGGCCCTGGTCGTTAGCGCGGCGGTCTTTCTGCCTGCCATCCAACCGGGTTACCGGCCTGTTCTAATACTCTCCCGGGTCGAGCTGTCCCGGCTGCTGCCTTTCTCGTCCGGCAACTACATGGTCGTCCTCATAACGCAGCTCTCCCAGACCATGCTGCCCCTGCTGGTGATCAGGCAGCTCGGGCTGGCTGCGGGCGGCTACGCGTACATCGCCCTGATGGTCGCCGGCCTGCTGACCGCGCCTGGGGTGGCTCTGTCCACCTCTGCCCTGGTTGAGAGCGCTAACTCCCCGGGGACGGCCAGGCCCGTCCTGCGCCAGGCGGCGGGTATCGGGATGCTCTTCTCGCTGGCGGCTGGCGGGCTGCTTTACCTGTTCGGTCCCTGGGGTCTGCAGCTCTTCGGCCCGAACTATGCCAAAGAGACAGTCTCGTTGCTGCGACTGCTGGCGCTCTCCATCCCGCTGTTCGTGCTGGTCCAGTTTTATTTCACCTATCTCCGTTTCAGGAAGATGACCCGCCGCCTGGTGCTCCTGGCTGGGCTGCTGGTCTTCCTGACGCTCGGCGCCGTCTGGGTTTGGTTGCCAGCCCTGGGGATCGCCGCGGTCGGGGCTGGCATCCTGTTCGCCAACCTCGTCCTGGGCGGAGTGATCCTGCTCATTCACCGCGGGATCGGGCTGGTGCCCTGACAGCGCCCCTGTCAGCCGTCTGCGCTCGAATCCGCGTTTTAAATTCCTCTGAATCAAAGAACTCCCGGGCTAATGGCCTGGGAGGTCTTTTCTAAACGACTCCCTTAGTGCAGTGCGGTTGCAATCTTCATCCCAGCGCCGATCATGAAAGCCAGTAGCAGCGGCGCGATGACGAAATTCAACGCCCGGCTCAACCGGCTCCATCCGATCCCTTGCGGATAGGCGGTGATCTCTTTCAGAATCAACAGCCCGATCAGCAGCAACGCGATGGACAGGCTAACAGTTCCGCTGGATGCGAATAAGGCTGGGGTGATATGAGCGTAATGGCTTAGGAGTGTGATCGATGCACCTCCTGGTTAGACCCTCAACTACATTCACTGCCAGTATATAAACAAAACCCGGTGGAGTCAACTA
>DATDRQ010000053.1:0-14343 GCA_035291645.1 Anaerolineales bacterium
ATGGATACGGATGTCTGCAGTTCAAGAGAAATTAAAGATGGAACCCGTAGTCGAGATTGGTTCTGTGGTCAATGATTTCTCGATCACCGTCGGCACGCCGAACGGTTCGGGAAGCCAGACCTCCAACCTGACGATCCTGCGGGCGCTGTTCAAGATGGGTATCCCAGTCTCAGGTAAAAACCTGTTTCCCTCGAATATCCAGGGACTGCCGACCTGGTATACCATCCGGGTCAACAAGGATGGTTTCCTGGCCCGGCGGGACGAGCACGAAGTGGTCGTCGCCATGAACCCGGACTCGTTTGCCCACGACCTGACGGAAGTGCAGCCTGGGGGAGCATTCTTCTACGCGGATGATATCCGCATGCCGATCAACCGGGAGGACATCGTGGCGTATCCGATGCCGGTCAAGCAAATCGTGAAGGAATCGGATGCGCCGTCGAACTTGAAGAACTACATCGCCAATATGGTGTATGTAGGCGTGGTCGCCCAGATGCTGGGGGTCGACCTGGACAAGATCCACCAGGCGCTCGAGTTCCACTTCAAAGGCAAGCAGAAGCCGATCGACCTGAATTACGGGGTCGTGCAGAAGGCGGCAGCCTGGGCAGCCGATAAGTTGGAAAAGCGCGATCCGTACCGGGTAGAGCCGATGAACGCCACCGCGGGGTACATCATGGCGGATGGGAACACCGCCGCGGCCCTGGGCTCGATATACGGCGGCGTGCAGTTCGCGGCCTGGTACCCGATCACGCCGGCCTCCAGCCTGGCCGAATCGTTGAGCGAGTATCTGCCGACTCTGCGGAAGGACCCGGAGACCGGCAAGAACACCTTCGCGGTGGTCCAGGCGGAGGACGAGCTGGCAGCGATCGGTATGGCGGTGGGAGCCGGCTTCTCCGGATTGCGGGCCATGACCTCGACTTCCGGACCCGGGCTGAGCCTGATGGTGGAATACGCCGGGCTGGCTTATTACGCCGAGGTGCCGATCGTCATCTGGGACGTGCAACGGGTCGGTCCCAGCACGGGTTTGCCGACGCGCACCTCCCAGGCCGATATCAGCATGGTGTACTTCATGGGGCATGGGGATTCCCAGAATGTGATGCTGCTGCCAGGACCGATCAACGAATGCTTCGAGTTCGGCTGGCGGGCATTTGACCTGGCCGAGCGACTGCAAACGCCGGTCTTCGTGCTCAGCGACCTGGACCTCGGCATGAACCAGTGGATGACCAGGCCGTTCGAATACCCCGACGAGCCGATAGATCGCGGGAAAGTGCTTTGGGAAGAGGACCTGGAGCGGATGAACGGCAGGTGGGGTCGCTATTTGGACGCCGACGGGGACGGCATCCCCTACCGGACCGTGCCCGGCAACAAGCACCCGGCGGCGGCTTATTTTGCCCGCGGCACCGGTCACAACGAGTTTGCCCGCTATTCGGAAGATGATAAGGATTACGAGCGCAACATGCTGCGCCTGAAGAAGAAGTACGATACCGCCCGAGACCTGGTCCCCAAACCTTTCGTCGAAACGATGGAAGGCGCCAATCTTGGGATCCTGGCGTTTGGTTCGACCGAGGCGGCGATCCAGGAGGCGCGCCTGCACCTGGCGAAGGCTGGCGTCCCGACGGATTTCCTGCGGCTGCGGGCGATCCCGTTCACGCAGGAGGTGACCGATTTCGTGCGCGACCACGAAAAGGTGTACGTGATCGAGATGAACCGGGATGGGCAGCTGCACCAGCTGCTGTCCCTGGAATATGCAAACCAATGCGTGAAGTTAATCTCCCTCGCCTACCTGGACGGGCTGCCGATGACCGCCCGTTACGTGGAAGAGGCGATTTTAGCCAAGGAGGCCAAATAACCATGGCAGAACAGACGACTGAGACCCGCGCGCGCGCGCAAGTCAACCTGATAGGGCTGGAAAAAAGCGATTACCGCGGCCAGCCGAGCACGCTCTGCCAGGGCTGCGGGCACAACTCGATCTCCAGCCAGATCATCGCGGCCTGCTACGAGCTGAACCTGGCGCCGGAGAAAGTGATCAAGTTCAGCGGGATCGGCTGCTCGAGCAAGAGCCCGGCGTACTTTTTAGGACGATCGTTTGGGTTTAACGGGCTGCACGGGCGCATGCCTTCCCTGGCGACCGGGACGATGTTCGGCGACCATACCCTGCGGGCGATCGGCGTTAGCGGCGACGGGGACACCGCCAGCATCGGTATGGGCCAGTTCAAGCACGTCATGCGCCGCAACCTGCCGATGGTCTACATCGTGGAAAATAACGGGGTTTACGGACTGACCAAAGGGCAGTTCTCTGCCACGGCGGAGAGCGGCCTGACCTTGAAATCCTACGGGACCAATCCTTATATGCCGATCGACATCGCCTGGGAGGCGCTGGTCGGGCGAGCGACATTTGTGGCGCGCTCATTTGCCGGGGACCCCAAGCAGGTTAAAGAGCTGATCAAGGCCGGAATGAGCCACCGCGGTATCGCCGTGCTGGACATCATCAGCCCGTGCGTGACCTTCAACAACACCGACGATTCGATGCACTCCTACGCCTGGGGCAAGGATCACGAGGTGGCTCTGCATGAGCTGTCCTACGTCCCGCCGCTCGAGGAGATCGAGGTGGAGTATGAAGAGGGCGAGTCGATCGACGTGACCATGCACGACGGCTCGACCGTCATCCTGAAGAAACTGGAGCACGATTACGATCCGACCGACCGCAGGCGTGCGTTGGAGATCCTGGAAGAAGCCAATGCCAAGAACTGGCTGATCACCGGATTGATCTATATCGATACCGCCGAGGCGAACCTGATCGAGATCCACAATCTGGTCGATACGCCGCTAAACCGGCTACAGGAGAAGGATATCCGCCCCGGGCGCGAGACGATCGATATAGTCAACGCGATGATGTTCTGATGCTCATAGACTGGTCCGGGTGCCTTCGCCGGACCAGTGATAGTGCCAGCGATCACCCCGGGTTTCTTGCCTGGGGTGATCGTTTTTTCGCACCGCTGGCAGGCGCGCGAAAGTACTTTTTATCTATTAATCGGGTGTCGCTTGAGGTTACAATAGAATATCTGTTATGATAAGAGCAGGCAGCGCGGTAGCCACCGATCAGGTGATTCCCGGGTTGGTCCGCTGCAACTTATTGATATGGAAAATACTCAGCAATTGAAACCAATCCCCTGGGGGGATCAGGGGAATGTAACCGACGCAAGCCGCACAACCCATCAAATCGTCGAGTTCGATTTCCTGCGAACGGTTGCCATCCTGTTGTTATTCCTCCACCATGGAGGCATCTACAACTTTTCGGTTTTCTCGCTCTCATTGGAGATTTTTAAACCTTATATCGAACAATTGTTACTCGGTTCGTTCGTGTTCATGGCGGGGTATCTTTCGGTAAATTCCCTGGAAAAATCGACGTTGGTAGGATTCTTTAGGAGAAGATTGTTCCGGGTCTATCTCCCATACCTGGTTGCCCTGATTCTATTTGTACTCATACTCGACCTGGATGTCACCAGGCTCGATCTGGTGATCCACCTGATCGGCGCCCAGATGCTGCTTTCGCCCGAATTCACGGAGCCAATCCTGACCCTCTGGTATGTAGGATTAATCCTTACCTTCTATATTATCTTTGGGAGTTTGTATAAATCCTTTAAATCACCGCTCTACCTGGCGATTGCCGTCGTCTTGATTTTTGCGATCACCTATACCCTGCGGCTTGAGTGGGGGATCATCGGGCGGCGGTTCTTCTACTTCTTTTTCATCTTCGCAGCCGGCATCCTGTGCGCAAAGACCAGGAAGTTAAGGGTCTTGACTACCGATAGATACTTCTTTATCGATAAACTTCTATTGCTTTTATTCGGAATCTTTTTTTATGGTGTCTACGCAGACGAGAATGAATTCCCCCTCTTTTTACCCAGATTGCTGGCGATGGATATTTACATCCTGGCGGCGGTGATCACGATCCTCAGTTTTGCCAGGCTCTACCGGAAGTATCTATCCAATATCTGGTTGATCTCGATCATCTCTTACTCTGCATTCTTCGCTTACCTTTTGCATCGACCGATCTGGAAAGCGCTCCTGTCGGTCTATACACCTCCGACGGAGCAACTCACCGCTTTATACCAGATCCTCTTCGGTTCGGCGGTTGTGGTGGTCCTGTCTTTCGCTCTCCAAAAGACCTATAACCGGTTTTCGACACGCCTGATGGATAGGCAAACCCTGGCTACCCCTCACAAGCCGGATAGTTCTTACTCCGCACGTTGATCCGGCCACAACCGGTTTCCCGATCCCGATTTCTCAGTCTTCAGCAACACTCGAAGTGAAGACCGCAGCGCGGGCAGTTCGTCTGGCCCCAGACGATCAGCGCGATCGGCTCTCCGCAGCGCGGGCAGGCGTCCAGGTCAGAGGGGGACTGGATGGGGATCTGGCTTTCTTCTTCTTGATTGACCTGCTCTTCTATTTCCAGGCACATATCAGGCTTGCTTCACGCGGTGCTTCTGCCAGTAGCGCTGCATGCCGCGGGTGGACATCCAGGATGGGTTGGCGGCTTCGTATACATCGATCAGTTGCGCGGGAACGCCATTCGCTTGAGAGCGCTGCCCAGCCCAGGCGAGGAATTCTTCATTGACGAGGTCGAAAGGCGGGTTCGAGGGCAGGTTTGCCTCCATCCAGGCTTCGATCTCGTCCAAGGCTCTCTCCAGGGCGGCAAGGTGCCAGGTGGGGTCGTCGAAGACGCCGAAGTGGGTAGGGGCGATGATGTCGAAATCCTGTTGCTTGAGTTTGGCGAGACTCGCTCGCCACTCTTCCAGGTTGAACTCAGGAGGCGGCATGGGCAGGCGCAGGTGGTGGATGCCCTGCAAGCGCACGCCGCCGACGTCTCCGCTGAAGCAGGTGTTTTCATAAAGATAGGCGAAGTGGTGGTTGGCGTGTCCCGGGGTATCGAGCGGGCAGAGCTCCAGGCCATGGACATCCACGGATTGGCCATCCTCTAACACCGAGAGACGATCCGGGGGGACCGGCAGGAACTCGCCCCACAGCGTTTCCATGCTATCCCCATAAATCCGCCCGGCACTGGCGAGCAGCTTACCCGGGTCGAGCAGGTGGGGAGCGCCGACCGGGTGGACGTGGATGCGGGCGCCCTGGCTGGCGAGCCAGCCGCTCGCCCCGGCATGGTCCAGGTGGATGTGGGTGAGGAAGACATCGCTGATATTCGAAGCGGAGTAACCGAGTTCGTTTAAACCGGACTGTAAAGCCGGAATGGTGGAGCCCGGACCGCACTCGATTAAGGCGGCCCCGTAAGGATGAGGCAACAAGTACACCGCGATCGCGCCGGTGAGACCCAAGAAATTCAGGTCGATGGTTTGGATACTCTTCTCACGGTTTTGGAAAATCTGGACCATAACGAATCCCTGGTTTTAGTGTTTTCATAAGTATACAACATGTCCTGGGAAGTCCATTTGTTGTGCGCCTTTCATCCGTTATTAAGGATCCAAAAAGCGGTTATAAAAACCAAAAGAAATTCTAACTATTTTACAATTTTGATCGGGAAACCGGACTCAATTTTCAATAAATGCTGAAAATAATGACATTAATCACTAGACAGATAACCTAAACGATGGTATTTATTAACTTGCGCTAATTTTTTTCTCGCAAAATATTTCCGAGGAGGTGCCTGATTCTCCAATCGGACAAACGCTCTTCAAAGCTCTGACATCCTGTTTGCTATGTTTAGCATAGCACCCCCTGTCCAGAAGACAGGGGAGACAATCGAATAACAATCTCCGCACCGTTTGGAGGAAACTGAATGGCACTCGCACACGTCGTCTACCAGATTTCCACCGATACCGATTTCGCTACTCGCATGCGCTCAGAACCGGAAAAAGCGCTTGCAGAGCGGGGTTGGCACCTGAGCAAAGAAGAACTCTCCTTTCTACTGGCCAGTCTGACCAAAAAGGCTTTGGGCAAGGACGAGATCTTGGTTTTGGTGAAACCTATGCTTAGATGGAGGTAACCTTATCCAGTTCATTTATACTGGAGAAATTTATTTCCATCCTTCGGCAAATCGATCTTAGCTGGAATCGTTCTGGCGCATGGCAGGATTACCAAACTGCCATGCGCCAAACACTACCTAATCTAGAAGACCTACGAAGTACTGATTTTCAGTTTCTTCGTCTAGCACTTCTCCCCGGTTTATGCTGTGAAGGAGCAGGCGGCCAGTTCGAATGGGCTGACCGAGTCGCAGCTGCCTGGGTGCTTTTCTACAATTCTGCCCACATCCTGGATAATGTTGAGGATAACGACCCGCCTGATCCATGCTGGTCAGCTACTGACCCAGGCGTAGCGATTAACGCAGCCTCTGGGTTAATCTTTAGCGCTTACCTATGCCTTCAACAACTTTTTGATAATCACGTTAACCGAGAGCTTGCTTTACGCATTATCGATGATTTTTCGAATACCTTGCTAGGAATGGGCAGCGGGCAACACCAAGACCTGCGCGAACCGAATCCGGGATTGGAGAGCTGGCTTAAGGTTGCGGGGGCAAAATCAGGCAGTTTCTTCGCTCTTGCCTGTCGGGCGGGGTCTCAACTGGCTACGGATGATCCCCAACGCATCCAGTCCTTCAATAATTTCGGTTATCACCTGGGTATCCTTGTGCAGCTGCTCGATGATATCGGCGATTTTAAGGCTCTTCACCAGGGAGACACACCGGTGCATCCTGAAGCCCTGAACCGATCGATGGTCGTCGCATACGCGCTTGAAGTCCTCCCGGAAGAGCAGAATCGGCGACTGCTAGATACTTTGGCGGCGATCGCGGATGACCCAACTGCAGCCCGAGATGCGATCTACCTTATCGATCAATGCGGAGCTGGGCTGTACCTGGCGATCGAAATTGAAAGACAGCGCCAATCTGGATTAAATGCCCTGGCGGCGGCTGCTCCTCAGAATGGAGCGGGGGAGAAACTAACGCTTTTAATGACGGGGTTATTAGAAGAATAAATCACTTATTTGCAGTTATTAAAGAAATAAGCCCACAAATTACAGTATTGTAATTTCATAGCATTGAATGAAGCCTGGGAACCTTCCTATGCTAAAATGATTCCATAGATCATTGGAGGGTGATTCCAATTGAATCCCTCGAAACGCTGGTGGAGTAGTTTTCCATTTGTTTTCGCGCTGGTCGCATTAATCGTGATGGGCATTAGCGCGGCAAGAGCTTTCCGTTATCCGTACGATGGGATTTTTGATGTCGACCAACATGGTATCATCCATGAAATAGACGATCAGGGCGTTGAGAATCAGCTGCAAGTAGAGGATAAAATCCTAACCGTGGGGGGAATCCCATTCGAGCGTGTCAATGCACCCTATGCGCAGCTCAAGGCTGGTGACCAGGTACAAATCGTAATAGCAAGGGATGGGAAAACCCTCCCGCCGCTTACCATCACATTAACTAC
Organism: Anaerolineales bacterium; assembly: GCA_035291645.1. Taxonomy (GTDB): domain Bacteria; phylum Chloroflexota; class Anaerolineae; order Anaerolineales; family UBA4823; genus DATDRQ01. The sequence goes on from DATDRQ010000053.1 coordinate 7,440, forward strand.
CTATCCCCCCACGATCAAAGTGGAGATGATCAGCATCTTTTTGATTGGATTTGCATTTTGGGGGGTGGGGATGGGTGTGCTGGCTTTCAAACCCGGCGACGCGGCATCGCTCCTGTTCTTTCTGTTTTCACAGGCAGCCTTTCTTCTCCTGAGCTCAGGGCTGATCTCCGCAGTCGGGCCAGAATGGACTTCGGATTTATTTAATTTATCGCTTTGGCTGATCGGTCCGCTCGCAGTCCACTTTCACTTGATTTTTCCACAGGAATTTGGATTCAACCGCAGGCGTATTTTCCTGAGAGTATTGTATGGGATCGCCATCCTGGGAGGTTTGCCTTATGTATTGATCGGGGCATCGGATGTGCGGGCAAGCGCCTATGGCGAGTACCTTCAGACTGCCAGCCGATTATTCCTGACGTTGAACCTGTTATTCGTGGTATGGCTTCTCCTGCACGATTACCGGTACGCGGTCTCGCCCGGGGTGCGCAGTAAGATCCGCATCGTCGTGCTGGGCGGCGTGTTGAGCCTGCTCCCCCCCATCACTCTGACGATCCTGCCGGAGGTGATCCTCGGCCAACCTATCATTCCCTACACCGAAGCTTTCTTATTCCTAGCGATCCTGCCCCTGACCTACGGTTATGCCATCATTCGCCACCGGCTGATCGAGATCGACCGGCACGTCAACCGGGGTGCGGCGATCTTCCTGGTTTTCTCGATCCTGGGAGGGATTTACACAGTCCTGTATTCGGTTTTACATAATTACTTACCGTTTGACTTCGCGCAAGACGCCTTATTAAACACCCTGCTGGTCCTGATCCTGTCCGGGATATTCCCACCGCTTTACCGGTTCGTGCGCAGGATCGTCGATACGGCCTTCTACGGCAGCTGGTACGATTACCGCTCGGCTGTAGCCGAAATAACCCAAGGTTTGGAGCAGATCACCGAGCTGCCGGACCTGGCGGGCACGATCGGCGGGCGGCTGGCGAAAACGCTGCAACTGGAGAATACCTGCGTGTTCCTGCGAGACCTGGAGGGAGATTTTTCGGTGATCGAGGTAGCCCCGGAACCCAGGCAAAATTCTCCGGCATTCAGCACCTTACCGAAGAACAGCCTGACCTATCTTCTAAAGATCGGCATGGTGGGTAGGAATTCATTACGAAAGTCTCTGTCAGAAGTCCGGCTCTCGAACGAAGAACGGGAACTGCTCGAAAGCGACCAGATCTACCTGTGGGTGCCGGTTACCGGTCACGGTCAGGTGCTTGGACTGCTTGCCCTGGGAGGCAAGCTGGGGGGGGATGTCTTCAGCGGCGAGGACATGGACATCCTGAGGATCGTAGGCCGGCAGATGGGGCCGCTGATCGAGAACATTCACCTGTTAACCCGTCTGCGGGAGTACGCCGCGGAACTCGAGCAGCGGGTCGAGGAGCGCACCGCCGAGCTGCACGCAGCCAAGGAGCGGGTCGAGGCGGTGCTTTCGAGCGTGGGGGATGGCGTGATCGTCACCGACCTGGATGGACGGATCTTAACAGTTAACAACGCTTACGTAGAACAGTCGGGTTACCAGGAAGTCGAAGTGATCGGCCAGCCGATTTTCTCAATGCTGAACGGCTCGGAGAATAAAGAGCGCACGGAGGAGATCGAGGAGGCGCTCACGAGCAAACACCAATGGAATGGCGAACTCATGGTGCAACGAAAGGGAGGCCGGCACTATGACATTCAGTTAACTCTGGCGCCCGTCCGAAACCAGGTGGGTGAGATCATGGGATACGTGGGTAGCCAGAGGGACATCACCCAGTATAAGGAACTGGAGCGGCTCAAGGACCAGTTCATCCTGGAAGTCTCTCACGAGCTGCGCACGCCTGTGACCAATATGGGGTTGTTCGCAGAACTTCTAGAGCGCGGGAAGCCGGAAAAGAAGTCCGAATACCTGGCCGTGCTGCGCACAGAGATTCACCAATTGATGAAGATGATCGAGGATATCCTGGACCTGTCTCGCCTGGAGGTTGGAAAGTACAAGAAATCCTCCTTCGGGCCGATCGACCTGAATTTGCTTGCCGACCAGGTGGTCGCGGCGCATGCACCGATGGCGCAGCGAGGCGGGCTGGCGCTGGTTTGCCAGCTCCAACAAAACTTACCCCTGATCGATGGAGAGCAAACACAGCTGGCGCGTGTTCTGACCAACCTGCTCTCGAACTCCATCCGGTATACACATTATGGGACGATTTGGGTGCGCACAGGCAGAGAGGATAACGAAGTTTACGTAGAGATCGAAGACACCGGGACGGGCATCGATGCGGAGGACTTGCCGCATCTTTTCGAGCGATTCTACCGGGGGCGAAAAGTCAGCCAGTCGAAGATCCTGGGATCGGGGCTGGGATTGGCGATCGTGAAGGAGATCGTGGAATTGCACGACGGAAGAATCGAGTGGGAGAGCGAAGTCGGGAAGGGATCTACCTTCCGGGTATATTTACCTTTGATTCAGCAAGAACTAATCCCAATGGGGGTATAACATGGCTGGAGAAAAAATCCTACTGGTCGAAGACAACGATGTCCTGCGTGAGGGGCTGAGATCCTTACTGGAACAGGAGAAGTTCGTGTTGCAGGTAGCCGGAAACGGCCTGGAGGCGCTGGATGCGATGCGTGCAATCACGCCGGACCTGATCCTGTCGGATATCCTGATGCCGGAGATGGACGGGCATGCTTTATTCGAAGCGGTCCGGTCGAGGCCTGAATGGATCTCGATTCCTTTCATCTTCCTGACTGCCCGCCGGGAGAGAGAATATATCCTGGCTGGCAAGAAGTTGGGAGCAGACGATTACCTGCTGAAACCGGTTTCGCCGGAAGATTTGCTCACCGCGATCCGTTCCCGGCTGGGGAGGAGCCAGCAATTGCTGCTTGCCCAGTTGCAGGAATCCTACGAGGCCAGCCTGATCATGCTGGCCAATGCGATCGAGTTGCGCGATGCGTATACACGCGGGCATGTCGAACGGGTGATGAACTATGCTCAGGCGATCGCGGAGCAGCTGGCCTGGCCGGTGGGGAGCAAGAACCAGCTGCGGTACGGAAGCATCCTGCACGATATCGGGAAGATTCATATTGCTGAGGAGATCCTGAGCAAGGATGGCCCGCTCGACCCGGATGAGTGGTTTGAGATGCGTAAACACCCGGAATTGGGCGCCGAACTCATCCGGGGCATCCACTACCTGGAACCCGCCATCCCGGTGATCCTGTATCACCACGAGCGCTGGAATGGTTGCGGTTACCCATTTGGGCTGAAAGAAGAGTCTATCCCAGTCGCGGCGCGGATCGTAGCCATCGCAGATTCGTTCGACGCCATGACCACCGCACGCCCCTACCGTAAAGCGCTCTCCCCTCGCGAAGCCTGTGAGGAGATCCTGGCAGGGAGTGGATCCCAGTATGATCCAGAAATCGTTCGGGCATTCGAGCGGGTATGGGGGGAACAGACCATCCAGGCGATCTACGAAGCTTTTCCGTAAGCGGATTTTTGTGGTAAAAGTAGGGGGAGAGGTAGAAAAGATGTCAGACGAGGATCTAACGTCGAAGAAGCCCCCGGCGGGACCGACCAGAGTGACAACACCCTCCGAAGATGAGCCGGTCTGGACTTACCGGGGTTATCAACTAGGCCCCGGTGAATTCACCACGGCCATGGTGCACTTATTCAGGGCAGAGATCAACCGGGCGAACGTTTGGCGGATGCGTCTGGATACCACCACCAACTGGGCGGTAGTCATAACGGCGGCAATCATCACATTCGCGTTTAGCGAGCCGGGCGGTGAACACAGCGCGATCATCCTGAGCATGATGCTGATCACTCTGTTCCTCTTCATCGAGGCGCGGCGGTACCGCTATTACGAGCTGTGGAGCTCGCGCGTGCGGTTGATGGAAACGGATTTCTACGCAGCCATGCTGGTGCCGCCCTTCCACCCCTCCTCGGACTGGGCAGAGAGCCTGGCAGAAAACCTGCTCCAGCCGCATTTTTCGGTTTCTTACCTGGAGGCGGTGGGCAGGCGGCTGAGAAGGAATTACTTATGGATCTACCTTTTCCTCGGTATCGCCTGGTTTATCAAGCTTTCCCTGCATCCGACAGCAACGCTCAGCTGGCCTATACTGGTCCAAAGGGCGGGGATCGGTACGACGCCTGGGGAGTTTATCCTGATCGGGATGGTGGTTTTCTTTGCCCTGGTGGTCACCGTAGCTTTTGCAACGCTGGGTTTACAGGAGGCCTCCGGAGAAGTCTTACCGCGTTACTTTAGCGCGCAAGACCAGGCGCAGGAGGTGGAAGTAGAAACACGGTCTGCCTCGAAATTTAGGGCCTGGTTCAAGCCGCACGGCCGGCGAAAGCAGCTGCTGGCTTTGATCATCACCGATAAAGCCCAAGAAGTTGCGGACCGGATCCTGTCGGATATGAAACGGGGAGTTACTTCGATGGCGGGCAAAGGCATGTACACCGGGGTAGAACACTCCATCTTGATCTGCGCGCTGACCGTTACGGAGGTAGGCCAATTGAAAGAGCTGACCCGCCAGGCCGATCCGAAGGCCTTCCTGATCGTCACCCCGGCCCACGACGTCCTAGGGAAAGGCTTCTCACCCCTGGAGACAGGCGAGTGAGCGGTTGGTTATCCCGAGCGAATTTGCGATGGAGGCCGGATCATCTCAAAAACATCGGTAACCCGGCAGTATGCGCTGCCGGCCAGACGCCCCACCGGTTTCAGGCTGGCTAAATCGATCTTATCCTCCCCGATCAAGACCGCATCGCTGACGTGCAGGTGGACGACGCGCCCGATGACGGCCGCGCCGCTGCCGGGCTGGTCGCCGAATTCCAGGATGTGAGCCAGCCGGCATTCGTAATGGACCGGGCTGGCAGCCACCCGAGGCGGGCGAACCACCCGTGAGGGTTCTGCGACCAAACCAGCCACCTCAAATTCGTTAATCCCGAGGGGGAGTTCGGTGGAGGTCAGGTTCATGGCTTCTGCCAAGGGTTCAGTGACGACGTTAACGACGAACTCCCCGGTGTTCTTCACATTTCGCAGCGTATCCTTGTGAGAAGTATCAGAGCCACGGATCATCGGGCAAAAGACCACGTGGGGAGGGTTCGGGCAAACGGCGTTGAAGAAGGAGAAGGGCGCCAGGTTGGGCAAGCCATCGACGTCCAGCGTGGATATCCAGCCGATCGGGCGCGGCACGATCGAACCGATCATGATCTTGTATATAGACTGCCAGGGAAGGTCGTCCGGGTTGATTTCCATATTGACCGATTCGATATCAAGCGTTGATGGAGAGGCTATGGTAGCCGGTGGCGCCGTCCGGGTGGGTGGGGGCAACATCAGCGGTCTGGATGCCCCCATCCCCATCTACTGCCCGTACGGTGATGGCGTGTTCTCCTGGGTCGAGCTGCAAACTGGCGCTCCACAGTACCCAGGTCAAAGGTGAGAGCGGGCGATTCAGCTGAACCGGCAGCCAGTCTCCGTCATCAGCCTGGATCTCCACTTTTGAGATGCCGCGCGCCCCGGCAAAGGCAATCCCGCCGACCTGGACCTGGGCGCCGGTGGGTTTAGCCACGTCGATCACCGAAGTGGTCTGCACCCAGGCCTGTTCACTCCACCTGCGCTGCTCCCAGTACCCCTGGTAGTCCTCACTGACCGCCTCGATCAGGATGATCCATTTCGGGTTTTTCATCCCAAAGCGATTTGGAGTGTACAGACGAATGGGCGCGCCATGCTTTTCGGTGAGCGGTTCGTTTCCCATAGAATGGCAAAGCAGGGTGCGCGGGTCCATGGCAGAGGCGATGGGCAGCGATTCGGTGTAACCGTCCACGCAGGTGAACTTGATGTCCACCGCCTGCGGCTTCAAACCGGCTTTTTCCAGGACATCTTTGAGGCGGACCCCTTGAAAGAGGGTCGTGCCGATCAGGTCGCCGCCGACCGGGTTGGAGATGCACTCCAGGGTGGCGTACTGCTGCTGTTGGGGGAACGCCTTGATGGCGGAGAGATCGAACGCCAGCCTGTTTTCCACCAACCCATCCACGACCAGGACGTAGGAGGAGGCCGGCAGGTCGGTCTCTCCCTCGATAGCCAGGCGTTCCACCAGGTTCCCGGCTGAGTTGGAGACCTCACCCTGCCCGGGGGGCAGCAGGTTGATATCCACCCGGTAGAAATCCTCGATGGGGGTGAGCTCCGGGCGGGTGCCGGGAACGGCGGAATAACCAGCTGTGTCGGAAAATCCGGTTGTGGCCGGCTGAGGAGTCGGCAACAGGCCGGGAGCCGGCGTCTGTAGGGCTTCCACCATCGGGGTGACAGCTTCTTCCCCCCGAGAGAGCCAGCGTTCGAGTCCCAGGGCTGCGATGGCGACCCCCAGCGATCCGAGGGCCATGCTGCCTAAGAAGCGGCGACGCCCGCTGTCCTGCTCCTGGGACAGGGCAGATGCCGAGCGGGCTAAGCCCCAGGCAAGCAGCAGACCCCAGGCGAGACAGACCCCCAGGAGCCAGGCCAGCCCGCCGAGGTCTCCGGCCGGATGCCAACCTCCCCAGACAGCCAGAGCGATGGTCAGGAGAGCGAGGACGAATCCGGCGAGCGCCCCTGGAACGACCCACGGGGTTCGCCACCGGCTAAGGATAAGGGCGAACAATGCCCCCAATCCAGCCAGCAAAACCAGGAACAGCCCATAAGCCATCAGGATCTCGGCGGTTTTAGCGACCTGAGAGGTCTGACCCAGGTTGAATCCGGCCAGCAGGCTGACCATCGCCTCGATCCCGAAGGTGACGAGGCCGCCGGGCAGCAGGCGAGTGGACCACTCGAACAGCTCGAATGGAGCATAGGGCAGTGAGGTCAGTTGGCCAGCCAGAGCCATGAGAGCCAGCCAGGGGAGGCCGAGCAGGAGTCCGATAGCC
>DATDRQ010000054.1:0-15858 GCA_035291645.1 Anaerolineales bacterium
GGCATCAGCCAGCCGGGCTTCTCGACGGCGGAGGAATTCTTTGGCGCAGGAGAGCCGCAAGGATCAAGGCAAGCAACCGCGCACGAATCTCACGGAACCATGGAAAAAGATTAATTATCTGGATGCCGGTAAAACAACGAAGCAATATGTTCTCGCCCACTGATAACCTAACAATCTACCGCCGCCTGACCCAGATCCGGCGCTTCGAGGAGACCGTCCTGGACGAGTTCCCACGTGGGCGATTTTACGGCACCACCCACACCTATCTCGGGCAGGAGGCCGACGCAGTGGGTGTGTTGGACCACCTGCAACCCCAGGACGTTGTGGTCAGCAACCACCGCTGCCACGGGCACTTCCTGGCGTACGGCGGGGACTTGCGCGCCTTATTCGCCGAATTGATGGGGAAAGCCACCGGTGTTTGCGGTGGGAGAGGCGGATCGCAACACCTGCACTGGAGGAACTTCTACTCGAACGGCATCCTGGGTGGGACTATCCCGTTGGCGACCGGAATGGCGCTGGCGGAAAAAAAACAGCGAACCAATGCAATCGTGGTTGCGTTTCTAGGGGATGGTACCCTGGGCGAGGGAGTTGTGTACGAATCTCTGAACATGGCTGCCCTTTGGAACGCGCCCGTTCTCTACGTCCTGGAGAATAACGCCATCGCACAAACTACCCCCCTGGACCTTCACTTTCGAGGCGACATGGCCGATCGTTTCCAGGCTTTCGGGATCTCCACCCGGCGCCTGGAAACCAGCGATGTGCTGGAAGTCCGCGCAGCCGCAGGAGAATGTTTCCAGGGATTACGATCGACCGGCGCACCGCAGGCGCTCATCCTGGACACCTGCCGGTTTGGGCCTCACTCCAAGGGAGACGATACCCGCCCGCCAGAAATACTCGAACGCTCTCGCCAGGAGCGGGATCCGCTCCAAATTCATGGAGCGCGCCTTTCTATCGAAGAACTCAAGCGGGTGACTGCCGAAGTAGAGACCGAGATCAGGGACGCCTTCCAACAAGCGCTTAACGATCCTTTTCCGGACGTTTCTACTATCCCAGGACCTCCAGGCAGATGACAACCGTTCTCGAATCCCTGCAGGCTGGATTGGAGCATGCCTTGTCGTGCGATCCCGGGGTCATCGTCCTTGGAGAGGACATCCTGGATCCTTACGGCGGTGCCTTCAAGGTCACGCGCGGGCTATCCACGAAGTACCCGGACAGAATCCTGACCACCCCGGTTTCAGAAGCCGGCATCGTCGGGGTGGCTACCGGGATGGCGCTGCGCGGGCTAAAACCCGTCGTGGAGATCATGTTCGGCGACTTCCTGACGCTAGCTGCTGACCAGCTGATCAATCACGCCGCGAAGTTGCGGTGGGTATACGACGATCGGGTCCGGGCACCAATCGTCGTCCGTACCCCCATGGGAGGGCGGCGGGGTTACGGTCCTACCCACAGCCAGAGCCTGGAAAAACTCTTCCTCGGCGTCCCGGGCTTGCAGGTTTTAGCCCCTGCGGCATTCGGTGATCCGGGAGGATTGCTCGAAAAAGCTATCCTGGAAGACGACGATCCGGTCCTGTTCGTAGAGAACAAACTGCTCTACCTGCTCCCTATCTTTCAGCCCGGTAGTCAAAATGATCTCGATTTAGCAGAGTTAACTCCTGGAAACACCCTGTCCCGGGCTGCCCAGGGAGCTAAACACAGTGGATATCCGATCTACCATCTGGCGGTCCGGTCTGCACCCCCTCCGGATTTGACCATGGTCGCCTATGGGTATATGGCCGAACTCTGCCGTCAGGTACTCCTGCGTCTCGCCTACGAGGAGGAAATTTTTTCCGAGCTCTTCATCCCCACCCAGCTGGCGCCTTTTAAACTCGAGCCAGTTCTTGAGTCTGCCCGCCGGACTGGGAGCCTGCTCGTCGTCGAGGAGGGCAGTCTGACATTGGGATGGGGAGCCGAGGTGCTCGCCCGCGCCTCCGAAACCCTCGGCCCTTCATTACGATCCGCCCGGCGAGTAGCTGCCTTTGATCTGCCTATCCCGGCCGCCGTCACGCTCGAATCGGTTGTCCTGCCAGGCCCGGATGATATCTTTAACGCCGCCAAATCCATCCTGTGAACAATAACCAGCGATCCATGCCCACACCATCGAACGCCGTCCCCGTCCTGATCCCATTGCTCAATCCAAACGAACCGGAAGCACGCCTGGTCTCCCTGTCTGTCCAGGAAGGAGAGCATGTTTCCACCGAAACACCGCTTTGCACCCTGGAGACGACGAAATCGACGGCGGCAGTCGTCGCAGAATCGGAAGGGTACGTGAAAGGATTGCGATTTGGCGAAGGCGATACGGTGAACGCAGGGGATATCTTATGTTACCTGGCGAGCACACCGGATTGGACACCTTCCGAGGAACCCTCCCCTAAGGGGTCAGCTGCGCCCCACTCCCCAGGGATAGAACACCCCGTTGAAATCCCGACAGGGTTGCGAATTACACGTCCCGCCCTGGAACTGGCCCGGCAGGCCGGTCTGGACTTGAGACAGTTGCCGGCCGGGCCTTTATTCACCGAGCCTATGATCCAGGATTTTATCGGTAGCCTGGATGAGGTGCTCCTAGAAGACGAAATCGATCCAATGGCGTTGATTATCTTTGGCGGGGGCGGACACGGAAAAACTTTGATAGAACTGGTCCGCGCTTTGGGAACTTACCGGATCGCCGGGATCGTCGACGATGGTTTCCCAGCCGGAGAGAATATCCTGGGGATCACGCTCCTGGGCGGCGCCGAGACACTCCCCTCCCTGTATAAAAAAGGGATCAGGCAGGCAGTCAATGCCATCGGCGGGATCAGCAATCCTGCCGTCCGGCGGCAGGTATTCAAGCAGCTGGCGCAGTCTGGCTTCACCTGCCCGGCAGTCGTTCACCCATCCGCCGTCGTCGAACCCAGCGCGGCACTTTCCCCGGGGGTCCAGGTGTTCTCACAGGCCTATATCGGCAGCCAGGCGCGCCTCGGTTTCGGGGTGATCGCCAACACCGGTGTGGTGGTCTCCCATGACTGTATCGTCGAAGATTACGCCAATCTCTCCCCTGGGGCGCTGCTCGCCGGGGGAGTCCGGGTCGGCCAGGCAGCCTTGATCGGGATGGGCGTTACCATCAACCTGGGAGTGACGGTGGGGGCAGGCGCCCGCATCGGCAACGGAGCGACGGTCAAGACCGACGTCCCGCAGGGCGGGATCGTCCGGGCAGGTACCATCTGGCCTGAATGAGTTGCGCTGCCGGTCTATTTCCCCGGCCAAAAGAAGGATAGGAGAATAACTTGACAGAAAACCTGCCCATCCCGATGTCTTCCCCGGACATTACTTCCGCTGAACAGGAAGTCATCGCCGCCGTACTGCGAACGCCCAACCTGAGCATGGGGCCATATATCCAGGCTTTCGAGACGGCCTTCAGAGAGTACACAGGCTGCAGGCATGCCATCGGGGTGAATTCCGGGACGGCTGGCCTGCACCTATGCATCCTGGCTGCAGGAGTAGGGACTGGTGACCTGGTGCTGACTACACCGTTCTCGTTCGTCGCCTCTTCAAACGTGATCCTGTTCGAGCGCGGCATCCCGGTTTTCGTCGACGTCGATCCATTGACCGGCAATATCGATCCCGATCTGATCGCCCAGGCTGCGCAGGATATAGATGAAGGAGGCGCTGCCGCCGAGAAATGGCTGCCCCGCCGGGGAGCGGATGCCACAGCCCGCTTAAAGGCGATCCTGCCGGTGGACGTCTTCGGGCAACCCGCCGACCTGGATCCCATCCGCCAGGTGGCAGTCCGGTACGGGCTCAAGGTGATCGAGGATTCCTGCGAAGCGTTGGGCGCCGAATATCGAGGTCGTAAGGCCGGTACGATCGGAGATTACGGCGTATACGCCTTCTATCCCAACAAGCAGATCACGACCGGAGAGGGAGGCGTCATCGTGACGGATGATGACCGTGCAGCGCAGCTGATGCGCGCCCTGCGTAACCAGGGGCGGGCGCCGGGCGATACCTGGCTCCAGCATACCTACCTCGGCTATAACTACCGCCTGGACGAGATGAGCGCCGCCCTCGGCACGATCCAGATGACCCGCCTGGATGAATTGCTTCATAGAAGAGAACAGGTGGCAGGCTGGTACAGCGATCGGCTGGCTGAAATCCCCGGTGTCGAAGCTCCCTTCACCGCTCCCTCGACCAGCCGGGTGAGCTGGTTCGTCTACGTGGTGCGGTTTTCACCCGAGATCGATCGGGACGCGGTCGCGCAGCGGTTCTCTGGACAAGGCATCCCTGCCAGGCCCTATTTCCTGCCCATTCACTTACAGCCCTATATGGTGGAGAGATTTGGCTACCAACCTGGGGATTTCCCGGTGACCGAAGACCTGGGCCGGCGTGGCCTGGCTCTGCCTTTTTCCGGTGTCATGAGCGAGGAACAGGTGGACCGGGTCTGCCACGAGCTTCGAGAAATTCTTCTTTCGGGTTGATATTTCATTATGCTAATTGCTCGTCAGGATGACATCCTCTTTACCTGACAGTTTGTCCTGGATGCGGTCGACGACGATATCCAGGTGGTGAGAGTTGTGAACGAAGTCCAGAGGCCGCTCCTTATCCAGCTCGCCGGTGTGGATGGTAAGCACCGGGCACAGGTCGAACGCCACCATCCAATCGTCGTAGAAGGACTCGAGCAAGGTCAGGTATTCGGAGGTAATGCCGCTCTCGATCGGGCGGCCGCGTAGCCGGATGCGCTCCACCAACACATGTACGGGAGCTTTGAGAAAAATCAACAGGTTGGGCGGGGGCAATGTGGCGACCAACAGGTTGAAGACCCGCTGGTACGAAAGATAATCCCGCTCGTCCAGGTTTCCCAGGTGATGTAGAGCCCGGGCGAAGATGTGGGCGTCCTCGTATATGCTCCGGTCGAGCACGACGGAGTGGGATGAGCGAGCCTGCTCGAGGTACTGCTCGGCGCGATGACCTAGGAAGAAGATCTGCAGGTGAAACGACCAGGCCCGCATATCTGCGTAAAAGTCGGGCAGGTATGGATTATCCGAAACCGATTCGAAGCCAGTCTGCCAGCCTAGCCTTTCGCCGAGCCTCTCTGTCAAGGAGGTCTTCCCGGCGCCGATGTTGCCGGCGACGACGATCAGCTTTTTTGTCATCCGAGTGCCTCCAGGCATTATTTTCTGAATTGGTCTCTGCAGAGGATGGGCGGATTGTAACACAGGTAAAGGCCGCCCCCAATCCCTTGACTTTGCGAGTGCTGCGGTAGGAACTCACCCACACGCTCTCGTAATCCCAATAGAACCAGACCGGGACGACATGCGGCTGGAGAGTCTTGATCGAGACCATTGCCAGTTGCGCCAGCACCGGCTGCGCGAGCAGTGGTTTGACTTTCGGGTGCATGGCGGTTTCATCCCTGGATTTGTCTGTCATCCAACCATCCCTTCTCGTGATCGAGCTGAGCCGGTCGACCGGTCGCAGACTCTAATGTCTCTTTCGATCCCGGCCTTCCTACATACTAGCCAACTCCCAGGATGCTTTTTAACTTTGGAAGGATTTTGGCGATCTGCACACCGTAACCCGGATCCTCCCGGCTGGCGTCGATCGAGACAACCGGGATATCCTGAACCTTCCCGATCCAATCATCTATCAAGATCTCTAACTGCCCCAGGTCTTCTAACCTGGCGATCTCCAGGCTGCGGTTCCTGTGGGCATACCGGGCCGCCACCACCTCCAGTGGCGCCGTCAGGCGAAGGATAAGGTCAGGAGGCGGCAGGACTGCACGAAAAAAAGAATAGACCCGCTCACAGAGCTGATATTCCGCCATAGTCAGATACCCTCGGAGATGGAAATAGCGCGTGAAGACGAAGAAATCCAGCTCCAGGCCCCCGTCCAGGACCCCTGGAACTTCCGCCCTCCGGATGAATAGTTCCTGCCCGGCGCGGAACAGCAGGTAATCGACCTGGTTGTGCAGACCGTATCTTGAATGGTTACCCGAGAAAGCCAGCTGGAAGGGTCTTTCCTGGTGCTGCTCCATCCCGGTAACGAAAGGGTACGCCCGGCAGAGCTGCCGGGTGAAGGTGGTCTTTCCTAATCCCGAATTCCCGACGACCACAATCAACTTGCCCATACTGATATTCTAAAGGGGAATGGCCAGATAGATACACCCAAAAATTCATATTAATGAGTACGAGAGATGGTTACCCATCTCTCGTAATTTCCCCACTGGCCTCTCAACCTACTCTAACACTCGCTGTATCCGCAGGCGTAGCATTTCCGGCAGCCCTCCTCATTGACTACGGCTGCTTCGCCGCATTCCGGGCAGAGATCGCCGATCTTGAAGGCCATCTGCTCCCCAGAGACGTCGGCCGCGGGATGGAAACCATTGCCATGGACTGAGTCTTCTTCACCTGGATTCGAAGAGCTATTCTGAAGGTATTCTTCCAGAGCCTGGGCAACCCCATCCGGTAAGGAACGCACCCGGTTGGGACCGAAACCAAGCGAACGACCACCTCCGATGCCCGAGAGCTGCCGCCAGACCTCGCGCAGACGGTCGCGTGGCGGCACAGAGGAGGCCAGCCGCAAGGTGTAAGAGATCAACCGCCCGATGGCTTCCGAAACAGCGGCGGTCTCCGAACCCGCCTTGGCTGTGTTGACGAATACCTCGAATGGCTGGTTGCCGCCGTTCTCATTGACCGTTACGAAGGTCTTCCCGAGCGGGGTATCGACGAAGATGGTGAAGCCTGCCAGCCGGCGCGGGCGCGGCTTCTTCTTCTCCTGCCAGATGACCATCTGCGGTTTTTCGGCTCCGACGGAAGCTGTCTGTTCAGGCGCCACATGTTTTTCCCTGGCGGTGGCTTTGGTTTCCAATACCACCTTCTGGCGAGAGCCGGTGACGTAGACCGTGATGCCCTTGCAACCTAACTCCCAGGCCAGCTGGTATGCCATTGCCACGTCCTCAACGGAAGCCGATTCGGGGAAATTCACCGTCTTCGATAGGCTGTTGTCGACAAAGGCCTGCATGGCGGCCTGAGTGCGCACGTGCTCTTCGGCAGAAATATCTTGCGAAACAACAAAGATCTCGCGCAGATAATCGGGAACGAACTCGACCTCCTGGCACGTTCCATGTTCCATCACCTGGGTGACGATTTCCTGGCGGACTTGCTCGTTGATGCCGGCCTCGACCAACGCTTTTTCAAAAAGCGGACTGGTGTAGGCCAGCTGCAGATCGCGGCCGTTATCGTTCACGTGGCGGATATATGCCAGAGCGAAGACCGGCTCGCAGCCATAACCCTCGCAGCCTGCCACGGTAGCGATGGTACCGGTGGGTGCCACTGTGGTCTGTGCGGCGTTGCGGATGCCGTGCTGGCGGATGCCGCTCGTTATGACTTCCCAATCGAGAGGCGGGCGACCCCAATCGTAGTGGTATGGTTGCAGAGGCGTCGGTGGCTGCCAGCGCAGCTGCTTTGGATCGTAAATAGATGCCTCGATCGCTTCGAAAGGTCCCCTTTCTTCGGCAAGTTCGATACTGGTGAACATGGCGTGGTAGCGCACAAATTCCATCACCTGGGCGGCGAACTCCTGACCGGCTTCTGAACCGTAGCGCACGCCCACGTGGTACATCAAGTCGGCCAGCCCCATCACCCCCAACCCGATGCGCCGCGCCCGGAAGGCAGCTGCCTTCAGTTGGGGCACAGCCGGGACGTAGGAGTTCGCCTGCACCACATCGTCGAGAAAACGGGTGGAAGTGGCGACACTCTGCCGTAGAGCTTCCCAGTCGACCGACCCGTCCGGACCCATGTGCTGGGCGAGGTTGACTGAACCCAGGCAACAGTTCTCGTAGGGACCCAACCACTGTTCGCCGCACGGGTTTGTCGCTTCGAGCTGGTAGAGGTGCGGCACCGGATTGGACCGGTTGGCGGCATCCAGGAAGAGCACGCCCGGCTCTCCATTGTGGTGCGCCTGACTGACAATTTTTTCGAACAGCTCCCTGGCGCGCACCTGTTTGATTACCTGAATGGGAATCCCAGGTTGTTCAGCCTCCTCCAGCGTCCCATCGAAGCGCTTGTATGCCTGGGTCGATACATCCGGAAAACGCAACTCCCACAAATCATCCGCCTGGACGGCGCGCATGAAAGCATCGGTGATTCCGACCGAGATGTTGAAGTTCGTGATAGCATTCTCGTCCGTTTTACAGGTGATGAAGTCTTCGATGTCAGGGTGATCGACCCGCAATACGCCCATATTGGCTCCCCGGCGAGTGCCGCCCTGGGCGATCTCTCCGAAGGCCTTGTCGTAGACGCGCAGGAAGCCGATCGGGCCAGTTGCCTGACCTGCGGAGGACTTTACCAGAGTCCCACGGGGGCGCAGGCGTGAGAAGGAAAACCCATTGCCCCCACCGGTTTGCTGGATCAAGGCTGCATCGCGTAAGGTCTGGAAAATACCGTTCTCGGCTCTACCCATATCGTCGGAAATCGGTAGGACGAAGCAAGCTGCCAGCTGACCTAGAGGCGTGCCGGCGCCTGTAAATGTCGGGGAGTTCGGAAAAAACCGGCGTCTCGAAAGCAGGTCGTAATAGGCGCGGGCAGACGCCAGGGTGTCACCGCCCCAAACTTCCTCCGCTTTGGCGACATGGTAAGCTACCCGCCAGAAAGTCTCTTCCACCGACTCGGCTGGCTTCCCATCCGGTCCCCGGCGGACGTATCGCCGGGCGAACACCTGACGGGCGTTGTCGGTGAGGTCAATTGGGTGGACGTCCTGTGGCAAGGGGGGGGTGGGTAACAGGCCGATTTTAGCGTCTCGCTTCTCTACTTCGGAAACCATAACGACCACTCCTTCTAATTACGGATATGTCAATTAAGGCAAGGACAGAGGCAGCCGGGATCGCTCCACAGACTGCTGATTATGTTTGTAGGATTAGCTCTCTAGAAGACGGTCGATCTCGGTGCGAATTGAGCGCAAATCATCCAGGCCGAGGTAAACGATCGCATAGCGGATATAGGCGATCAAGTCCATCTCTTTAAGACCTGCGATGACCATGTCCCCGACGACTCTGGAGGAAACTTCCGCACGTCCCATCGATTGCAGGGCAGCCTCGATCTCGCCGACCAGCCGCTCGATATCGGCTGCCGAGACCGGACGTTTTGCGCAAGAAATTCGAATACCCCTGATTAATTTATCGCGGTCAAACTCTTCCCTTGTCCCATCTTGTTTAACGATCAGCGGCGTGGCGAGGATCGCCCGTTCGTAGGTACTGAAGCGCTGACCGCAGTCTAGACACTCCCTGCGGCGACGAATACCCCCTCGGCTATCGTGCGATGTATCGATGACTCTGGAATTCTCGGTTTGACAGTAAGGACATCGCATTCTGGTTCTGTTACCTTAGAACATCTGTCGCCGCCATATCTGGCGGTTAAACTAACACCCCCCCATATATGTGGCAGTAAATAGGTCTAAATTCTAGCACAGATGCATTGGATGTGCAAGGAATTTTTTTATACAAAAACCTTAAAATATTCAGCCAGATCAAAATGGCCTGCCCCATCTCCGCGCGAAGGCATATGCAGAGAAAGGGCAGACCAATAACCGGAAGATTCCGGCGAGGAGGAACTGCCAGGGATTACCTGCCCAGCACCAAGAATCTTACAGGAGGCGAGAAGTGTGAGCAACGGTTTGTAGTCGTGAGCAGACCGTCGACTAGACCTCTAGAATCCACCAAATCGTATCGTTACACTAGCGCACCCGGTTTCGCAAGAAGGTGGGGATATCCAGATCCTCCGTGTTGAAGGTGCGCGGCTGGAACTCTGCAGCCTGTTTTGGAGCCGGGTTCACCGGGCGTTCGACGCTCTCGGGCGTGCGCATCAGAGGCGTCTCCAGACGAGCGGCAGGCGTCTCCAGGATGCGGCGCGGCACACCCGTACGTTCAAAACCCGTGGCGATCACCGTGATCCTGACCTGGTCACCCATGTGCTGATCGATCACGGCGCCGAAGATCAGGTTTACATCCGGATGGGCGGTTTCCTTGATAATAGCTGCCGCCTGGTTGACCTCGAATAGAGTCAAGTCGGGGCCGCCGGTTACGTTGAACAGGATGCCGCGTGCGCCATCGATGGTGATATCCAACAGCTGGCTCGAGATAGCCCTTTCAGCCGCCTCGCGCGCCCGATCTTCACCAGTCGCGTTTCCGACCGCCATCAATGCGGCGCCTCCTTCCGACATGATCGTGCGGACATCAGCGAAGTCCAGGTTGATCAACCCGGGCACGGTGATCAGCTCAGAGATGCCTTGCACGCCCTGTCGCAGGACATCGTCTGCCATGCGAAAAGCTTCCTGCAAGTTCGCCCGTTTGTCGACTATCTGCAGGAGGCGGTCGTTCGGGATCACGATCAGTGTATCCGCTTGCTCCTTGAGTTTGGCGATCCCGCCTTCCGCTGATTGGATGCGGCGAGAGCCCTCGAACGAAAACGGTTTGGTGACCACGCCGATCGTCAGGGCGCCCACCTCTTTCGAGATCTGCGCCACGAGCGGGCAGGCACCAGTTCCCGTCCCACCGCCCATTCCACCGGTGATGAAAACCATATCTGACCCGCGCAAGACCTCGTACATGTCCTCCGAGGATTCTTCAGCAGCCCTTTTCCCCATTTCTGGATTGCCGCCCGAGCCCAGCCCGCGCGTGAGCTTTTCACCGATCCTGACCCGGGTGGTTGCCTTAGACAACATCAAGGCCTGGGCGTCGGTATTGATGGCAATAAACTCGACACCCTGCAATCCCTCATCGATCATGCGATCGATGGCGTTGCATCCTCCACCACCCACGCCGACGACTTTGATATTGGCGAAGGATTCCAGCTGGTTTGGTGGGTTTACGATAGTATTCATCAGTTGCTCCTCCTCATTATTCATTTTCTTTGAATCTGGTTATCAGTAAGACTGACTCTCCATGGATGCGTCTAAAATTATGCGAGCCGACGATTGCAGGCCTTTACGGCAAGAGTCTGCGCAAGAAACCCTTCAAATTTTCCCAGTCCAATGCTCCTCCTTCTCTAGTTTGTCTGCGCGGTCCAGCGGCTGAGCCCAACTCAGTCATCAGCACCGCCCAATGCAGCAATCCCACGCTGGTCGAATATGCAGGAGAGTGCAGTTTGTCGGTCATTCCGATCAGATTTTCCGGCTGGGCGACGCGTACCGGGAGACCCAGCACCCGGCTGGCAACCTGCCGCATCCCTGGAAGTACACTCGAACCACCGGTGAGTACCATCCCGGCCGGCAGCAGCCCATCGTATCCAGAACGCTTGATCTCCTGCAACACCAGGCCGAAGATCTCCTCGACACGCGCCTCGATGATCATCGCCAGCTCACGCCGGCTGATCTGGATGGGCGTCTCCTCACCGAATGGCCGGACGTTGAACTCCTCATCCTCCCGCACCGTGGTCTCGTCTGCGTTGCCATGCTGCTTCTTGATCTCCTCAGCCTGGTTGATCGGCAAGCGTAAACCGTGAGCGATATCGGAGGTGATATGGTCCCCTCCCACTCCCAAGACCATAGTGTGCCAGACGTCCCCTTCGATGTAGATCGCCATATCGGTCGTGCCCCCACCGATATCGCAGACGATCACACCCATCTCGCGCTCTGTCTCGGAGAGGACCACCTCGGCCGAAGCCAACGGGTTTAATACAAACTGGTTTACCTCAGAGCCCGCCTGTTCTACACAGTTGCGCAAGTTCTCTACGGTTGAACCGGCTGCCGTAATGATATGGGCTTCCACTTCCAGGCGGTAGCCGTGCATGCCGATAGGCATGCGGATATCCGCCTGACCATCCACCGTAAAACCCCTCTGGATAACATGGATGATCTCGCGGTTGTGCGGGATAGCCACCGCCCGGGCTGCCTCCATGGCACGCAGCACATCCTCTTCATCGATCGTCCGACCGGTCACACCAACCACGCCCCGGCTGTTGACCGAGGCGACGTGCGAACCAGCCAGGCTGACCAGTGCGGAGGAGATCTCTAACCCGGAGGTTCGTTCGGCCTTTTCGATCGAGCGGGAGACTGCCTGTGAAACCGCCCGCAGATCGACCGGCACCCCTTTTCGCATCCCCTGAGAAGGTTCAATCCCCACCCCGAGGATGCGCAGGTGGCTATCTTCTTCCAGGCGGCCGATGAGGGTGCAGATCTTCGTCGTACCTACATCGATTCCCACAATGATCGGTTCGTCCATCTCGTCTATCGCTCCAGACGATAATATGGTGCGTAAATGTACTCGACGCTGATCACAGCTGGCTGGACGTCATCCTTCTTCAAGCGTTTGACGATGGCCTTGTAGATGCTCAGCTTGGCTTCCATGTCCTTCGTATCATTTCCGAAATACGCCTGCCAGCCGCGGGGGTCCTTCCAACCCAGACCGCGCTGGGCGCTGTAAACCAGGGGCGTATCTTTTGGCGCCTCTTCGGCCATCGCCAGGACGGCTCCGACCAGCTCAGCCGGAACGACCGGATTTACCCTGACATCGGTCGCTTCGCCTTCTTCAGGCTCAGGCGGAGCCGGGAGCGCCCCCTCGGCTTCGACCACGATCGCCGGAGCCTGAGCATTTCGCTCTGGGAACGCGACCCCTTCGGAATCCACCCAGAAGTTTCGCCCTTCCTGTTTCCAGGTGAGCACCGGAACCCGCTCCACGACCGAAACCTGGACCTTCGCCGGTATCTTGACTTCCACCGTCACGCTGGCCAGTTCCGGAAACGCGGCCTGGAGCTCGTCACGGATCTCACCCGGTTTCACCAGGAAAACAGGTTTCCCGGAGACATTCGCAATGGCGTTAATATCCTCCGGCTTCAAGTTCTTCAGACCTTCCACTTCGGCCGCGGATACCTTGAGAACTGGCAGGTTCCACGAGGTGTATAGAACAAAGCTAAGCACCGCAACGAGCAGGCCGGAAACCAATCGCCAACCGATAGCGATCTTGGGTAGAGAGGGGAGCCGCATCTCGACTCCTTGGGTGCCCAGGGCAACATCGTAACGCCTTTTTGCCTTTTTCCCCCGCCGGGCATCCGGTACGTATGCCTGCGTCAGGCTGCCGCGCATCAAGATCGGTGGTCGAGTCGGGCCGCTGGTTTTTGCAGGGCGCTTCGAGAGCGGGGCAGTGCTGCTCCGGGTTGATCGGGTGCTGCGTCTCTGCCGGAGTACTTCCGACCGGTTAGACGTCTGTTGAGAAGTAGCCATCCTCTATCTCCGATACCTCCACTCAGTTCGATCCCGTTCGGCCCTCCGCTCCAGCGCCAGTTCAATCAGGCGGTCGACCAGCTGGGCGATCGGCAAACCGCTGGCCTCCCACAGCTTCGGGTACATGCTGATACTGGTAAACCCGGGCAGTGTATTCAATTCGTTGAGGAATAATTCCCCGGTGTCCTTATCCAGGAGGAAATCCGCCCGCGCCAACCCGGCGCAGTCCGCGGTCCGAAAAGCTCGCACGGCGATCTCCCGGAATTGTTCTGCCAGATCGAAGGGGAGCGGCGCCGGGATCAACAACTCCGTACGGACGTCGATGTACTTGGCCTCGTATGAATAGAAATCCGCGGAGGGTATGATTTCTCCGGGCACAGAAGCGACCGGATCGTCGTTGCCCAGCACGCTGACTTCGATCTCCCGCGCCCGGACGCCGCGCTCGATGAGAACCCGACGGTCATAGCGGGCTGCCTCTTGCAAACCCTCCAGCAGATCGGAGCGGTTATAGCACTTGCTTATCCCAACCGAGGAACCCAGGTTGGCGGGCTTGACGAACAATGGATAAGGCGCCATCACCTCAGCCTGCACGATCACTCCGTCGATTGACTGCTCGATCTCCCTTCTCAATACCAGGAGTGTTTCTACTTGAGGGATGTTGTTCGCCCTCATCAGATCTCTAAAGGCGGCTTTATCCATCACAAGGGAGGAACCCAGTACGCCTGATCCGACGTAGGCGATCTCGGCCATCTCCAGTAATCCCTGGACGGTGCCATCCTCTCCATAAGTTCCGTGTAGCACCGGGAAGACTACGTCGAGATCGGACATGTATTCCAGGATTTTCCCCTGGTCCGCCTCCCGAATGGCGAAGATACCTCTCTGCCTCGGGTCAGGCAGGATGGCGGCTTGCTTGAGCTGGCTGCGATCACTCTCTTTCAGGCCGGCAGCCATGCGGTCCAGGAGTTGCTCCCCGACCAGCCAGGTCCCTTCGTGGGTAATAGCGATCTCGGTAACCGAATAGCGCTCGCGATCCAGGACCGAGAGCACCGTGCGCGCCGAGCGCAGCGATATCTCGTGCTCGCCAGAGCGGCCTCCAAACAAAACGCCAACCTGGAGCTTCCGGTTTGGATTCATTGGCGAGCCTCGATTGTCCAATCTCCGACGAATTCGATTTCCAGCTCCAACTCAACGCCGAATTTCTTGATTACTTGATTACGAGCGAGTTGGATTAGCTGCCAGATATCGCCAGCTGAGGCGCCGCCGTGGTTGATAAAGAAATTACCGTGCAGTGGGCTGATCTGTGCTTTACCCACCCGGGTGCCTTTCAGACCAGCTGCCTCGATTAACCGACCGGCAAAATCGCCAGGCGGGTTCTTGAACATCGAACCCATGCTGGCTCCTGGTGGTTGAGTGGTACGCCGGTAATTCAAATTTTCTTCCATCCTGGCGTTCACCGCCTCGCGATTGGAAAGTTCCAGGCCTAACCAGGCTGACAAAACGACCGTACGCGGGGAGGGAGAGAAAACCGTGGGTGCTCCACCCCGTCCGGGTTGTGTTGGTTTGTGCGAGGTTCCCTTAATCACGCTGCTCCGATAGGCGAATTGAAATCGATCTGCCATCCACTTATCCCGCACGAACTCCGGGATCGGCTTATCCCCGTTCGCTCGGGGTCTCTCCGGATCTTCCCGATGCAAGATGTCTGCCAGGAGGAGGTTGCCAGCGGTGTCTCCACCGTGGGCGCCGGCGTTCCCGACGATCGCCCCTCCTAACGTCCCGGGGATACCAGCCGCCCATTCTAGACCGGCTAATCCCCGGGTGGCAGCCTGCCGGCTGATCGAACCTAAATTTGCGCCTGATTCGGCCCATACTTGCGGCGGCTCTTTCTCGAGGTCGAATCGTACCCGGCGGGCTTTGTTCAGCACGGCTACCCCGCTCAGACCTCGATCGCTGACCAGAATATTCGAACCACCACCGAATACCACGAACGGTACCTCCATCTCCCACAGGTGCCCGGTAATCTCTGCCAGGTCTTCCGCGCTTTTCGCCTGAATCAACCCTTCCGCCGCCCCCCCGACCCGGGCCGCGGTATAGCGGGCGAGAGGCACGTCTATCTGCAGGCGCTGGCCAAACACGGCTTTCGCAGCCTGCTCATCGTAGACGGAAGATTCTCTAACAGGAAACGAATGCTCCGGTTTAGCCATTGTCTTCCATCGTCCGCAGCGTTTCCAGGACCTGAGAACTAATCCGGTCGGCGTCCCCAGCCGACAGTACGACCAGCACATCTCCGGGCTTGAGTCGCTCTGCCAGAAAGGCCGCCGCTTCATCGAGCATGGAGAAAAACCTGACGGAAGGGTGATCCATTTTTTCGACGAACCGGGCGGCAGAAAAATCCTGGCGCGCTTCCTCGCGCGCCCCGAAGACCTCGGTCACCAGGACGTGATCGGCTTCACTAAAGGCAGTGGTGAACCCAGGGAACAACGCCAATGTGCGCGTATAGGTATGCGGCTGCCACACTGCCCACAGGGTCCTTCCCGGAAAGCGCCAGCGGACCGCATCCAGAGTCGCCGCGATCTCGGTTGGATGGTGGGCATAATCATCGATCACCGTGATCCCGACGACCTCGCCGCGCACTTCGAAGCG
>DATDRQ010000055.1:0-15169 GCA_035291645.1 Anaerolineales bacterium
ATGGATACGATCCTGTTCTTCTCTGACAAGGGCAAGGTGTATTCGGAGAAGACTTACCAGATCCCGGACGCCGACCGGGCGGGGCGGGGCATACCGATCGTGAACGTGCTCGCCTTAGCCCAAGGGGAGACCATCACGGCGGCGGTGGCAGTGCCGCGCTTTGTTGCGGCCGAGTACTGTGTGATGGCGACGCGCCAGGGCAGGATAAAGCGGATAGCCCTAAGCGAATTCGCGGCGGTGCGGCCGTCCGGGCTGAACGCTCTCAAACTCGACCCGGGCGACGAGCTGGGTTGGGCGCGACTGACGCATGGGAAGGACGAAGTCATCCTGGTGACAGAGGCAGGCCGGGCGCTGCGCTTCTCGGAGCAAAAGGTGCGTCCAACTGGACGGTCGGCTGGCGGGATGGCCGGGATCCGGCTCGAAAACGGCGATTACGTGGCGAGCATGGAGGTGGTCGAGGCTGGGGCAGACCTATTGGTCGTCACAGCTGGCGGGTTTGGCAAGCGCACTCCGCTCTCCGACTACCCGGCCAAGGGACGCGGCACCGGTGGTGTGGGGACCTTTAACCGGGATTCGATCAAGCAAACGGGCAGAATTGCTGCCGCGCGGGTGGTTCAAGGAGCAGACGACCTGACGATCATCTCGGCGGGTGGACAGGTTTTACGCACCAGGGTGAAGGATATCCCCAAAGCCCGGCGGGCGACTCGGGGGGAGAGATTGATCGAGTTAGCGGCTGGGGACAGCGTGGCTTCGCTGGCGCGCATCGCCGACGCCGACCTGCGCAGTGTTGGAGCCGAGCCGGAAAACGGCGGTGCGGTAAAATCCGACTCGAGTGCCAACGGGGGGATAGGGAAGGCCTAGAAGACCGGCACGACCTTCCCGGTCACGACCAGGAACAGGACTCCCAGCACGCAGACCGTCATCAGGAAAAGCAGGGAGATCACGAACCGCTGGAGGGCGGTCAATCCAAAGCGGCGGGTTTTTGGCTTGATCGGTTTTACTTCCTCGAAAGTTTCCTCTTCTTCGAAGAACGGCTCGGCGCCGGCTTGTTGGCGGAATTCATCTAGCATCGTTGCGCTCCTCTAAACCGTTGAAAGGTTAGCAAGTTTGAAGGTTTGAACGTTAACTTATAGAAATTGGCTGGTCTTAAATCCTCTTGCCCGGGCGCAGGCGGAGGTCGCCGGCCTGGAAGATGCGTTCTTCGCCAGAGGATAGCTGCAAGCGCAGGCCTCCGGCGGGGTCGAGGCCGAGCAGTATGCCTTGCTCTGGCACGTTCCCTCCGGTTATGACCTGCACCCTCTCGTCCCGGTAAGCCAGGCGGGATTCCCAGGCCTGCTGGAAATCCTGGGAAGGCAGCCGGGGGAGCCAGCCGAGCAGGGCGGACAGGACCTCACGGAGCAGAATCCAGCGGTCGACCGGCTGGCCCAGTTCGATTTCCACGCAGGTCGCCGGGAAGAGCAGGTCTGCCGGCGGCGGCACTGCATGCGGTGCAATATTGATGCCGATCCCCAGGATGGCGGCCCGCGGGTTCTCTCCTTGCCAGCTCAGCTCGGGCAGCACCCCACCGGCCTTGCGGCCTCCCAGGAGCACATCGTTGGGCCACTTGATCCGCGGCGCCAGCCCGTAGCCCTCTTCGAGGGCCGTACACACCGCCAGCGCCCCCAGCCCGGCCAGGCGAGGGATGGCGAGGTTTAATGCCTCGCCAGCACTGTCATTCTGAGCGAAGTGAAGAATCTCCTGCGGGCGCAGGACCAGGCTGAAGGCCAGGGCTGCGCCTGCGGGTGTGTACCAGCGGCGGCCCAGCCGGCCACGCCCGGCGGTCTGCTCGTCGGCGACCACCAGTGCCAGGTTGGGCGCGCCGGCTTCTGCCCAGCTTGCCGCACCTTCGTTGGTCGAGCCGGTGCTGGCGAAATAGCGCAGAGGGCCAAGGGGCAGGCCAGACAGCAGTGATCGAAGGAAACTTTCGCCCATTGAAATCGTTGCAACCTACAAAGGTGGGAGCTGGATAAACCGATCAGCCTTCAAGAGGGTGGTTCTCATGCATCAAATCATACGATGATTGCATCAATATGTCCACCATTGTGGTCGACCGGTTATTGAACAACCGCTGATCCATCCATACAAACGGTTCGGAATAAGTCAAAAAGTCAAAAGTCAAAGAGCCGCTGGACGATTCGCTGGCTCTATGATAAACTTGCCAAGCTCCCGCCAGGAAGCCATCTGCAGGCGGGAGCGATCTTGCCCCGAACAGGGCGCCCCACTTCGTGGGGAATTCCATCTCGCACGTCTCCCGACCTGGACGGGCGTGCCGTATAGCCGGATCTGTCGCTCCGGCAGCGGTGCCGCCCAGGAATGACGGAGGCGGAGGTCTAACACAAGGAGCATCTTAAAATGTCCGTTATCTCCATGAAAGCGCTCTTGGAGAGTGGTGTTCACTTCGGGCACCGCACTCACAAATGGCACCCCGCCATGAAGCCGTATATCTTCACCGAGCGCAACGGCATCCACATCATCGATCTGCAAAAAACGGCCAAATCGATCGAGCAGGCCTACAACCTGGTACGCGACACCGTAGCCGAAGGCGGCACGGTGCTTTTTGTTGGCACCAAGCGGCAGGCCCAGGAGACCATCCAGGTCGAGGCCGTCCGCAGCAGCATGCCCTACGTCACTAACCGCTGGCTGGGCGGCATGCTGACCAACTGGCGCACCATCCGGCAGCGCATCAACGAGCTGGACCGGCTCGAGCGCATGCGCGACCACGGCGATTTCGCCCGCATCACCAAGAAGGAAGCCCTGATGCTGGAACGCAAGATGGAGCGACTGGAAGCTTTACTGGGCGGCATCCGCAAGATGGCGACCGTGCCGGACCTGCTGTTCGTGGTCGATGTGAGCCGGGAAGAAACCGCGATCCACGAGGCGAACCTGCTGAATATCCCGGTGATCGCCCTGGTGGACACCAACTGCGATCCCGCTCAGATCGATTACGTCATCCCCTCGAACGACGACGCCATCCGGGCTATCAAGCTACTGGTCGGCAAGATCGCCGACGCCGCCCTGGAGGGCATGGCAATGCGCAAGGAGGAGGTCGTGGAACCGTTTGCGGCCGAGCGCCTGATGGTGGTCGCCGAGGAAGTCGAACTCACCGACGAAGAGCTGTTGGGCGAGTCGACCCTGGCGAAGCTGCCCTCACGCGGCCGGGTCGATCTTGAACCTGGGGAGGGCGAAGTGAGCGAAGCGCCTGCCAAGGTGGATGAAGAGGTCGAGGAAGAGCTGGAAGAGGAGATCGAGGAAGAGGTTGAGGAAGAGCTGGAGGAGGAGCTTGAGGAAGAGCTGGAGGAAGAGCTCGAGGACGAGGTAGAAATACTCGCCGAAGAGGTCGAGGAAGAGCTCGAGGAAGAGCTCGCAGAGGAGGTAGAAGTACTCGACGATGAGGTCGAGGAAGAGCTCGCCGAGGAGATCGAGGACGAGCTTGAAGAAGAGCCCGAAGCCACGGTCGAGTTGGAAGAAGAGCAGGCCGAGCTCGAGGCCGATCTGGACGAAGAGAACGAGGATGAGGACAGCCAAGAATGACGACAATTACTGCTGAACAGGTGAAAGCGCTGCGCGTGGCGACCGGGGTGGGGGTGATGGAGTGCCGCAAAGCGCTCGAGCAGACGGGCGGAGATGTGGAGAAAGCCAAAGAGATCCTGCGCGAAAAGGGGCTGGCCCAGGCCGCCAAGCGCGCCGAACGGGAAGCCTCGGAGGGCGTCCTGGAATTGTATACGCACGGCAACGGCCGGGTAGGGGTCATGGTCGAGGTTAACAGCGAGACCGATTTTGTGGCCCGCTCCGAAACCTTTCGTACTTTTGCCCACGAGATCGCCCTGCAAATCGCGGCCAGCGCGCCGAAATACATCCGCATGGAGGATATCCCGGCGGATGAGATCGAGCAGGAGAAGGCCAGCGACCGCCGGCGCGCCCTTGAAGACGGGAAACCCGAATCTGTCGTCGAACGGATCGTCGAGGGACGCCTGGCAAAATATATGGATGAGGTGGTCCTGCTGAGGCAGCCTTATATTCGGGATGACAGTCTCACCATTGAAGACCTGCTCCACCAGAACATTGCCGCCATCGGTGAAAACCTCGTCATCCGGCGATTCGTACGCTGGGAAGTGGGCGGGAGTACCGCTGCGGAATAAATTCGAAAGACCAACCACCAGGTTGGTCTTTTTTCTGAAAAAAACCAACAGGAGCGTAAGAAGTGGAGAACTCTCTGAAGTACCGCCGAATTCTGCTCAAGTTGAGCGGCGAGGCGCTTGCCGGGCCGCAGGGCTTCGGGATCGACCCGACCCGCGCCGAGGATATCGCCGAGCGGGTGGAGGAAGTGCGCAACCTGGGGGTGGATGTCGCCATCGTGATCGGCGGCGGGAACCTGTGGCGCGGCCGGGGTGGGCTGGAGCGGGGGATGGACCGGGCCACCGCCGATTACATGGGCATGCTGGCGACGGTGATGAATGCGCTGGCGTTGATGGATGCCATGGAGCGGCGCGGCCTGGTGACCCGGGTCCAATCGGCGATCGAGATGCACGCCGTCGCCGAGCCATACATCCGCCGGCGGGCGATCCGCCACCTGGAAAAGGGCCGGGTGGTGATCCTGGGGGGCGGGACCGGCAACCCGTATTTCTCCACCGACACCGCCGCGGCCCTGCGGGCGATGGAGATCGACGCCGACGTGCTGATCAAGGCTACCAAGGTGGACGGCGTCTTCGACAGCGATCCTGTCCTGAACCCTCAGGCCGTGCTTTTCGATCGCCTGACCTACATGGAGACGATCAACCGTCGCCTGGAAGTGATGGACAGCACGGCCATTTCCCTGTGTATGGATAACAACCTGCCGATCCTGGTGCTAAACCTGTGGAGCCGGGACGACTTGCGCCGGGCGCTGCATGGCGAGCCGGTCGGCACACTGGTGAGCGCCTGACCGGTTAAATTGCCTCTTTCCTCCGTAAGGATTTTCGAGTATCCTATAGATGGGTGGAATTGTTCCCCCGCGCATCCTGGAGGAGAGAATGCTTAAGGAGATCTACAACGAGGCGGAGGCACGCATGGGCGGGGCAGTGGAGGCTCTGGAAGAGGACCTGGGAGGCATCCGCACCGGCCGCGCCAGCCCTGCGCTCGTCGAGCGTCTCCCGGTGGAATATTATGGAAATCCCACCCCGTTGATCCAGCTGGCCAGCATCGGGGTGCCTGAACCACGTTCCCTGCTGATCCGCCCGTTTGATGCGGCCACACTGCGAGCGATCGAGCGGGCGATCCAGTCCTCCGACCTGGGGCTGACCCCAAACAACGACGGAAAGGCCATCCGCCTGAACCTGCCGCCGCTGACCGAGGAACGCCGGCGCAACCTGGTGAAGGTGGTCCACAACCGGGTGGAGGAGGCGCGGGTGGCCGTGCGCAACGTACGCCGCGATATCAACCGGGATCTGGAGGAGTTCGAGAAGGAGAAGCTCATCTCCAAGGACGATTTGAAGCGCGCCGAAGAGGATCTACAGAAGATCACCCAGCGCTTCATCGATAATATCAACGCCGTCGGTGAGCGAAAAGAGAAGGAAATCCTGGAAGTCTGACGGCAAGCCATGAACCGGAAAAAGAAATCGGAACAGCCCGATCCGGTCCCGACACATATTGCCATCATCATGGATGGCAACGGGCGTTGGGCGCTGTCGCGCGGGCTGCCTCGCCTAGCGGGCCACCGGGCGGGCACGGAAAACCTGCGCCGGGTGATCGAAGCCTGCATCGAGTTCGGCGTTCAATACCTGACCATCTATGCCTTCTCGACAGAGAACTGGGGCAGGCCGCTGGAAGAGGTGCAGGGGCTGCTGCGCATCCTCGAGGACGTGATCGACCGAGAGCTGCAAGAGCTGCACGACCAGGGTGTGCAGCTGCACCACATCGGCCGCCTGGACCGACTGCGACCCTCCTTGCGCGAGAAGGTCGTGCACGCCATCGAATACACCAAGGACAACGACCGGCTGGTGCTCAACGTGGCGTTCAATTACGGTGGCCGCGACGAGATCGTGTGCGCCATCCAGCGCATGATAGGCGATGGCATCCAGCCCGATCAGATCAATGATGAGTTAGTCAACAAATACCTGTTCACCGCAGGTGTGCCGGACCCGGACCTGATCATCCGCACCTCCGGCGAGCTGCGCGGCAGCAATTTCCTGATCTGGCAGGGCGCCTATTCGGAGTGGTACTTCACCCCAACCTACTGGCCGGATTTCAACAAGGACGAGCTCGCCATCGCCCTCGAGGAATACAAACACCGGCAACGCCGGTTCGGGCGAGTCTCCCAAGCTGCTTGAAAACATAAACAAAGGTCACCCGCAGCATGCTTTCGTCGCGAATCCTGGTGGCAGCCGTCCTGCTTCCCGTCGGGTTATTGTTATTCTACCTGGGCGGGCCGGTATTTACCGCCTTCGTGGCGCTGGTGCTGGGCCTGGCTGCCTGGGAGTTCGGGCGGCTTTTCCAGGCCGCCGGATTCCAGCCTGCGATCTGGCTGGGGGCTGCCGGGGCGGCCCTGCTGGCCCTCGGGCGGGCCTGGGATGGCTTTGCCAGCGCGCCCTGGCTGCTCACGCTGTTCGTGCTGGCTGCCATGACGACCCACCTGGTGGCATACGAGCGCGGCCGCGACCTGGCAGGCACGGACTTCGCCATCACCCTGGCGGCAGGCGTCTACCTGGGCTGGCTGGGGGCCTATCTGATCTCGCTGCGCAGCCTGGCGGGCGGTTTCTGGTGGCTGCTGCTGGTGTTGCCTGCGGTGTGGCTGGCCGATTCGGGCGCCTACTTCATCGGGCGCAGCCTGGGGAAGCGGCGGCTCAGCCCGCGCCTGAGTCCCAAGAAGACCTGGGAGGGTTACCTGGGCGGGGTTATCATTGGTACGCTCGGAGCGGTCGGGCTGGCGGCGCTATGGAAAGTCTGGGCAGGGCCGGAGTTCGCCATCACCTACTGGCAGGCCGGATTGCTCGGGCTGGTGCTCAGCACAGTCACCACCCTGGGCGACCTGGGGGAGAGCATGATCAAGCGCCAGGCCGGGATGAAAGATTCTGGCAGCCTGCTGCCGGGCCACGGAGGCGTGTTCGACCGGATCGACTCGTGGTTGTGGGCCGCGCCGATCGGGTTCTATTTCATCGTCTGGGTGGTAGGGGTTTAAGCCAGGACCCCGCTCATTTCATATCTATGGGGGTCCACCTGCAGGTTTATGATCATTGTAAGCCGCGAGCGCTGCGGCAGCTGCGATCAGGGCGCGAACCCCGGTGCGCTGGAGATCTTCAAGGGTCTTACATTTGACATGGCGCGCCTTCTTCCCCGTACCCGCAAGCAGGCCACCCGGGTCGGGCAGCTCGACACCCCGGCCGAAAATCAGGTTCACGTGACCGGTATAAGGAGCGATGGCGCAGACCAGGTCAGTGTACCTGGGGCTGAAACCGTAGGCGATGATCTTGGAGGGGGGATCGACTATCTCCAGCACGCCGGGGATGGTCTCCAGCACCAGGTCTCGCGCCTGCCAGGCGAGCTGCTGGACTTCGGGTGAGTAGGTGGAGAGGAATTCTTCGGCGGTCGGTTGGGCCATAAAAAAATTCCCTATCGTTAGAACAATGTTTACCTATTGTACATCGTTACCCGTGGATATTTCTCTCGATGATTCAGGGCCACAACAGCCAGTCGAAAATTCTTTCGTCCCTTCCGCGATTGACAGCCTCTTCCTTCTCGTGGTAAACTCTGCGCACAATCGAATAGCCCCACCAGGCACTCTTATCCAGAGAGGCGGAGGGACCGGCCCTGTGAAGCCTCGGCAACCCGGTTTAGTCAGATAGTCGCTGGTCTGATAGTCAGCTAGATGACTTCGAAATTACTATTAGACTACGACTATATGACTATTAGACTGACTACGGTGCCAATTCCGGCAGACGGACGTTCTGGGAGATGAGAGGGCAACCAGCAGAGTAAAATACGAATTGCCCTTTCGGTACCGGAGGGGCAATTTACTTTATTGTGGAGGACACTTAATGAATAACACTTTTATGGAGTCGCCTAGCCTGCTGTTCACTTCCGAGTCGGTCACGGAGGGGCACCCGGACAAGATCTGCGACCAGCTGAGCGACGCCGTGCTGGACGCCTGCCTGGAGCAGGACCCGCTCTCGCGGGTGGCCTGCGAAGTGGCAACCAAGACCGGCTTCGTCATGTTCCTGGGTGAGATCACCACCAAAGCCCAGCTCAACTTCGACGAGCTGGCGCGCAAGGTCCTGCTGGAGATCGGTTACGACGACGGCGCCAAGGGGTTGGACGGCAACACCTGCGGGGTGCTGGTGGCGATCGCCCGCCAGTCGGGGGACATTGCCATGGGCGTCAACCACTCGCTGGAGACCCGCACCGGTGAGGTGACGGAGGAAGAGGTCGACACGATCGGGGCCGGCGACCAGGGGATGATGTTCGGTTACGCCTGCAATGAGACGCCTGCCCTGCTGCCGATGCCTATCTATCTGGCGCACCGGCTCACCCGCCAGCTGAGCGTGGCGCGCAAGACGGGCGCCCTGCCCTGGCTGAGACCGGACGGCAAGGCGCAGGTGACGGTCGAGTACAGCTACGGACGCCCCAAGCGGGTCGACACGGTGCTGGTCAGCACGCAGCACGCCCCAGAGGCGACCCAGGAGCAGATCCGGGCGGGGGTGATCGAGCAGGTGATCCGGCCGGTGCTGCCGGCGGAAATGGTGGACGAAGACCTCAAGATTTACGTAAACCCGACCGGGCGTTTCGTGATCGGCGGTCCGCTGGGCGATTCCGGTCTGACCGGGCGCAAGATCATTGTGGATACCTACGGGGGCATGGGGCGGCACGGCGGCGGCTGCTTCAGCGGCAAAGACCCGACTAAAGTGGACCGTTCGGCTGCCTATGCGGCCCGCTGGGCGGCGAAGAACGTGGTGGCGGCCGGCCTGGCCGAACGCTGCGAGATCCAGGTGGCTTATGCCATCGGGGTGGCTCACCCGCTCAGTGTTAATGTAGAGACCTTCGGCACCGGGCGGCTGCCCTCCGGGCAGATCGCCGACCTGGTAACGGAGCACTTCGACCTGCGCCCGGGGGCGATCATCCGCGACCTGAAGCTGCGCCGCCCAATCTACCGCCAGGTCGCCTCCTACGGGCACTTCGGACGGGAAGACCTGGACTTGACCTGGGAGCGCACCGATAAAGCCGAACTGCTGCGGGTTGCCGCCGGGATCGAGGAAGCGGCCTCCCTGGCGATCAAGTAAGAGTCTATCCGAGAATTCAGGTCGGGAAGGATGCTTGGGGTTTGCGGGAATCGTTTATCCCGTAAGCCCCTTTTTCGTTCTTATGCGGGTGTAGGGCTTTTCCAGTCCGTGGGCTTCGAGCAGCTGCCCGTCTTCCATCAATATCGAGGTAAGGCCATCGGCGACCACCTGCCCCTCGTCCAGGATGACCATACGGGGAAGTAACTCGTGTACCAGCAGCATGTCGTGGGTGGAGACCAGCATGGTGAGGGGCAGATCGTGCAGCAGTTCGATCAACGAGCGCCGGGCGCGCGGGTCCAAGCCTGCGGTCGGCTCGTCCAGGACGAGCACCTCCGGCTTCATCGAAAGCACGGTAGCGATGGCGATGCGCTTCTTTTCGCCGGCGCTCAGGTGGTGGGAGACGCGCTGCGCATAAGCCTGCATGCGTACAGAAGCCAGCGCGTCCGCCACGCGGGCTTGCACTTCCTGGAAAGGCAAGCCCTGGTAGAGCGGGCCGTAAGCCACGTCGTCGAAGACGGTTGGGGAGAAGAGCTGGTCCTCGGGGGATTGGAAGACCAGGCCCACCATGGCGCGCAACCGGCCAAGGCTGCCATCGGCAACCTCAAGGCCGCACACGCGCACGCGGCCCTGGCCGCGCAGGATGCCGTTCAGGTGCAGGATCAGGGTGGATTTGCCCGCCCCGTTCGGCCCGACCAGGGCGACTTTTTCGCCCGGCTGGATGGATAGAGAAACATCCCTCAGCGCAGGATGCCCATCCGGGTAGGTAAACGACAGGTGCTCGATCTCGATCGAATGGTGCATGAGCGGCGCGTCAACCCCCAACCAACAGGGATAGCAGGAAGAGCGCGGCGAGCAAACCCAGCCCTCCGGCCAATACGAACATGTCTTGGGTGTCGAGCGCCGGCAGGGGGGCGGCGCGGACTTCGCCGTCATAACCGCGCGAAAGCATCGCCAGGTAGATGCGGTCGCTGCGCTCGAAGGCGCGCGTGAAGAGGTTGCCTGCCATCCCGCCGGCTACCCGGGCGCGCCAGGCCAGCGATCCGCCGAGTTTCACGCCGGAGAGGCCGGCATGCCCGCTGCGGGCGGCGCGCGCCCGCAACAAGCGCAGGGTCTCATCTGCCAGGACGAACAGGTAGCGCCACATTAACCCGAAGATGGCTACCAGCAGGCGCGGGATCTTCACCGCTCGCATGGCGGTCAATAAATCCGGAAAGGGCGTGCTGGCTGCCAGCAAGATGGCGGCCTGGACCGAGATCCAAGACTTGAGGGCGATGCTGACAAAGTGGACCAGGCCCTCGGCGGTAGCGGTCAGCTCCCAACCGAAAATGGTTATCGAAAACAACGGGCTGCCAGGCGAGGTGAAGACCAGCGGAAGCGCAGCCAGGACGAAGGGAAAGGCCAGCGCCGCCCGCCGCAGGACGTACCCCACGCCCAGGCCGGACAGAATCTCTAGCGCCAGGACCAGCGAGAGCAGCAGGATGTAAACCGGCCAGGCGCCGATCGGGGTCAGGGCTGTCGTGAAGATGAAGGCCAGCGCCAGGACGAACTTGACCCGAGGATCGAGACGGTGCACTGGGCTGCTGCGCGGGCGGTATGGGTCCAGGAAATGGACGTGCAAGCTCAGTTCTCCGGGGTCTGGCGGGTCCGGCGGGTATAGGCGACAGCCAGGGCGACTGCGAAGACGATCAGCGCGCCGAGGACCCCGGCCAGGATGGTGGCGAGGGCCGTGTTCGAGAGACCGGGGAAGAGATAATCCGGGAGAACCCGGTAGAGCGGGCCTCTGGCTGACTGCAGGAAGCCCTGCTGCCGGGCCACCCATTCCAGCCCATCCGGGTGGGCAGAGGCCAGCGGGGAGGCCACCGCCAGGGCAACGGCGATCGACAGACCGCCGACCCATACCAATTTGCTGCTGTTCTGAGGTGTTGCGCCAGCCTGGATCAGGTCAGGCCGGGCGGAGGAAATAAAGGCCAGCGCGCCGAGCGTGATCAATCCTTCGCCCAGGCCGATCAGGGCGTGGATGCCCGCCATGGCGGGGATGGCCAGGTTAGCCGGCGAGGTGCCGGACAGCGCCAGCTCCAGGGCGACTGCCAGCGCGGAGAACTCGACCGACAACCAGGCTGCCAGGAAACCAGCGGCGAACAGGCCCCAGCGCCAACCTGCGGAGAGCTGCTTCAGCGTGCGGTAGGCCATGTAAGAGACTGCCACACCGACGATGGCCATGTTGAGAAGGTTGGCCCCCAAGGACAACAAGCCGCCGTCCTGGAAGATCAGCGCCTGCACGGCGACGACGGTCGTCATGACCAGAATGGCGGCCCACGGGCCGAGCAGGATGGCAGCCAAGGCTGCGCCCACCAGGTGACCGGAGGTGCCCCCGGCGACGGCGAAGTTCAGCATCTGCCCGGCGAAGATAGCTGCGGCCAGCACCCCCATCAACGGCACCTGGTGTTCGCCCAGGACCTTGCCTACTCTTTTCAATGCGTACCCGATCACCATGGCGGATACCAGCCAAAGGAGAACGGCGACGGACGTCGAGAGGAAGCCATCCGGGATATGCATGGCAACGGGTGAAAACCACATAATCACCTCCCTTATCAGCGGAGTCCAACTTACACCATCTTGATGGACGTCCTTAAGATGTCTCCTCTTGCTTGCACTCGGGACAGAAGCCAAAAAAGGTGGCGTGAGCCGTGTCGACCTGGAAGCCGGTGCGGTCCATCAGCTGTTCGAAAAACGCCGCCAGCTCGGCGTGGTCGATCTCCTGCATCTGCCCGCACGCCTGGCAGATCAGATGATGGTGGTTGTGTCCGGCGATCTCGTAGACCAGCTGCCCGTGGCCCACGTGCGCCACCAGGACCAGGCCCTGCTCGGTCAGGAAGTTCAGGGTCCGGTAGACCGTCGCTTCGGTCATGCCGGGCAGCTCACCGTGCACCTGCCGGTATACTTCGCCCGGGGTGAGGTGGTCGTGCGCCTGGGATAATGCGCGCACGATCGCCAGGCGCTGGGGGGTCAGGCGGAAACCCTGGGAACGGAGGTGACTGAGTTCTTGATCGGAAATCGCCATAGTCGCACCTACTCATTATTGCAAGTGTATGCAATAAAGGATAGTATAACTTAATGATGAGATCGATGCAATCCAGCCTTCCTTAGTAATGAAAAGAAACCGCTCATTCCAGCGGTTTCTTCATCAATCACCTATCGAAACACCCGTTGTCAGTTCATCCCGAGGTGCGGGCTGAGCCTGGAGAGGATGCGGTCCTTTGGCTGGTATCCGGAAATCCGCTCGCGCGATTCCCCGCCAACGAAGAGCATCAGGGTCGGCACCCCCATGACCTGGTACTGCATGGCGATATTGGGGTTGTGATCGACATCCAGCTTCACCACTTTGACCTTGCCGGTCCAGTCCTGCGCCAGTTGCTGCACGATCGGGTCCAGCATCCTGCAAGGCCCGCACCACACGGCAGAGAAATCGACCAGCACCGGCTGATCGGCCGACAGCACCTCGTTCTGGAAAGAGGCCTCATCGACTTCGGGAATATTTGCCATGTATTTCTCCACGCATTAAATCTCTGGGAGTCTATCCGAAAATTCAACCAATAAGGGGAATAGCGGCAGTGAAGCCCGCACACCACTCCCCATTTTCTATTTCTAGAAAGCTTTGAACATGGTACCCAGTCAGGCGGGAAAAGTCAAGGGCCGGGGGTTATAATCACCCTGGCAAAGCGCCAGGCGGTCATTAGTGGAGGATTGGCGGGAGTTTCCGCTATTTCCAAATCAATGCGTGTAGAATCACACTATGCGGCCCAAAGGTCCACTTCCGGTCTCAATTGAATTGATGCGAGGGAAACCGCATGCCTGACTGGAGCATCCTGGTCGTCGATGGCCTGGAGGAGACAGGTCTTACGCTACTGCGAGCGGCTTCCCGGGTAGATGAGCGGGAAGGGATTACGCATCAGGAGCTGGTGCGGGAGATCGAAGGCTACGCAGCCCTGGTTGTGCGCGGCCGGAGCAGGGTGAGTGAAGAGGTCTTCCAGGCCGGCGGCAATCTGAAAGTGGTCGGGCGGGCCGGGGTCGGCGTGGACAACATCGATCTGGCGGCTGCCTATCGCCATGCAGTTACGGTGGTCAACGCGCCGCAGGCCACTTCCCGCGCCGTCGCCGAGCACACCCTGGCGCTGATCCTGGCGCTGGCCCGGTCTATCCCGGCTGCGGACGCCGGCATGAAGGCCGGCCGATGGATGAAGAAGGATTTGACCGGAGTGGAGGTGGATGGGAAGATGCTGGGGTTGATCGGCGTGGGCAACATCGGAGGCCTGGTGGCCCGCCTGGCAGCCGGACTGGGGATGGAGGTGCTGGGTTACGATCCCCTGCTGGATGAAGAGGGGATTCGCAGCCGAGGCGCCCGGCCGGCCTCGTTAGATGAGGTCTATGCCCGAGCGGATTTTATCTCGCTGCATGTGCCGCTTAACCCGGAAACGCGCGGTCTGATCAACGGTCAGACCTTAGGATACATGAAACGCGGTGTTCGGCTGGTGTGCGCCGCCCGGGGTGGGGTGATCGACGAGACGGCCCTGCTGGGGGCGCTGGAATCGGGCCAGGTTGCCGGGGCGGCGCTGGATGTCTTTGCTGAGGAACCGCCCGGGCTGAGCGCCCTGGTGACCCACCCGCTGGTCATCGCGACGCCCCATATCGCGGCCCAGACGGGTGAAGCGCAGGCGCGCGCCGCCCGGGACGTCGCCGAAGAAATCCTGGCCTGCCTGCGCGGCGAGCCGCTGCGCTGGAAGGTGGTTTAGGCTTAAAAATTCCCGGCAAGGAAATTGCACGGAAGGAGTATACATGGACGATGAACAGAAACTCACCCAACTTAAGTCGCTCCTGAACGAAGTATGGGACCTTCGCCGGGTGGTTCGCCTGCTGCAATGGGACCAGCAGGTAAAGATGCCGATCGGCGGGACGCACGGTAGGGCTCACCAGCTGGCAACCCTAAGCCAGCTGGAGCATGTCAAGTTTACCTCGGAAGAGATCGGCCAGCTGCTGGAGGATCTCCAACCTTACGCCGGTCAATTAGACCCCGATGCGAACGATGCCCGCCTGATTCGGGTCACGACGCGCCGTTATAAGAAGAAGACCCGCGTCCCGGCCGACTGGGTGGCCCGCAAGGCGGAAGCGGCCAGTGAAGGTTATCGGGCCTGGGAAGAAGCGCGCGCCACCGATAATTTCTCCCTTTTCCAACCCTATTTAGAGAAGAACGTGTCGTTGCGTCAGGAGTATGCCGAGTTCTTTAAACCGTACGAGCACGTTTACGATCCACTGCTGGATGAATTCGAGCCAGGAATAAAAACAAGGGAAGTGCAGCAGATCTTCGATGAGCTTCGCCCGCAACAGGTAGCCTTGATCCAGGCGATCGGAGATCGGCCTCAGGTGGATGACTCCTTCCTGCACCAGCCTTTCGACGAGAAGAAGCAGTGGGATTTCGGGGCAGAAGTGGTTACCCGATTCGGTTATGACTGGAAGCGTGGCCGCCAGGACGTCTCCCCTCACCCGTTTACGGAGTCCCTCGGGCTGGGTGATGTGCGCATCACTACTCGCTTCATGCCAGATTACCTGTCCTCAGCCATGTTCAGCACGTTTCATGAAAGCGGGCATGCCATCTATGAGCAAGGCATCGATCCAGATCTGGACCGCACCCACCTGGCAACCGGAGCATCCCTGGGCTTGCACGAATCCCAATCCCGATTGTATGAAAACCTGGTCGGACGGTCGTATGATTTCTGGATCCATTTCTACCCGCGGCTTCAAGAGTACTTTCCGATGCAGCTGGCGAACGTCTCCCTGGAGAGTTTTTATTCAGGTATTAATAAAGTTGAGCCGTCATTAATCCGGGT
>DATDRQ010000056.1:0-10458 GCA_035291645.1 Anaerolineales bacterium
CCGGTCTCCGAGCAGCTCGGAGCGGATGTTGGGGTCGAAGCTGATGCGGGCCCCGGCCGCGTGGAAGCATTCGACCGCCTTGAAGATCTCCGAGCGGAAATCGTCGTTTGCCATGAGAGAGCAGCCCATCACGTGGAAGAATGCCGGGTTTCCGCCGGCTGCAGCTTCGGAGAAGCGGGTCATGACAGCCGGGGTGCCGTCGATGTGATAGATGAACTTGCGCGCGCCGTCTTCGAAATAGGTGACGAAGGCCACTGCGGTCGCCCGGCCTGGAAATCTCTCGACGAAGCGTACGTCCACCCCGTCCTCACGCAGGCGCTCGATCACACAGTCGCCGAAGTCGTCCGCAGCTACCCCGCCGATGATCCCGGCGGAATGCCCCAGCCGGGCGGCAGTATCGATGAAGATCGCCGGGGCGCCGCTGGGGAAGGGGCCGAGGAATTCGCCGGGTTCGTCGAGCTGCATGCCGGCCCGCGGCCGCATGATCTCCACCAGCAGCTCACCCATCGTCCAGATTTCTTTCACTGCAAACTCCTGTTCGATTTCAATACTACGTTAATCCGGGTGTGGATCTGATCTGTTACAAACCGGTGGAGAATATGAGCAGCTCCCTTTAGAATTAGACAGTTTAAGATAATATCACCGATCTCAAATTTAATGACACTTCAGAAAACGTAAAATTGAGAGCCGGGTTGCTGATTTACAGGAATTGCGCGATAATCCCAAGCGGCGAATCGCCCTGGCCAAACAGGCACGTGCTGATGCGAAGCAGTACAGTTGGGAGGCAAGGGCGGTTCTGATTTTAGAGGGTGAGCACATGTCTGGTTTATTCAAACGGTTTGCGCTATTCCTCCTGATTGCGGCTTTGTTTTTGGGCTCGTTCCTGTTAATCTGGGGAAGAGCTATGCAGAAGGAATACAATCGTGATGAGAACCAATTTATCGCCAGCGGTGAGCTATTGGCTGAGCAAGGATTGCTACCTTACCGGGATTATCCTTATTTCCACATGCCCAACTTGGTTTTTGTTTATGCTTTCATCGATGAACTCAGCGAATACAGTTTATTGAGTGCGAGATCTTTTTCGGTGGTCTGTGCGATTTTGACTGTCGCATTCATTTTTCTTATCGCATACAATCTCTTCCGCAACCAAAGTTCATTCATCCGTTTTACTATCTCAGGGGGAGCTGTTATTCTTTTACTGGCCAATCCAATATTCGCTTACACTAGCGGATCGGCCTGGAATCACGATCTTCCGGTGTTGCTGGTCTTGATAGCTTTCTGGGTGTACGTTCAAGGCGTGAAAAAAGAGCAGCCGGCCATTTGGATATTTACTTGTGGGTTATTGGTTGGCTTAGCAACTGGTACCCGGTTATCATTTCTTCTAGCCGGGATCCCGTTTTTGGTTACGTTGTTATATAGCCCTCAGACAACTTTCAAACAAGTAAGGATAAAAATCATCCTGGCATTCTGCCTCGGGATGATGATTGGATTGCTACCTTCATTGGTCCTGTTTGCAGCTGCTCCGCAGAAGTTTATCTTCGGAAATTTTATTTACGCCGAATTGAACACATCGTTCCGCGAGGAGACTGCTTATAAAGGCCCCATGACGCTGCCAGAAAAATTCGAGTATATGCAGATCGAGATAATGAGGCTGCCCGGAAACCTTATTCTTTTCTTGGCAACGATCTTCTTCGCTTTTACCGTAGGGGTAGTTAGATTTCGGGAAAATAAGCATGTCGCTGTTGAATATTTATTGATCTTATTGCTAATCCTTTTTCTTGCGATCGGTTCCTTCTTGCCTACACCTGCTTTCTATCAATATTTCTACGCTCCGGTGCCATTCGCGATTGTGGGTATTTTGTATGGTCTGGCAAATTCCAACGAATTATTGGACCAAAGAGTCAACTGGTCTTTTATTTTGTTTATCCAAATGGTAGTGATTCTCAGTTTTTTTTTGATAAAGGATTACGCTTATGTCATTCGGTTGAAGAATTTGGATGCCTGGTTCCCATTGCAGGTTCACCAATTGGGAAAGGAAATTCGAACTTTGGTCCCACACGGAAAAATATTGACATTGACGCCGATCTATCCTTTAGATGGGGGCGTGGAGATCTACAGTGATTTTGCCACGGGACCATTTGCCTGGCGAACCGCACATTTTTTGACGGACAAAGAGAGGAAAGCGCTTGGTGTTGTTTCGGAAGATGATTTACAAGTTTTTTTAACAAAGGACCCACCTGCAGCTATTCTTGTAGGGATGCATCCCGGAGTGGAGGAACCTCTAATTAATTATGCCCAACAAATTGGGTTCAGGGAGATTGAGATATCAAGAAAATTATCCCTCTGGTTGAGATAATATGGGGGATCTTCACCCTGTTTATCCCGGCCTGCCAGGCAAATTCGAATTCGATCCCTTTGGTTTCCCTGGAGGCTGAGGCAACAGCTGGTATAACAGTCACGGTTCGACCAATATCCATATTTACATCAACCAGCACTCCGGTTCCAACGAATACAGCCTCGCCAACTTCCACCCAGACCCCAACGAGAACTCCCTCGATTTCCCCAACCCGGCCGCCGTCCGCCACGCCTACCTGGGCGATCCTGCGCGCTAAAGTACTGGTGCGCGCCAATTGCCGCTACGGCCCTGGTTGGCCTTACTTATACAAATACGGGCTTGTAGTGGGGACTAACTTTGAAGTCCTGGGGCGCACCGAGCAAGGCAACTGGATCCTGGTGCAAGGCGTCGGCGGGAACAACCCCTGCTGGGTGAGGGCCGACCTGATGGACGTCCAGGGGGACGTTATGGCGGTGCAGCCGACGGAAATCCCTCTGCCCATGTCCCCGTATTACGGCCCACTGAGCGGGGTGGCGGCCATCCGGAACGGAGACGAAGTCACCGTATCCTGGAGCGGGATGTCATTCAGGGCCGGGGATGAGACCGCCTCGCCGCCTTACCTGCTGGAGGTCTGGATCTGCCAGGATGGCCAGGTGGTCTTCACCCCGGTGGGCTCTTATGAGATCGCGGTGACGGTGATCGATGAATCTGGCTGTGCGGAGCCATCGCACGGACGGGTGTATTTCGTGGAAAAGCACGGCTATACCCTGTGGCGGGAGGTCCCCTGGCCTGCGCAAGAGTGAAAGAGAGGTTTGTAGTCGCTGTGCAAAGGTTGGTTAATCAGTAATTGCTTTACAGTCTATCCTACCTTCTATATAATCTAACCATGCCAGGAGCTGCAGGTATACCAATCAGATTTCTATCCAGCTCTCCCAGTGCTATTCCAACACAGCAAACAAAACAGGAGCCATGAATGAACAACGATCTATTTCAGGCGATGGCGCAGAGCATCATCGACGGGGATTCTGAGGCCGCCGAACAGCTGGCGCAGCAGGCGATCGAGTTGGGCATCGACCCGCTGGAAGCCATCGAAAACGGGTTCGTGGTGGGTGTCAACCAGGTCGGCGAGGCGTTCAGCTGCGGGGAGGCCTTCCTGCCGGAGCTGGTCATGGCGGGCGAGGCCATGAAGAAGGCCGTCAGCACCCTCGAGCCCGAGATGGCTAAACGTGGCACCCAACGCCAGGTGTACGGCAAGGTGGTCTTAGCCACCATCCAGGGCGACATCCACGATATCGGCAAGACTCTGGTCGGGACGATGCTCTCCTCGGGAGGCTTTCAGGTGTACGACCTGGGCGTGGACGTGGCGATCGAAAAGATCCTCGGCAAAGCCCAGGAAGTGGGGGCGGACATCATCGGCGTCAGCGCGCTGCTGACGACGACCATGCTGAGGCAGAAGGAGTTGATCAAGACCCTGGAAGCCAGAGGATTGCGCAGCCAGTATAAGGTCATGGTGGGTGGCGCTCCGGTCACGAGGGATTGGGTGGCGGAGATCGGCGCGGACGGATTCAGCGAGGACGCCATCGGCGCCGTCCAGGTCGCCAGGCAGCTCGTCCAGGGTTGAGGCAGCCGAACATGGCCAGCAGAATCAAATCGATAACCAATCCCAAGCTGAAGCTGGACATCCTCAGCCGCGCTGAGGTCCAGCGCCTGCACACGGCTACCCTGGACCTCATCGAAAACGTCGGGGTGCGCTTTCCCTCCCAGAAAGCCATGGATATCTGGGAAGCGCACGGGGCGAAGGTCGACCGTGACACCTGCATCGTCAAGGCGCCGGGGGAGGTGATCGAGGCGGCCTTGAAAAGCTGCCCGCCCGCTTACGACCTGGCGGCCCGCCTTCCGGACCAGGACCTGTCGTTAGACGGCAACCACGTCTTCGTGGGCACGGACGGCTGCGGGGTGGAAGTGCTGGACATCCACACCGGCGAACGCCGCCG
Organism: Anaerolineales bacterium; assembly: GCA_035291645.1. Lineage (GTDB taxonomy): Bacteria > Chloroflexota > Anaerolineae > Anaerolineales > UBA4823 > DATDRQ01. The sequence goes on from DATDRQ010000056.1 coordinate 4,330, forward strand.
CTCCAGTATGCAGGACGTGGCGGATATCGCCCGCATCGCCGATTGCCTGGAAGAGGTGGCGTTCCATTGGGTGGCCGTATCAGCCCAGGACTACCCGGCCGCGACGCGCAGCCTGCACGAGTTGCACGCCATCTGGGAGAACTCGACCAAGCACGTCCAGACGGAGAGCATCTACTCCGAGCGCGAGGCGCAAGCCGCGGTCGAGATGGCGGCGCTGATCGCGGGCGGGCGGGAAGCGCTGCGGAAACGGCCGGTGCTCTCGATCATGCAATGCACCGCCCCGCCGCTCGGGCAGGACGGCGGCAGCGTGGAGGCAGCCCTGGTGGCCGCCGAAGCCGGCCTGCCGGTCGGCTTTATGACCATGGCCGCTTGCCTGACCACCGGTCCGGCGACCCTGGCAGGAACGCTGGCAGTCGGCAACGCCGAGGTGATCAGCGCCACGGCCCTGATCCAGCTGGCCCATCCGGGAGCGCCGGTCTTCTACGCCGCCGCCCAGACGGCCTCGGACCTGCGCACCGGCGGCTATACCGGCGGCGGCCCGGAAGATTTCTTGTTCGGCGCAGCCACCAACGTCCTGTCTGATTTTTACGATATCCCCCTGTCGATGGGGTCCTTCGCAACCGGGGCCAAGGAGCCGAACTGGCAGGCCGGGATCGACAACAGCCTGTCCACCTTCATGGCCTGCATCGTCATGTCCGATATGCTGCTGGGGGTGGGTTTGCTGCACGGCAGCCGCATCTGGTCGTACGCCCAGATGCTGATGGACTGCGAGATATTCGACATCGTCCACAAGATGATGCAGGGCATCGTCGTGGACGACGACACGTTAGCCCTGGAAGCGGTTCGCTCGGTCGGGCCGGGGGGCAACTTCCTGACGCAGAAACACACCCGCCAGCACATGCGCGATCTATACCTGCCGCAATTCATGGACCGCCGGGCATACAACGTGTGGGAAGAAAAGCGCGACGACGGGCGGGATTGGGCGCTGGCAAGGGCGCGCGAAATCCTGGCGACCCACCAGCCGGAGCCGCTCGACCCGCAATGCTCTAAAGAACTTGCCAGCATCATCGCCAGCCTGGAAGGCGATTGAAATCTATGCAACCGAGACTCGAGCTGCTAACCGAAGAACAGGTCGATCGCATCCTTGACGAAGCTTTCCAGCTCCTCCAGGAGCATGGGATCAAAGTGCAGTCCGCGGAAGCCAGGCGGCTGCTGGCGGAGGCCGGGGCGCAGGTGGACGAAGCGAAACAAGTCGCCTACATCCCGGAATCCGTGGTGCGGCGGGCACTGGCGACCGCGCCAGCCAGGTTCAACCTGTACAACCGCGCCGGAGAGGCGGTGGTGGAATACGGTGGAACGGGCGTACACTTCGACCCGGGCTCGTCGGGAGTGCATATCCTCGACCCGGAAACCCTGGAACACCGCCCTTCCTTTACCCCGGACCTGGTCAGACTGATCCAGGTGGCCGAGCAGTTGCCGCAGTACCAGGCGCAATCGACGGCGGTGGTGTGCAATGAGGTGCCGAAGGAGATCGGCGACCTGTACCGCCTGTACCTGGTGTTGTTATTTTCGGCGAAACCGGTCGTCACCGGCGCGTTCTCCACCCAAACGACCCAGGTTATGTTCGACATGCTGGCGATCTTCGCCGGCGGGCGGGCCGCCCTGGCTGAGAAACCGCAAGCCGTTTTCGACGTGTGTCCCTCGCCGCCGTTAATCTGGAGCGATTTTGGGGCGCAAAACTTGATCGACCTGGCCTGCGCGGGTGTGCCGGCCCAGATCGTCTCCATGCCACTGGCAGGAGCGGCGGCCCCGGTCACCCTGCTGGGCTCGGTGGTGCAGCACGCCGCCGAGTGCCTGAGCGGGATTGCCATCCACCAGCTGGCTCAGCCAGGGTCGCCGATCGTGTGGGGAGGCGCGCCGGCGATCTTCGACATGCGCAAGGGCACCACGCCGATGGGGGCGATCGAGACCGCCATGATCGACGCCTCCTACGCCCAGGTCGGCAAGTTCCTGGGATTGCCCACGCACACCTACCTGGGCGCCTCGGACGCCAAGCTGGTGGACGCCCAGGCCGGGTTGGAGAGCGGAATCTCGGCACTGGTGGGCGCTCTGGCGGGCATCGATATGATCTCCGGCGCTGGCATGCTGGACTTCCTGGCCTGCCAGAGCCCGGAGAAGCTGGTCATCGACGCCGAGGCTGTTGCAATGGCGCAGCGCTTACTGGCAGGCATGCAGGAGCATACCTCTACCCTGGCCCTGGAGATGTTCGCCGGGATCGGTTTCAAAGGAGATTTCCTCAAGCAGAAAACCACCCGCCAGCTGTTCTTGAAAGAGCAGCATATCCCAGGAGCTGTGATCGACCGCGATTCGATCCGCGGCTGGCAGCAGTCCGGCGGGCTGGATGCCTTTGCCCGGGCCAAAGGCGAAGTAAAGCGCCTGGTGGAGGAATACCGCCCACCGGAACTGCCCGGTGAACAGGTGCGCGAGCTGCGGAAATTAGTGACGGATCTGGCACGGGCCGCCGGCATGGATCGGTTGCCTGACGTGGGCACTCATTAACCGATGGCAGGCCTCACGGCAACCTTCGATCAAGTCAATCACTACCTGTGGCACCGCCAGGGTTTCCAGCAGGCGTTAGAGTCGGCACCAATAAACCTCTTTGGAGATGTGTTCGGCATCTACGCCACTGCACCGACCTGCTACCTCACGCTACTGGCGCGCCACCGCGATTTCCGCTTCACCGATCTGCTGCGAGCCGTCGAGGATGAGCGGCAGGCGGTGCGCATGCGAGGGATGCGCTATAGCAACTTCCTCATCCCGGTGAGGCTGCTACCCGCCCTCTTCCAGGCGGTGAAGCGCGATCCGGAGAACCCGATCATCCAGATGCGCAAGCTGGGCATTACCGACGCCGATTACGAGAACACTGCCGAAGTTGTTCACCAGATAGTGGACGGTCAGACAATGACCGCCAGCGAGATCCGCAAGGCGCTGCCGGTCGAAGTGGTCGAGCGTTTTGGCGGCGCGCTCAGTTACCTCTATCCTCAGATGTGCGCCGATGGCCGATTAGTGCGTGCTAAGGTGCGCGGCGGCTGGAAGAGCGATCTGTACGAGTATGCCGTCTGGGATCAATGGCTGCCCGGCGTTGATTTGAACAGCATTTCACGGGAGGGAGGTCAGGTGATCCTCGCTCAAGAGTACTTCAACAGTTACGGCCCCGCCACCCCCGCCGATCTTCAATGGTGGAGCGGTTTTAGCAAGGCGGACACGAGCCGCGCCATCGCTGTGCTGGGCGACGAGCTGACCAGGATCGACGTGGACGGCACCGAGCACATGATACTGGCCTCTCGGGTGGATGATCTGCTCACAACTCTTGCCTCCACTGATCAGCCGAAGGAAGTGCGCCTGCTACCCGTCTGGGATGCCTACCTGATGGCCTATCGTGATCGAACTCGCTACCTGCCTGACGAGCGCTACGGCTATATCTATGACAGGGGCGGCAACTCTACCTTCGTGTTGCTGATTGACGGAAAACTGGGCGGCGTGTGGGATATGGCCGAGGACAAGAAGACGCTGGTGATTAAAGCGGTGATGTTCGACCGGTCGGACAATTCGGCGTGGCAACAGCTTCGTGATGAGGGAATGCGACTGGCTAAATCTGCCGGGTACAGTTCTACGCGGGTACTCCGCTGCGAGTCCGCGCCCATCCTCCGCGAAGGTAGCCAGAATCTGTTCCTCTCGCCGCTCAAAGATGTGCCGGGCGAAACGACGTTTGAATCGACAATTTGAACTTTGGAGAAATGGAAGGGCAAAGAGATCCGCTTCTCTAGGCGGTCGATATGCTACCAACTGAATCCGTTAGAATCAGAAAATTCCTATGGATGATAGCAACCTGGTTCGCCCGCGCGTGACGGTTTTATCACCCGAACAGATCGAGCAAACGCACGCCTATGCCCTGAAGATCCTGTCGGCGGTCGGGGTGCGGGTCGATTCGCTGGCTGCCAGGGAAGTCTTCGCCGCCTCGAGTGGCGCAAAGCTGGTTGATGGCGACCGGGTGTTCTTCGAGCATGAGCTGGTCGAGTGGGCGATTAACGCTGCGCCGGAGATCGTGCAGGTCTACAACCGATCCGGCGATGCGGTCCTTCGACTGGGCGAAGACCGCACCCGCTTTGGGATCGGAGTGACCAACCTGTATTACCAGGACCCGCTGACCGACGAGGTGACGCCTTTCACCAGGAAGCACATGGAGAGTTCGGTGCGCCTGGGCCAGGTCCTGCCCCAGTTCGACGTCGTCTCTACCACCGGGATCATCCAGGATATTTCGCCAAAGATCGCCGACCTGTACGCAGCCCTGGAGATGATCGCCAATACGACCAAGCCACTGGTGATCCTGATCTCGGACGAAAACCTGTTCGACCCGGCGCTGGACCTGCTTGAGCGCCTGCATGGGGACCTGGCCGAGAAGCCTTTCGTGATCCCCTACTTCAACCCGGTCACCCCGCTGATCCTGAACGAGGGCACAACCGATAAGATGCTGGCGGCCATCCACAGGGGGCTGCCGTTGATCTGCTCGAACTACGGCATGGCGGGCATGTCCACACCGATCACGCCGGCCGGGACGCTGGCCCTGCTGACCGCAGAGCTGCTCGGCGGCCTGGTCTTCTGCCAGCTGGTCAAGGAGGGGACACCGGTCATCCTGGGCAGCCTGCCGGCCTACTTCGACATGAAGAGCATGGTCGATTATTACGATCCACTGACCATGCTGCTCAACCTGGCCTGCGCCGAGATGATGGCGCATTACCGCCTGCCGCACGCCGGCACTTCGGGCAGCGGGCTGGGCTGGGGACCGGATTTACCCGCCAGCGGATCGTTATGGCTCAACCATCTGACCAGCTGCATGGGAAAAGTCGGTCTGGCACCCTTCGTGGGCGGCAACCTGGGCTCGAAAGTCTTCTCCCCGGCGATGGTGGTGTATGCGGATGAAGTCATCGAGCAGGCGCGGCGCTTCACCGGTGGATTCAGGTTAGATGACGAGAACCTTGGGCTGGCGGAGATCGTAGAAGCCGGTCCGGGCGGGCACTTCCTGACCTCCGAACTGACCCTGGCAAGATTTAAGCGCGATTACGCCCCCAGCCGCTTTTTCCCGCGCTTGAGCCTGGAGACCTGGCAGGATCAGGGCCGACCGCAGGCGGACCGGCTGTTGAGGGAATACACCCGCCAGCTGCTGGCAGAGGGGGCGCCTCCCGGCGACCATGACGAGCTGATCGCCCGGGGAGAGGCGTTCATCCAGAAATTTTCGGCTTGACCTTTTTTATCGATGTGAGGCCCTCCTGCCAGTGATAAAATACTCGTTTAATATACAAGTTCATCGGTCGGGGGAAGCGAGCAGGCCATTTTAGTAACAAGGAGAATGCATGATGAAAACACTTTCGCGGCTTGGTTGGTCTATCCTGCGCTTCCTGATCGTCTGGTTTATTGATACCATCTCTCTCCTGGCCACGGCCTGGATCCTCCCCAACGTCAATCTCCAAGCGACGGACACCCTGCCTGTTTTTGTGGTGGCGACCGCAGCCGCCTTCGTCCTCGGGATCATCAACTTCCTGGTCCGCCCGTTATTATTGTTAGTCGCTTTGCCGTTGGGCTGGATAGCGATCTTCCTGGTCGGGTTTTTTATCAATGGGATCGTGCTCTGGCTGGCGGGCGCACTGATGCCCGGCTTTGAAGTGAACGGTTTCTGGGGTGCGTTCTTTGGCGGCCTGTTCCTGTCGCTGATCAATACGATCCTGACCACCATCCTGGCGATCGACGACGATGACTCCTTCTACGAAAACCTGGTCCAACGCCAGGCAGCCCGGCAGGCCGGGAAGATCGAACCCGGTGAAGGGCGCGGCATCGTGATGCTGGAGACCGACGGCCTGAGCTATCCGCGCATCAAGCAGGCGATCGAAGAGGGCTGGATGCCGACCCTCAAGCAGATGATGGAGGAGGAAGGTTACCATCTCTCCCGCATCGACTGCGGGGTTCCACCGACCACCCCGGCCTGCCAGGCAGGCATCCTGCAGGGCAACAACACCAATATCCCCGCCTTCCGCTGGCTGGACAAGAAGACCGGGAAAATGCTGGCGGGCGGCG
>DATDRQ010000057.1:0-10116 GCA_035291645.1 Anaerolineales bacterium
GTATCTATCTTTCAGAACGGGGTGACCGGCACCACCACATCAACTCAATATCCAGTTCATGAGGAGCATAGAAAATGAAAAAGCAGGTTCTATTCGGTTTAGCGATCCTGATCGTCCTGGGCGGGCTGTTCCTGGGAGGCAGGTCTTCCTCCGCAGTCGCCAGAGAGCCCAAAATACTGGAGTTCGACAGCATGGTCGGGGTGCCATCGACCCTGACCGGCACGCAGGCTTCCGCAGCTTTCCGGGGCGTCAACGCCGGCGGGCTGCCCTGGACAGTCGGCTCCGCCTTCGGCGAGCTCAAAGCCAGCGGCAAGCTCGAGATCGACGTGCAGGGCCTGGTCTTCGCCGCCGGCCCGAACACCGGCACCAACACCGTCGCCAGCTTCCGGGCTATCGTCAGCTGCCTGAAGAGCGACGGCACCCCGCAGAACGTCTCCACCGGCAACTTCCCGGCCACGACCGGCCCGGCCTCCGCCGGCGGCGGCAACGCCCACATCGAAACCACCCTCTCCCTGCCGCAGCCTTGCTTCGCCCCGATCGTCTTCGTCACCAGCCCGGGCGGCGCCTGGTTCGCCGTGACTGGAAAATAAAACAAGGACACAGGGCGAGATAAAGGCGCAAGTGAAAAACCTTGCGCCTTTTTTATTCTTGATATGACGGTCTCCAAATCCTTACGCGTGGTCCAGACCCCGCGCCCAAACTTATTCCATCGCAGCTTTGCATTAAAATTAATTACTGCCATGTACCGCCCACCCATAGTCCCCGAGATCGACCCGCAAGAGCTGGCCCGTAAGCTCCGCTCGGCTGAGGACTTCGTCCTGTTAGACGTGCGCGAGGCCTGGGAGCTGGCCCTGGCCCATCTGGACGATCCGCGCCTGGTGCACCTGCCGCTCAGCCGTCTGGCGCGCCAGCGGAACGCCGCCTTCCCGCAGGATTTGCTCGAACCCGATCGGGAGATCGTCGTGATCTGCCATCACGGGGTGCGCAGCGCCCAGGTGACCGCCTGGATGTTGGAGCAGGGCTGGCGGCGAGTCTCCAGCCTGGCAGGCGGCCTGGACGCCTACGCCCGCAGCGTGGATCCATCCACCGGACTTTATTAGGCACCGTGGTTCGGACCCGGTCCGGAGATCGATCGCTCTCGATTGATTGTAAAAATTAGATAAAAAGACCCTCCCATAGCCTGCCGGCCTGTAACAATCCTCCCCCCAAAGCGTTTTTCATGTTAGTGAAGGTAACTTATGGGTAGCCAAACGGTGGTATTCGATCCTCCTTACTTCGTGTGGAAAAGCCCGGCTATGGGGATGGCCTACCGGGTCGTCCGCCGGGAAGTCAAGACCCGCACCAGTAAGGGCCACCCGGTCACCTACATGCTGAAATCCGTGCCCAGGGTTTTCGAGAGTTGGGAGAAAGCCCAGCAGGTAGCCGACCGGCTCAACCGGAAGATGCAGTCAGGGGAGGTGCATTATTGTCCAAATGAAGAGATATCCGAGATAGAATGACGAAAACGCCCGGCGCTGCCGGGCGTTTTTTTTCTATTGGTTTGCTTCGAGCAACCGGCACCAGCGTTTTAGCCTGCCACTCACCAATCCTCAACTGATATAACCGTCGCCTCTTCAAACAGCATCGGGAGGTCCCATCCAAGGTCACGGTACAGTTGGGGAGGCACACCGATATCCGCCAGGTAGAGCCGCCCAACGTATGGGCGCGCCTGTTGAGTCAGCAGACCGGTCTTCGGTAATGCGAGGGTAAGAGTAGCAGTGGCCCGAACGCAGGCGTTCCCAGGCTGGCCGGTGGTCATATCAAGGCCAGAGGGGGAATCGAGAGAAAGAACCGGGCGCCTGGCATCATTCACCTTTCCAATCCACTCGTCAATTGGCGTTCTAACCTTTCCTGCCAATCCATACCCGATCAGGGCGTCGATGATCACATCGGCCTGGTTTACATCGGGCTGCTTCAGGTTGGCCAGGCGAAGGCCCTGAAGGATCCGCCATTGCTGAGCCGGAACCTCCTTGAGCCGGCTGGAATCGCCTATCAGTGAAGCCTGTACACCCGCACCCCAGTTTTGCAGGTGGCGGGCGGCGACCATGCCTCCTCCGCCGTTATTCCCTGGCCCGCACAGCACGGCGATCTGCCGCCCGGCGACCCTCCCAGCCAGCAGCTGGCGGGTCAATTCTGCCAGGCTGCGCCCAGCGTTCTCCATCATCTGGACCAGCGAGATGCCGTAGTTTGCGACCATTCGCCGATCCACTTCGATCATCTGCGCAGGCGTGATCGCCAAGGCCCTTTTCATCTAGATTCGCTCTACCTTCACCCCGCGCCAGAAGGCGATGTAGCCCGCAATCTGCCTGGCGCGCTCGCTTGGGCTTTGATAAAACCAGGCCGCATCCCGATTAAACTCCCCAGCGACTTCAAGGTGGTAATAGCTGGCTGTGCCTTTCCAGGCGCAGACGGTATGAGTTTCGCTTTCCTTGAAGTAATCCCATCGGATGGTTTCGGGAGGGAAGTAATGATTGCCTTCTACCAGGATGGTTCGATCGCTTTCGGCTAACACCGCTCCATTCCAGATTGCGCGCATCATCGTTCAGTGCTCCTTTTCTCCTTGGGCTCATATTGAGGAACATTCTATGATATGGACGCAGGCGGCGGCTGTGATCTTACTCACAAGTTCAGCTTCCCTTTAAACCCAGGGACCAGCTGTTCAAGATATAATCACCCTGCATGGCACCCAGGACGAACGACCAGTGGTTGGCGGATCTGCGCGCAGCCGGCCCCGAGCAGGAGGCCGCCCTCGCCGACCTGCGGGCGGTCCTGTTAAACGGGCTGCCCTACGCCCTGGCTGCCTGGCTTCCCCCCGGCGACCCCCAGTTCGAGCCTCTGGCGGAAGAGGTGGTGCAAGAAACCCTTTTACGGGTGCTGGCGCATCTGGGTACCTTCGAAGGGCGCAGCCAGTTCACCACCTGGGTTCACAAGATCGCCGTGCGGGTCGCCCTGACCGAGCTGCGCCGAAAGCGCTGGCAGGATGTGTCGCTGGACGAGCTGGTGGAAGGTGAAGCGGCCGGCCTGGCCAAACCCGGTCTGATGTCCGACCCAGCGCCCACTCCGGAGACGTCTGCCGAACAGGTTGATCTGTTGCAGCGGCTCGAGCGCATCCTCCAGGAAGAGCTGACCGAAAAGCAGCGCCGGGCGATGCTCGCCACCCTGCGCGGCATGCCGTTGGAGGAAGCGGCCCGGCGGATGAACATGGAACGCAACGCTCTGTATAAGCTGCTCCACGACGCGCGCCTGCGCTTAAAGCAGCGTCTGTCCGAAGAGGGGCTGGCTCCGGAAGATTTCCGGGCGGTTTTCGAGAGCAGGTAAGATCGTTTTGTTCTGAGGTGTCAGAATAATGGAGTGGATCGATGAACTGGTTGGATTGGATTAGAAGCCTTTTCCGGCGGGGTCGCCCCGGGTCCGCCCAGGCGAATGGCTACTCGCCGGAGGAGCTACGCATGCTGGCGCAGGCCCTGGAAAACACCCTCCCGCAGGAGTATTCTTGTGCGGAGGTCTATCAGCTGCTGGACCAGGCCGCTGAACTGGCCGCCCAGGGGGCAGATATCTCCACCCTGATGCCGCTGCTACACCATCACCTGGAGATGTGCCATGACTGCCGCGAGGAATATGAAGCCCTGCTGAACGTACTTCAGGCGGGCATGGCCTGACCGCCCGCCTATATCAGCTGGATCAATTAAAGCGAGGAGGCCGAAGGCAGCGCCCTCCTCGCTTTTTCTTTGAGAATGGCAGATCTCTTGTCTGGCGATAAATCGCTGGCTTTTGTTAGCAGGAATGCGCTTAGAGCCGTTTGCTCAACGGGATGAAGGCCAGCGCGGTGACGATCCCGAATACCAGGTGGCCGGCCAGGCTGAACCATTGGTCCCGGCCCACAGCCAGCACCATCTGTGACATACCAAGCAGGATCGGCATGGCGATCAACGCCCCCAGGATCCACCAGATGATCCCGTAGATGATGCCTCCTGCCACCGCCGCCGCCCAGCTCAGCGCCAGGCGTCCCGCCACCAGCCCGTAGACCGCCCCGACGAAGGCGCTGATCGCCATGTGAACGATGAAACCAACGGCCGCGCTTTCCTGGCGGACGAGCATCCCAACCATGGGCAGCATGCCCATCATGCCCATCATCAAGCCGAAGACCAACCCCCCGGCCAGGCCTGCTACCGCGCCCGCCACAACCCGGTTCCCTGTCGAGGCGGTGGCCGACTTTCCTTGGGTAATCGTAGACATTATATTCTCCTTTCTGAAATGGGAAAAAGTGGTTATAGCCTATAGACAACCTTCGAGCCAGAATTCTTACTTGGTGAACTCGATTGTTTCTCGATCCGTCTGCCGATGCGAACGCTTGAACCATGCGCGCTTTAAAGAAATGTTTCTATCCAGCGTAGACAGATCAGACCGGTTGTGGATAAAATTCAAGCGGAACGAAATTTCCTGGATCTACCTGCATTCGGCGGAGAGAGACGCATGACTGAAACCATCCTGGCGGGAGATATCGGCGGGACCAAGACCGTGCTCGGCCTGTATGCCTCCGATCAAGGCCCCCACCACCCCCTCGAAGAGGCCACCTTCCCCAGCAACGATTATGACTCGCTGGAGGAGATCGTGCGCATCTTCCTGGCCGCTCGCTCGATCCCGATCGCCAGGGCGAGCATCGACGTGGCCGGCCCGGTCTTCGCCGGCCGCTCGCAGGTGACGAACTTGAAATGGATCGTGGATTCGGAATCCCTGGGCCAGGCGGTCGGCGCCCCGGTCACCCTGCTGAATGACCTGTATGCCATTTCGCGCGGCATCCCCAGCCTGGACCAGGACGATCTGGAAACCCTCATCCCAGGCATCCCGGAGGCGCGCGGCACGATCGGCGTGGTCGCCCCGGGCACCGGGCTGGGAGAGGGCTTCCTGGTCTGGACCGAGCACGGCTACCGGCCCTGCCCTTCAGAGGGCGGGCACGCCAGCTACGGGCCGGAGACGCCGCTCGAGCTGGAGCTGCTCAACTTCCTGTGGCCGATGTTTGGGCACGTCAGCTACGAACGTGTCTGTTCCGGCCTCGGCCTGCCCAACCTGTACACCTTCCTGCGGGACGGCAAAGGATACGATGAACCCGGCTGGCTGCGCCAGCAGCTGGCGGAAGCCAGCCACCCCACCCCGGTCATCGTCCAGGCCGCCCTGGAGGACAAGGCTGAGATCTGCGCCAGAACCCTCGACCTGTTCATTTCCATCCTGGGGAGCGAAGCGGGCAACCTGGCGCTCAAAGTCCTGGCGACAGGCGGAGTCTACCTGGGCGGCGGCATCCCTCCCCGCATCCTGACCTTTCTGCGAAAGGAAATCTTCGCCAGCGCCTTCACCAGCAAGGGCCGCTTTGCCGGGATGCTTACCCGGGTGCCGGTATACGTGATCCTGCACCCCCAGGCCGCCTTGTTTGGCGCCGCCTGCCACGCCCTGGATTGGTCGCAAAAAGGAGAATGACCCGATGGAAACCCGCTCGATCTTTCCCCCCTTGACCGGCTGGGAAGCCACCCGGGATGCCTTACACGGCTATGCCAGAGCGGTTGCCTTCATCCCGCGCGCGCACGCCATCGCCCACCCGCAGTGGTGGCATATCAGCCTGAAGGTCCACCCCGACGGGCTGGTGACCGACAACATGGCTCTGCCGGACGGCGGCATCTTCTGCCTGAAAATGGACCTGCACCGCCACCAGGTGCTGCTGCTCACCAGCCGCGGAGACGCCCTCGAGTTCAGCATGCTGGCGGGGTTGAGCGAAGCACAGTTCCGTGACCGGCTTCTGGAAGCTGTCGCCGGGTTGGGCCTGGAAGGCGTATACGCGCTGGAGAAAGCCGGCGGCCGCGAACCTGCCACCTACGACCCGGCCGCCGCGCAGAAGTACTTCGCCGCCCTGGTCAACGCCGACCGGGTCTTCAACCTCCAGCGCGCCAGGCTGGGCGGGGAGCGCGGCCCGGTGCAGCTGTGGCCGCACGGCTTCGACCTGGCGTTCGAATGGTTCGGCACACGGCAGGTCACTTTGTCGGAGAAGGGGGTATCGCGCAGCTACCCGGCGCAGCTCAACCTGGGTTTTTCTCCCGGGGAGTCCAGCCACCCGGAGCCTTATTTCTACTCCAACCCCTGGCCGTTTGAGGCAGAGCATCTGCTGGACAAACCGCTCCCAGGCGGGGCGCGCTGGTTCACCGGGAGCTGGCAGGGCAGCCTGCTGCCTTACCAGGAGCTGGTAGGCGACGACCGGGCCGAGCAGCGCTTATTAGACTATGCGCAGGCAGTCTTCCAGGCCAGCGCTCCTACTTTGCTTGCCGGCGACAAACCCTAACCAGGAACTCAATCCCCCGGGCAAATAGCCCAGGCTTGAGGTAAGATCAAGCCAGGGGGTGTATCCTTTTCGTCAAGGAGAACCTCAATGGATCTTGGCATGATCGGGCTGGGAAAGATGGGGGCCAATATGACCACCCGCCTGTTGAAAGGCGGGCACCGCCTCGTCGTCTACGACGTGCTCGAGACGGCGGTACGTAGCGCCGCATCGCAGGGCGCGCAGGGGGCTTATTCCCTCCAGGAAGTCGTCGCATGGCTGGCGCCGCCCCGCTCCGTCTGGTTGATGCTGCCCGCCGGTCAGATCACGGAGGAGACCCTCATGGCGATGGCGCAGCTGCTCTCGCCTGGGGATACCCTGATCGATGGCGGCAATTCCTACTATAAGGACAGCCAGCGCCGGGCGACGCTGCTGCAGGAACAGGGCATCCACTTCCTGGATGTGGGCACCAGCGGGGGCATCTGGGGGCTGCACGCAGGTTACTGCCTGACGGTCGGCGGCGAGGCTGGCGCCGTGGAACGCCACCGGCCGATCTTCGAAACCCTGGCGCCCACCGTTGAGAAAGGCTGGGGGCACGTCGGGGCCAGCGGCGCCGGTCACTTTACCAAGATGATCCACAACGGCATCGAGTACGGCCTGATGCAGGCCTACGCCGAGGGCTTCGCCATCCTGAACGCCAAGGTGGAGTTCGACCTGCACCTGGCGCAGATCGCCGAGGTCTGGCGTCATGGAAGCGTGGTGCGCTCCTGGCTGCTCGACCTGGCTGCGACAGCCCTGGCGCAGGATGAGCACCTGGAAACGGTCAAAGGCTGGGTGGCGGATTCGGGCGAAGGGCGCTGGACCGCCTTCGAGGCCATCAACCTGGACGTCCCCGCCCCGGTCATCACCATCTCTCTCCAGCAGCGCCTGCGTTCCCGCCAGGAAGAGTCTTTTTCCGACAAGCTGCTGTCCGCCTTGCGGGCGCAGTTCGGCGGCCACGCCGTCATACGATTGGAGGAGTGATGCCGGATTCCACATCCATGCTCATCTTCGGAGCGACCGGAGATCTCTCCCAAACCAAGCTGATCCCGGCGCTGTTCAGCCTGTATTGCAAGCAACGGCTCCCCGAGAAATTCCAGATCCTCGGCACGGCCAGCCGCCCCTGGGATAACGAGGTTTTTCGATCCAATCTGAGAGAGAGCGCCACAAAGGCTCTCGCCGAGTATTTCTCTGCGGATAGCTGGGAAGAGTTCGCCCGGCACCTGTATTATGATGCGGGAGATTTTAACGATCCGGAGAACAATAACGAACTGTCTACCAGGCTGGAAAAATTGGAAAAAGGGCCGGCAAACCGCCTGTACTACCTGTCCACCTCCCCGGAGTTCTACGCGACCATCGTGCACGGCCTGTACCGGGCGAAGATGCTTGCCGAGACGAAAGGGTGGCGCCGCCTGGTCATCGAAAAGCCCTTCGGGTACGATCTCGAATCGGCGCGGGCGCTGAACCAGGAGCTGCACCATCTCCTGGACGAACGCCAGATTTACCGCATCGACCATTACCTGGGCAAGGATACCGTCCAGAACCTGCTGGTCTTCCGCTTTGCCAACGGTATTTTCGAACCCCTCTGGAATCGCAACTATATCGACCACGTCCAGATCTCGGTCTCGGAAGCGGAGGGGATCGACGGCCGCGGCGGCTATTACGATAAATTTGGCGTGGTCCGCGACATTTTCCAGAACCACCTGCTGCAGCTGCTGACCCTGGTCGCGATGGAACCACCGGCGACTTACGCGCCCGAATCGCTGCGCGAGGAGAAGGTCAAGGTATTGAATTCCCTGCGACCAATGGAGACCGAGGAAGTGAAGACAGCTGTGCTTTATGGACAGTACCACGGCTATCGGGAAGAGCCCAAGGTCGCTCCGGACTCGCGCACCCCAACCTATGCCGCCTTGCGCGCTTACATCGATAACTGGCGCTGGCAGGGCGTGCCCTTTTACCTGCGCTCCGGCAAGAAGCTGGCGGAGAAATGCACCGAGGTGATTATCCAGTTCAAGTGCCCGCCCCACCGCATGTTCCCTTCTCCGCCGGACCCGCGCTTGAACGCTAATGTACTGGTGGTCAACATTGCCCCGGATGAGGGCATCCACCTGCGCTTCGAAGCCAAGGTGCCCGACACAATCGCCGAAATGCGTTCCGTGAACATGGAGTTCCACTACCGGGACTCGTTCCAGATGGAGGACCTGCCGGATGCTTACGAACGCTTACTGCTCGACGCGCTGAACGGCGATCCCTCGCTGTTCATCCGCGCCGACCAGACCGAGCTGGCCTGGGAGTTTATCGACCCTATCATCGCCGGCCTCGATGGCGAGGAACCCCGGCTATCGATCTATCAACCGGGCAGCTGGGGTCCCGCAGAAGCCGACCGATTCATCGCTCGCGACGGGCGCGGCTGGATGCGCAGCTGCGCCGCCCACGAGGTTACCTGACCGATTCCTCGATTAATCGATTGGTTGAACCAGGCAGCCTTTCGATCGGCTGCCTGGTTTTTTTTCAGGCCTCGACCCAAATAGCACCCTGGCTGGTTCCATCCGGGTTTGTTCCTGAACGAACGTACCTCTGCTCGCTATCACCGAAAAAACGAGGGCGCAGCATGCATGGATAGGAAATATGTCGCTGGAAGGTATGACAATCGTCATATTCACCGCAGAGAATATGTCGCTATAATATATTCGGATTTTAGAATATGAAAAGACAATCTCTTACCCAGCTTTCCGCTCAAATCGCCTCGCCGCTCCAGGCCATCGCTTCTCCTCCCCGCATCGCCATCTTGCTCACCATTGGAACGGGCGAAGCCTGCGTTTGCCACCTTGAAGCCGCTCTCGGCTGGCGGCAGGCCTATATCTCCCAACATCTGATGGCCCTCCGCAAAGCAGAGATTTTGCAAGATCGCCGCGATGGCCGCTTCGTATATTACCGGTTGGCAAACGACTCTATTTTAGACCTGGTGTTGGCCGCCGCCCATCTGAGCGGAATCACCGCCGAAAATGTCACCGAACTCGTCAATACGGAAAATAACCCCTCTTGCGAATGCCCGCAATGCGCCGACCGGGAGCCAGGCAGCCTACCCTTGGTGGTGACCTGATCCAGCGCGTCAGGTAAATGCCATATGACTGGACTGGTGCACAACCGTGAAGAAAAGTCTGATTATTACGCTTGACGATAAGGATGTCATCGAGTTATTACGCATCCTGCTCGATGAAGATGCCGAGGCTGCGCTGGTTTTTCTCAAGCATCATTTTAAGGGCAAAGCCCGCGAGCTGCTCGAGGGCGGCTGAAAAGTGATTATACAGCCGCCCGGTTCGGGAGCAGTCGAGATAAGCAGCAATTTATTCAAGAAATAAAATGTTCCTTGGTGCCATAAGCCTGACGAGAATACTTCCATGCCTGGCCGAGCCCGGCAAGATCATCGTGGTCGGCAAACCTTCCCGCCCCATCGACGAGGTGTTGCCCTACCTGGCTGCGCTGCCCGGCGTCATTTCGTGGAATCCACAGGCCCTTACGCTCACCTTCCGCCGCCAGCCCGGTTTTCTGACCCTCTCTCCTGACCAGGTGCACATCATCCGGGTCAAAGACGCGGCCGAGCCTCATCTCACCGTCCAGCGGGGCACGCTAATTTCTATGCTGTCAACATCCTAAAGGAGTAAAGGATGGGTGTTCTTTCTTTCCTGTTAGAACTATTGCAGGGCGGCCTGGCTAACCTGGCCGCATATTTGGCC
>DATDRQ010000058.1:0-6809 GCA_035291645.1 Anaerolineales bacterium
CCTGCGCGAGGTGAAATCCTTTCTGCCGGACAAAGCCAATACACCTCTATCCACCTTCTTGGTGCTAAAGACAGGCGGCGGCAGCCAGCGGCAAGGGCTCGGGCGGGGCATCCACTGGCATATCGAAAACAAAGTGGAATACCTGTCTGATGATCCCGAACAGCAGGAAATCCCGTATGTGCGCGTATACAACGAGGATGGCTCGGTAACAGAGTATGTGGATGTGGAATCCGACCTGGATCCAGCCATGATTAATGTGGACGACCTGAAGGAAATGGACTGCATCACCTGCCATAACCGCATCACCCACCGGGTCAATACGCCGGAGGACACCATCGACGACCTGCTGGCAAAAGGTCTGATTCCTGAGGATATCCCCGAATTCCGCCGCGAAGCCGTGGCGGTGTACGGGGCCCCTTATGACTCAGTAGAGATGGGTGTGAACGCAATCTCAGGTCTGACCGGTTTCTACCAGACCTATTATCCGGATTATTACGCCCAGAACCAGGACGCAGTGGATGGTGCGGTAAAGTTGGTCCAGGAGAGGTACCAGCAGAGTGTGTTTCCAGAACAGAAATCTGACTGGACCACTCACCCGAACAACATCGGTCATAAGGATTCGCCGGGCTGCTTCCGTTGCCATGATGGCAAGCACCTGAACCAGGAGGAGCAGGCGATTCGCCTGGAGTGCAACTTGTGCCATTCCATCCCGGTTGTCTCCGGTCCATCGGACTTCGTATCTGACCTGGAAATCAGCCGCGGCCCGGAGCCCGAATCCCACCTGAATGCCAACTGGATCAGCCTGCACCACACGGCCTTCAAC
The DNA here is from genome assembly GCA_035291645.1 of Anaerolineales bacterium. GTDB lineage: Bacteria > Chloroflexota > Anaerolineae > Anaerolineales > UBA4823 > DATDRQ01. The sequence continues at coordinate 824 of DATDRQ010000058.1, forward strand.
GAGACCTGCTCCAACTGTCACACGACGGACAACCCCGGCGGGACAGACAACACCTCCTTCTGCTCGAACAGCGCCTGTCACGGGAACGTCTGGGAGTATGCCGGGTTCGACGCGCCGCAGCTACGTGAGGTTCTGTTGGCGCAGCTGCCCCCCGAACCGACGCCTCTACCCACCCCGGCGGGCGGCCCGGTCACCTATTCAGGCGTGATCGGTCCACTGTTCCAGGCGCGCTGCGGCGGGTGCCATGGCGCCAGCGCTGGCCTTCAGGATCTGGACCTGACCAGCTATGAGGGGGTGCTTAAAGGCGGCACAAACGGTCCTGCGATTGTCCCTGGAGATGTAGATGACAGCCTGCTGATTCAAATGCAAAGCGGCGACCTGGCGCATTTTGGGCAGTTGACCCCCGAAGAGTTAGAAATGGTACGGGCATGGATCGAGGCTGGAGCGACCCAGTAGCACACCAACCCGAATCCCAATATTCGGGACAATTGTAAGGATTTTAAATTGTAGCTAGATAACGCGCCCGGTTTTTATATCATTTCTCTAATCGTCTCTTGGTTCTTGTTTCATTACTTAAGGAGACAGGGATGACCGAAGAGGACCAGCTAAGCAGGCGAAGCTTTTTATCCATTGCCACCTGGGCGATCGGGGGTTTCATGGGTATTGTTCTGGCCATACCCGCCCTGGCCTATATCATCGGCCCTTCGCTCCAACGCACCAAGAGCGAGAACTGGGTCCGGCTTGGTTCTACCTCGAAAGTTGAAATTGGCAATCCTTCGCTCTTTAAAACAGTCGTGGAGAACCAGACCGGCTGGATCGTAAGTGAGGCAGAAATCTCGGCTTATGTGATCACGGAAAACGGCCGAGATTTTTCAGCCTTATCCAATATATGCACACACCTGGGTTGCCGGGTGCGCTGGATTCCAGAATCAGAGCAATTCTTCTGCCCTTGCCACAACGGTGTTTTCGATAGCCAGGGCCTCGTTATCTCCGGTCCACCGCCACGGCCTCTTGACCGATATGAAACCAGGGTTGAAAACGACCAGCTGTTCATTTTGGTAGGAGGTTGAGATGGCGGTACAGGTTGGGAACTGGCTCGACGAACGGCTGGGCTGGCGTAAAGTATGGGAGGCTATCTTCCTCCGAAAGGTGCCGAAGGTGAACTGGCTGTATACACTCGGCAGCGCCACCCTTTTCGTCGGTCTCCTGCAGATCTTCACCGGAATCTTGCTGACTATCTACTATGTCCCGACTCCCGACCATGCTTATGATAGCGTCCAGTACATTACCACGCAGGTGCCAGCTGGCTGGTTAATCCGGGGCTTGCACCACTGGGGGGCGAGCGCCATGGTGGTCCTGGCGGTGCTGCACATGATCCGGGTGATCTTGTATGGGGCTTATAAATTCCCTCGAGAAGTGACCTGGTTCAGCGGAGTTTTTCTGCTCTTGATTGTCCTTGGCTTTGGGTTTACAGGTTATCTGCTCCCATGGGATCAAAAATCCTACTGGGCTACCACGGTTGGCACCCGGATTGCAGGCGTCGCACCGGTTGTAGGGGAATCTATCTTGCGGATTATGCGCGGGGGGGAGGATCTCTCTGCCATTACCCTGGCGCGCTTTTTTGGCACCCATGTGTGGGTATTGCCGACTGCTCTGATACTTCTTGTAGCTCTTCACATCTATCTCGTTATTCGAATAGGGATTAGCGCGGTTCCCAAACGCGAGGAGTGACAGATGAACGAGCAAGAGAAGCAAGAGTACCTGCAGGGTTACAAGAAGGCGAAAGAGAAAGGGGTCCCCTTCTTCCCGGATGCTATTATTAAAGACGCGCTGGTTGCCCTGGTTATTTTTTTGATCCTGGTGGCTTTGACTTACTTCCTAGGTGCGCCCCTGGAAGAGCAGGCAGACCCGGCCGACGCCAATTATACGCCCCGCCCGGAGTGGTATTTTCTTTTCCTGTTCCAACTGTTGAAATATTTCCCTGGCAATTTAGAGGTGATCGGAGTATTTGTTCTGCCATCCCTGGCTATTCTCCTATTAATTACCCTGCCTTTCCTGGATCGGTCGCCATACCGGCACTTCCTGAGACGGCCCTGGGTAACAGGCATCACATTATTGATGGTCCTTGGCGTGCTTATCTTAACCGTTCAATCGATCTTAGAAGCCCCACCCCCGGTGGCGGCTGCCTCCGGGGATCAGACTGCTGATTTGTACCTTAAGAACTGCGCACCCTGCCACGGCCCTTCGATCGCAGTCCCTGCCGGGGTAAACCTTCACGATGTTATCGCCGAGGGAAAACACGAAGGCATGCCTGCCTGGAGCGGTGATCTGACTACCGACCAGATCGATGCACTAGCCGGCTTTATCCTTTCTCCCGGCGGTAGCAAATTATTTACCGAGAATTGCGCAACCTGTCATGAGGTAGGGGAACTGGTCGCCAGCGATCCGATTGAATTGAGAAAGGCGATCGAGCAGGGTCAGAGCTATCCGCCACATGCCGAGGTCGAAGTAACTGATTGGTCGCAATCGCTTGGCGGCGAAAGCCAGGCCAAGCTGCTAAATTTCCTGGTCGCTCCGGATGGGCAGCGATTGTTCGCCGTAAATTGTTCTCCTTGTCACGGCAAAGCGGTGAGTTTTTCCGGCAGCGAAGAGGATCTACGGGCGATTGTCAGTCAGGGGGGTATGCACCTCGAGATGCCTTCCTGGCAGGAACGGTTAAGTGAGAACGAGCTGGATCTTCTGGCCCGGTATGTAACAGACCCGGCCCAAGTACCCGCGGGGCAGACGCTGTTTCAGAATTACTGCTCCTCCTGTCATGGGGACCGAATACCTCGCGCAGAGAATGTTGAAGCGGCGAAAGAGATCATCGCTCAGGGCGGCGAACACCAAACGATGCCAGTCTGGGGCCAGGTGCTCACACCGGAGCAACTGGATGCCCTGGTTGCCTACACCCTGGAAGCCGCTCAAGGGACGTCGGTGGAGGTCGGCCAACAGCTGTTCAGCCAGAACTGTGCCCCGTGCCATGGGCAGTTCGGGGAGGGCGGCCCCAACCCAACCCGGGAAGGGGACATCATCTTCCCGATCAGCACCGGCGAGTATCTTAAGACACGCGATGATTTCACCCTGAGGGAGATTATCGCCCAGGGCCAGCCCAACTTTGGCATGTCCCCCTTCGGAAGCGCGTATGGCGGACCTCTGGATGACGAAGGGATCGATGCAATTGTTGCCTTCATCCGGGCCTGGGAGGATAGACCCCCCGTAGAGCTGCCGCCAGAAGTTCAGGTCGCCCATCCAGACACGGTTTCGCTGGACGCCAGCCAAATCTTCGCCGATCTATGCGCCCAATGCCATGGCCCGAACGGCGAGGGCGGCATTGGGCCGTCCTTCCAAACCCCTCAGTTTCAGGCGACTCGATCGGATGAACAGCTATTCAACATCATCAACCTGGGGCATGCAGCCACGCCGATGATCGGTTGGGGCGATGTCCTGAGTGCCGAGCAAATCCAGAGTCTGGTGCAGCTGATCCGCCAGTTCAAATCGACGGGTACCAAGCCCACCGCCAAACCCGGAGCCGTCTCCTTCTCCGCGGAGGTAATGCCGATCTTTGAGGCGGAGTGCATCGGCTGCCATGGCACCTTGGGAGGTTGGGACGCAACCAGTTATCAGGCGGTCATGGAGTCCGGCGATCACGCCCCCGTAGTTATCCCCGGAGACGTTCCTGGGAGCTTGCTGGTGCAAAAGATCCAGGGCACTCATTCGGAGGGAACCATCATGCCGCCGGCTGGCAAAATACCGCAGTCTGCAATTCAGCTGATCCTGGACTGGATTGCGGCTGGAGCACCGGATAATTAAATGATTCGCCGGGAAAATCTGGATAGTTGAGCCAATCCATGATTTAGATTGGAGAATGTCCATCAGGAATTATCTGCGATAACATATGTCATATCCTTGATCGTGACATTCGCCACTAATCCTCTGCTCATAATTGGGGTATAAAACATAGGGTAAACACCCCAATTAAGGTGCCTGGCGAACCAACTCTCGCCGGGAGGTTACAGTTAACCCAATGATGAAGAAAGAAGAAAGGAGAAAGGAGGTTGCGTCTGAAGTATTAAGAAGAGAGGGTTTCGCCCCTGAACGTTGCTGAAAATCTGTGTATCGCGATACACACAAGGAGAATGCTATGAGGTTAAAAATTCTGTTGATAGGATTGCTCGTGTTGGTAGCTGCCATGGCCCTGGTAGCGTGCCAACCGGCGCCGGCGCCGACGGAGGCTCCGGCCCCGACCGAGCCGCCGGTCGCCACGGAGGCCCCCGTAGCGACCGAGGCCCCGGTCGCCACCGAAGCGGTTCCGGAAGAGCCTGAGGTCGCAGTCCCCTTCTTCGACTTGTGGGCTGCCTCACCGCACAATGACGTGACTGCCGAGGCCTTCAACCACTGGAATGAGGATGATCCGGTGGAGGTTCCGGTAAATTGCGCCAAGTGCCACAGCACGCCCGGCTATCAAGACTATGTCGGTGCGGATGGCAGCGCTGCTAACGTCGTGGATGCCCCGGCTCCCATCGGCACCACCGTGCAATGCGTCGCCTGCCACAACGAGGTCACCCTGACCAAGAGCAGTGTGGTCTTCCCCTCCGGGATCGAGATCGCCAACCTGGGCGACCAGGCCCGCTGCATGGAATGCCACCAGGGCCGCGCCTCCAAGGCCCAGGTCGATGAAGGCATCGCCGAAACCTTCGGCGAGGACATGGACACGCCCAATGCCGACCAGGGCTTCCTCAACATCCACTACTTTGCGGCTGCGGCCACCCGCCTGGGGACCGAAGTCAAGGGTGGCTATGAGTACGACGGCAAGACCTACGACGCCCGCTTCGACCATGTCGCCGGCTACGACACCTGCCAGGCCTGCCACAACCCGCACACCCTCGAAGTAAAGGTTGACGAATGCTCGGTCTGCCACACCGGCGTTGCCAGTGTCGAGGATGTCGAGCAGATCCGCATGGCTGGCTCGCTCAAGGACTACGACGGCGACGGCGATGTGACCGAGCCGGTCAAGTCCGAGATCGAAGGCCTGCAGGGCTTACTGCTGCAGAACATCCAGGCCTATGCCAGTGAAGTGGCAGGTACGGCGATCGTCTATGACCCAGCCGCTTACCCGTACTTCTTCGCCGATGCCAATGCCAACGGCGCGGTTGACGAAGGCGAGGAAGGCTATAACGCCTGGACCGGCCGACTGCTTAAGGCAGCTTACAACTACCAGACCTCCGTCAAGGACCCCGGCGCCTTCGCCCACGGCGGCAAGTATATCGTCGAGTTGCTATACGACTCGATCGAGGACCTGAACGCCAAGGTCTCCAGCCCGGTCGATCTGGCTGTGCTGAACCGCGTCGACGCCGGCCACTTCGCCTCTTCCGAGGAGCCGTTCCGGCATTGGGATGAGGATGGCATGGTCCCGGGTGACTGTGCCAAGTGCCACAGCGCCTCCGGACTGCCGGTCTTCCTGGAGGAAGCCGCCGCCAACCGCGATGGCGTGACCGGCCGCAACGTGGCTGTGCACCCCTCTAGTGGGCTGAACTGCGCTACCTGCCACAATGACCTGACCACCTTCACGCGTCGTGAAGTTACCCAGGTCAAGTTCCCCAGCGGTGCAGTGCTCGACACGGGCAACCCTGACAGCAACATCTGCACGCTGTGCCACCAGGGCCGTGAGTCGAAGGTGTCTGTAGACTCCACCATCGATCGAGCCGGTGTAGGCGACGACGAGGTCTCGGAGGCGATCAGCTTCCGCAACCCGCACTACTTCGCCGCCGGCGCCACGCTATACGGCACGGAAGCCCAGGGCGCTTACGAGTACGAAGGCCAGACCTACAACGGTCGCCTGGTGCACGTCCCGCCCGCTTCCACCTGTGTGGACTGCCACAACGTCCATGCCCTGGAAGTGAACGTGGAATTGTGCACTGGCTGTCACACCAACGTCCAGAGCGAA
>DATDRQ010000059.1:0-16575 GCA_035291645.1 Anaerolineales bacterium
CCCAAATAACTCTGCCAGGGCTCACTGGGGAAATGCACTGGAAGTTCACGTCCAGAGCGCCAAACGATCCGGTCATCCCCATCCCGTCTATTTCTACTGGTATCCTTATAAGGATAAGAAATCCTTCACGATAACGATTGAAGACGGTCCCTGGACCGTCGCCAAACAGGCCCGGGATCCCCAACCTCTCGAACGCGGGTTAATGAAACTCTCCCTGGCTGGAGATTATTCGAACCAGAATCCGGTCAGCTTCAAGGTGCGCATCACCCGGGTGAACGAGTACAAGCGGACCGGACAGCGCCTGCTCAACCAGGAGCTCAAATGGGGTGATGTGGTCAAGATTCCGGTCACGATCGAGCCGGGCGTCACCCGCGCGATATTTGACCTGGTCTGGAACCGTGACTGGCGCTACTATCCCACCAGCGACTTCGATATGCTAATCTTCGACCCTTATGGCATCCTCGTTACTAAGGATGGGGCCACCTCGAGCGCGCCGGAGCGGATCGTGATCGCCGATCCCATACCCGGGGTCTGGACGGTTCTCATCGAAGCGATCGAGGCCTATAAACCTGATAACGTCCGGCTGTTTGTCAGGCGGGAGTAACTGCCGGGCAGGGATTTCTCACTTTACTTGCAGGTTTAAATCATCTTGATCCTCGGGGAGGTGGGTTCATTCTGCGTCTGCTACGGAGAATGAACCCACTTTTAATCATCGATAGCCCCTGCGGGAGCGGCGTGGCTGCCTTCCTTTTGTTATAATCCCCGCACGGTCTTTGAATACAGGGATGAACCAGGCCGTAAGGACATCCTACTACCATGATTCCTCTCTTCTTGACGATTTCTGGTTTCCTTTCCTACCGTGACCCGGTAGAACTCGACTGTTCAGGTTTTGAGCTGGCCTGTATCGCCGGCCCTAATGGAGCCGGAAAATCCTCTTTGCTCGATGCGATCACCTGGGTTCTGTTCGGACAGGCCCGCAAGAAGGACGATTCCCTGATCAACGCCTATTGTGATACAGCCCAGGTCGCCCTGGTCTTTTCCTATGAGGGCAACCACTACCGTGTGTGGCGTGCCAAGCCGCGCGATAAGACTTCCCTGCTTGAATTCCACATTCATCAAGACCCGGCCTCCGATCCCCTTGCTTCGCTCAAAGAACCAGGGGCCTGGAAACCCCTCACCGAGCGCTCATTGCGTGATACCGAAGCGCGCATCCAGCAGACTCTCCGGATGGACTACGAGACTTTCGTGAACGCTTCCTTCTTCTTACAGGGGAAAGCCGATCAGTTCACCCAACAGCGCCCAGCCGATCGAAAACGGATCCTCAGCAGCATTCTGGGTCTGGATACCTGGGAGGCTTACCGCCAGAAAGCGGGTGACCGGCGGAAAACATTGGACAACCAGATCAGTTTTATTGATGGTCGCCTGCGAGAGATCGACGCCGAGCTGTCCGAGGAAGACAGGCGCAAGGCAAACCTGGAAAGGTTGCAGGCAGACCTGGATCAGTATTCCAGGTCGCTGGCTGTCCTGGAGGCTTCGCTGGAGAGCATGCGCCGCGTGATAGCCACCCTGGATGAGCAGGCCAAGCTGGTCGAGACTCTTTCTCGCCAGCTGGGGGCAGCCACCCAGCGCCGGGACGAGGTCCTCTCCCGGCTTGCCACCCGCCAGGAGGAACGCCATGGCTTCGCCGACCTGCTGGCGCGGGAGGCGGAGATCGAGGCCGCCTATCGCAACTGGCAGGAGGCGCGCGCCAGGCTGGAGCGCTGGGAGGAGGTCGCAGCTCGCTTCCGAGAGCATGAGAAGCGCCGCCAGGTACCGCTGGACGAGATCAATGCTGCCCGGAATACGCTGACCTGGGACTTGCAGCTGCTCCAGAACCGAAAAAAAGAAATCGAGATCGGCCGGGTCCAGGCTGTGGACCTGCAGGCGCAGATCGCCGCGGCCGCGGTCGAGGCGGCTGCAGCAGAGGCCAAGATCGCCCGCCGGGGTCATATTGAGGAGCAGCGCCGGATGGCTCAGGATCGCCTTTCCGAGGCAAAAGCCGAGAACCCGCGCCTGAAGTCCGACATGAACGAGCTCAAGGTGCGCATCGACCAGCTCTCCCAGGTGGAAGGCGCCACCTGTCCTATCTGCGGGAAACCGCTGGCCCAGTCCGAACGCTCCGCTCTGATCGAATCGTTGACCGCCGAGGGGAAGGGGCTGGGCGATCGCTTCCGCCTCAACAAAGAAGGTATCGAACAGTTCGAGCAGGAAATCCGCGACTTGAACGAGCAGGTGGCGCAACTTCTTCCGGCGGAGACTGAGCTGCGCAACCAGCGGGAGGCCATCGCCCGCCTGACCACCAGGCTGGAAGGAGTGGAAGAACAGCAGCAGGAATGGGAGGCCAACCTTGCTCCGCGCCTGGCGGAGCTCGCCGAACGGCTCGATACCGATAATTATGCCCTGGAGGCGCGCGCCCTGCTGGCAGAGGTCGACGCCGACCTGAAGGCGATCGGATATGATGCCGCTGCTCACGACGCGGACCGGCGCAGCGAGTCGGAGGGCCGGGCGGCGGAAGGTGAGATGCGCCTGTTGGAACAGGCCCGCGCCGCCCTGACCCCCCTGGACCGGGAGATCGCCGAACTCGAAGTCCAGGCCAGCGGGCTGCAGGCGGAGTTGGTCCGCCAGCAGGAGGAGCACCAGCAGGCGGCAAACGCCCTGTCCTCCGCCCGGGGACAGGCGCCCGATCTGGAGACCGCTGAGCGGGAACTGCTCGAGACGAAGGAAAAGGAAAATCGTTTGCGGATCGAGGTCGGCCATGCCCAGCAGTTGGTCCTCGTGCTGGACGATCAGAGGCTCCGGCGCAAGGAGATGGAAACCGAACGCGAGCATGTGGGGGTCCAGGTAGCGCAGCTCAAAAAGCTGGAGCGCGCCTTTGGTAAGGATGGCGTCCCGGCGCTGCTGATCGAGCAGGCGCTTCCGCAGATCGAACTCAAGGCGAACGAGATCCTGAACCGCCTGACCGAAGGGACCATGATGGTACGCTTCATAACCCAGGCGGCCTATAAAGATAAACGCCGCGAGGATCTGAAGGAAACGCTCGACATCCAGATCAGCGACGGCGCCGGAGCGCGTGATTACGAGTTGTTCAGCGGCGGCGAGGCCTTCCGCGTCAACTTTGCCATCCGCCTGGCCCTTTCCGAGGTGTTGGTCCAGCGGGCTGGCGCTCGCCTGCAGACGCTGGTTATCGATGAAGGCTTTGGCAGCCAGGATGCTTTGGGCCGCCAGCGCCTGATCGAGGCCATTAATTCCGTCCGCCCGGATTTCGCTAAAATCCTGGTCATCACCCATATCGACGAGCTAAAGGACGCTTTCCCAACCCGCATCGAAGTCGAAAAGACGCTGCATGGTTCAAGCGTGCATGTGACCTGAGCACAAACGGCTGCAGGTGGGACTTCGGATAGGTGCAGCCTGCGCAACCTTTAATCTACCGGTTTTCCCTGCCATATTCTCCCCGCCGAATGTGATAAAAGTCACTTCCTATAATTCCGAAGGATGGTAGCATTAATGCCGGATTAATGGCTTGATCCGGCACGTATCCGAAAGGGTTCGCAGATGAAATTTGCTCTCTTCGCAGGCATCGCTGCGCTGGCAGTCGTAATTGGGATGGGGATGTATGTCACCGATTTCACCGCCTACCTCGGAAATAACCCTACCACCTGCAACAACTGCCACGTGATGGACGCCGTCTACGAGGGCTGGTATCACGGCGGGCACAAGCAGTGGGCCGCCTGCGGTGATTGCCACACCCCCCACGCATTCATCCCCAAATATCTCGTTAAAGCTCAATCCGGCTTCCGCCACGTCTCTGCCTTTACGCTGGGCCACATCCCGGACGCGATCCGCGCCAGGGAGTCCTCCCGAGAGGTAGTCCAGGAGAACTGCGAGCGCTGCCATGCTGCAACGATCGCCAGCACCAACGAGGGCCTGATGGATGGGGACCGCTACTGCTTCGAGTGCCACCGCACAGTCGCTCACGGCGAGCGCGGGATCTCGCTCTTACCTTACCAGCATAAGGAGGAAAACAAATGACCTCTAAATCCATGTGGATCTTGGTCAGCATCATCCTCGTTTTGGCGCTCGTCGTGGTCGGGCTGTTGTACTTTGTCAGTTCCCGCCCGGCTGCCAACCGCGGCCTTACCCCGCTGGTCGAGATCACGCCGATGGAACCAGATTCGGCCAAGTGGGGCGTAAACTACCCCAACCAGTACTCCACGCTGCAAAAGACGCTGAACAATACCGAACGCACGGCTTTTGGCGGCTCCAATCCAATCTCCAAACTGGAGGAGGACCCGCGCCTGCTGACCTTGTTTGCCGGTTACGGCTTCAGCATAGATTACAACGAGGAGCGCGGCCACCTCAACAGCCTGGAAGACGTGCGCGCCACCGAGCGGGTCAACGAGAAGACGCCCGGAACCTGCTATTCTTGCAAGTCCGCCGACAACCCCCGTTTATGGGACGAAATGGGCATGGTCGATTTCGACAGGCTGCCTTTCAGCGCGCTGGGCGAACAGATCGACCACCCCATCGGCTGCGCCAACTGCCACGAGGCCAACACCATGCGCCTGATCGTGACCAATCCCGCCCTGGAAGAAGCGCTGGCTGCCCAGGGCAAGGACTGGCGCACGTTCACCCGCCAGGAGATGCGCACGGTGGTCTGCGCCAACTGCCACGTCGAGTATTACTTCAAGGGGGACGGGAAGTACCTGACCTTTCCCTGGGCAGACGGCACGCAGATCGAAAATATCGCCGCCTACTACGCCGAGCTGGGTTTCAAGGATTGGGATCACCCTCAGTCTGGCGCGCCGATGATCAAGATGCAGCATCCCGAGTACGAGTTGTTCACCGCCGACAGCACCCACTACAACGCCGGGGTCGCCTGCGCCGACTGCCACATGCCCTACACCCGGGATGGCGCCGCCAAGTTCTCCACCCATGACGTGCGCAGCCCGCTGCTCAACGCCGAGACCGCCTGCGGCGCCTGCCACACGGATGTCGAGTACGTCACCAACCGGGTATCGATCATCCAGAACCAGGTCCACGATACCCTGCTCGCCACCGAGGATGCCCTGGTCGCGGCGATCACCGCCATCGAAGCGGCCTCCGCCGTGCAGGGTGTGGACGCGACCCTGCTCGAGGAGGCCCGCCAGCTGCACCGCCAGGCGCAGCTGCGCTGGGACTTCATCGCCGCAGAGAACAGCATGGGCTTCCACAATCCGGAAGAAGCCCTGCGCATCCTGGCTGCCGCCACCGACCTGGCCCGCCAGGGGCAGATCAAGGCCGTCCTGGCTGCCGGCGCGCCGGGGGACCAGCAGACCGGGAACTGAGCTGCGCTCAAATTACAACTGTACCGGCTGGGGCCAGCATGCCTCCCGGCAGGATTCTCTGTACCACTTTCCATTGGGAAGGGGTTTTTTAGAAGTTACGCATTTGAGGGTGATATTGTATTAGTCAGTGCTGTTTTCCGACGGCGAAGCAATCTCGCTGCGGGCAAAAAGAGAGATTGCGGCAATCAAGAGAGATTGCTTCGCGCCCAGAAAACGGCGGAGAGTATGCCGTTTTTTGGGGCTCGCAACGACATGAGTGCAACATCATCTTGACCAACACAATTTGAGGGTGATATTGGGGGTTTTTGGGCGGGCTGCCAGGTCGAGGTTCCGGGGTGAGGATTGATCGATCCTTTTCTCTGAATTTGAGTAAAATAGAGCAACTTCGAGCAGATTTGGGGGAGAATTCCACGGTAGAGTCTGGGTATTGTGGGACTCAGGTCAGGAAGGAGCCCGGAACATGCTGGAGAAGATAGACCTCACCAAGAAGGTCGCCAAAAAAGAATACAAAAAAGAAATGCCCAGGCTGCAGAACCACCTGTACGCCTTGCAGAAAGCTTCCTGGGATGCGAAGGTTCCGGTCATTCTGCTCTTCGAGGGCTGGGACGCGGCCGGCAAAGGGACTTCGATCCAGACGCTCACCGAGCGTTTAGACCCGCGCGGTTTCAAGCTGCACCCGATCCGCGGCGCCCGGACCTACGAGAAGAAGCGTCCCTGGCTGTGGCGGTTCTGGCTCAAGATCCCGGGTAGGGGCGAGTGGGCCATCTTCGACCGTTCCTGGTATGGGCGCGTCCTGGTGGAGCGGGTCGAAAACCTGACCCAGGAGGGCGAGTGGCGGCGAGCTTACCGGGACATCGTCGACTTCGAGCACACCCTCGCCAGCGACGGGTACTTGATCCTCAAGTTCTTCCTGCACATCAGCCGGGAGGAACAGCGCCGCCGCTTCGGGAACCTTGCCAAGGACCCGCTGAATGCCTGGCGCGTCCTGCCCGAAGATTGGGAACACCACCGCCGCTACGACGATTGGCTGCTGGTCTACGAGGAAGCCTTCGAGCGCACCGAGACGGAATGGGCGCCGTGGACCATCGTCGAAGCCACCGACCGGCGCTTCACCCAACTGAAGATTTACAAAACGATCATCGCGGCTCTCGAAGAGCGCCTGGCAGCAATGGACGCCCTCCCCGACCGGGCTGCCTGGGAGCTGCCATACGGTGAAGAACCGGGTGCAGAAGTGGTCCAGCCCCAGGCTGAACAGGCTGCCGGTCTGCTGACCGGAGCCATCCCCGATTCGCAGGAGGGCTGACGGTGAGTTGCCTGCCGCCGGTTCTTTTTCATGCGACAATCTTCGCATCCGTGCTTGGTCCGGAGTCCGCATTCTCCTACCAACTGCGTAAGTCCTAAAGTTTTTTCAAACAGAGCAGGTTTCTTTCCGGGAGATCTATTAGATGCTGAACACCGTCGATCTTTCCCTATCTTTGACTAAGGATGAATACCAGCGCGACCAGGTTAAGTACCAGGTGGCGCTGCATTTGCTCGGCTACCAGGTGTACGTGCAGCAGCGACCGGTGATCATCCTCTTCGAAGGTTGGGACGCGGCCGGAAAAGGGGGGGCGATCAAGCGCGTCACGGAAAAGCTGGACCCGCGTGGCTACGTCGTCTACTCGATCGCAGCCCCCGAGGGGGAAGACGCTTCCCGCCACTACCTGTACCGCTTCTGGCGGCGACTGCCCGAAGCCGGCCAGATCGCCATCTTCGACCGCAGCTGGAATGGCCGGGTGATGGTCGAACGCATCGAAGGATTCGCCAGGGAGGAGGACTGGAGGCGCGGTTACCGGGAGATCAACCAGTTCGAGCGCCAGCTGGTCGATTTCGGGACGATCCTGTTCAAGTTCTGGATCCACATCAGCCAGGAAGAGCAACTGCGCCGCTTCGAGGCGCGCGCTTCCGACCCGCTTCGTTCCTGGAAGCTCACCGCCGAGGACTGGCGCAACCGTGAGAAATGGGATCCCTATGAGGCCTCGGTCGATGAAATGCTGCTCAAGACCAGCACGGTCACCGCCCCGTGGACGGTCGTCGAAGGGGACGACAAGCTGTATGCCCGCATCAAGGTGCTGAAGACTCTGGTGGATAAGCTCAGCCAGGAGCTTAACTTTGACCCGTTTGCTGAGGTAAAATTAACAGTCACCGATAAAGCGAAATCAAAAAAGAAGAAGAACCGGGCGTAGCCTGATAAAGAGTATGCCAGGGAGTTCGTTATGGAAGCACTGAAGGTTCCCGAGAAGGTTGTAGAGAAGTCTATTGTTAAAGGAAGCGAGCCCCGGATTGACCTGAGCGATCCCAGGCTGTATATCAATCGTGAGCTCAGCCTGTTGGAATTCCAGCGGCGGGTGCTGGAGGAAGCCCAGGACGAGAGCAACCCCTTGCTGGAACGAGTCAAATTCCTCTCGATTGTCGGATCGAACCTGGACGAATTTTTCATGATCCGCATGGCCGGGTTGAAAAAGCAGGTGGCAGCCGGAGTCGTCGATCTGCCCCCGGATGGGATGGCGCCCGCCGAACAGATCGCCGCTATCCGCAAGGTGACTCAGCTGCTGATGACCCAGGCCCGCGAGTGCCTGCGTAAAGACCTGTTACCCCGGCTGGACGCAGAAGGTCTCCACATCCTGGATTATTCCCAACTAACCGAGCGCCAGAAGGAGACCGTCAACAACTATTTCCACGAAGTGGTCTTTCCGGTCCTCACACCCCTGGCCTTTGACCCGGGCCATCCCTTCCCCCATATCTCCAACTTGAGCCTGAACCTGGCAGTGGTGATCCGGAACAGACGCGATCACTTCGCCCGTGTCAAAGTCCCCGCCAGCCTGCCACGCCTGGTGCCTATCAAGCGTTCGAGCGGCAGCCACCGGCGGGACGGGACCGTGCCTCACCACCACTACTTCGTCTGGTTGGAGCAACTGATCGCCGCTAACCTGGACGACCTGTTTCCGGGCATGGAGATTGGCGAGGCGCACCCCTTCCGGGTGACGCGCGATGCCGATACGATGATCCAGGAGCTGGAGGCCTTCGACCTGCTCGAGACCATTGCCCAGGGAGTGCGCCAGCGGCGGTTTGGCTCGGTGGTGCGGGTAACCGTAAACAAAGAAATGCCCCTGCACATCCGGGACATCCTGATCGAGAACCTGGAGATGGACCGCAACGACATGTACACCATGGATGGGCCTTTGGGGGTCAGCAACCTGATGGGCCTGTACCAGGTTGATCGCTATGACCTGAAAGACCCGCCCTTCCTGCCGGCTCTCCCGGCGCCTTTCAAGAGCGAGAGTTACGATGGCAATATCTTCGGGGCGATCCGGCAGGGTGACATCTTGCTCCACCATCCTTACGATTCCTTCGCCCCGGTCGTGGATTTCCTGCGGGCAGGCGCTAATGACCCGGACGTCCTGGCGATCAAGCAAACGCTCTACCGGGTAGGGCGCAATTCCCCGGTGGTCAAGGCCTTGCTGGAAGCGCGCGAGCACAGCAAGCAGGTGGCGGTCCTGGTAGAGCTCAAGGCGCGCTTCGACGAGGAGAGCAATATCGGCTGGGCGCGCGCCCTGGAGCGCGAGGGCGTCCATGTGGTCTACGGCTTGTTGGGGCTAAAAACCCACTCCAAGGTCGCCCTGGTGGTGCGCAAGGAAGGCGACCGCATCCGCCGCTATGTCCACCTCTCCACCGGCAATTACAACGCCGTGACGGCTCAAATCTATGAAGATATCGGTATGTTCACTTGCGACGAGGAAATCGGCGCCGATTCGACCGACCTTTTCAACTACCTGACCGGCTACTCCGCCAAGAAGGATTATCGCAAGCTGCTGGTCGCCCCGATCAACCTGCGCGCCCGCATGACCGGGCTGATCGAGCGTGAGATCCAGCACCAGAGCAGTGGAGTCCAGGGCCACCTGATCTTCAAGATCAACTCGCTGGTCGATAAGCAGATGATCCAGCTGCTTTACCGCGCCTCCCAGGCTGGCGTCAAGGTAGATCTGATCGTGCGCGGCATGTGCTGCTTGCGTCCCGGGTTAGAAGGGATCAGCGAAAACATCCGCGTGATCAGCGTAGTCGGGCGCTTCCTGGAGCATAGCCGCATCTATTACTTCCTCAACGGCGGCAAGGAGCAGATCTACCTGGGCAGCGCCGATCTCATGCCGCGTAACATCAACAACCGGGTCGAGGTGCTCTTCCCGGTCGAGGAACCGCGCCATATCCGTTACTTGCGCCAGGAGGTGCTGGCGGAATATTTCATCGATAATCTCAAAGCGCGCCTCATGCAGCCGGACGGGACCTACCAGCACCCGGAGCGCGACCCCAGGGATAAACTGCTGAGCGTGCAGTCTCAGATGATCGGGAAGCGCCAGCCGGGCGCAAGGAGATAGCCGGTAATGGGAGATTTCATCCAGGAAGATATCCGCTCCCAGATCGAAGATCTGGCCATGCACGGGGAGAACCCTGCGGTTCGCCGCAGGGCGCAGATTCTGCTGCTATATGACCAGGGATTGCCCACCCGGGAGGTGGCCGAGCGCGTCGGCCTCTCGAAAGGGCGCGTGCGCTACTGGCGCCGCCGCTTCGAACGAACTGGCCTGGCGATGTTCGCCTCCCTGAAAGAAAAGGCGCCGATAAAAATTGATGAGCCAGCCGGGCCGGAATCCCCCCGACCAGAGGGGCTGCCGATTGCGGAGCCGGCTGAGGAAATCCGGGCGGGTGAGGCGTTTGCTTCACAGGAGCCGACCGCAGAGATCGCTTCTTACGCGGACCTCGAGCGCCACTATCCGGCCGGTCTGCAGCGCGCCGAGCACCTGCGCGACCTGGCGCTGGATCTATTCGATCGCTCCTGGCCTGTCCACAACCTGCCCGAGAGTCACCGCCGCCTGCTGGAGACCGCCATCCTGCTCCAGCACCTGGCCGAGCTCCAGCAGGAGGAGGGCAGCCGGTCGGATTACCTGTTTATCCTTTCCCATCCTCAGACGAACCTGAATGAAGAGGAATCGTCTATCGTAGAGCGGGCGCTGCGCTACCAGCAGGGCAAAACCAGGCGCCTGGTGGCCGACTCGGACCACCGGCCGGCCGGCGAGAAAGAAGCGCTCTACCTGGCAGCCCTGGTGCGGCTGGCCGGCGGGTTGGATGATTCTCACACCCAATCGACGACGATCCAATCCATGGAGAGCTCGCCCGATCGATTGGTCATCCGGGTCAGCGGGCCGTCGGCAGAATCGGACGCGCGCGCAGCCGAAAAGAAAGCCGGGCTGTGGGCCGGTCTGTTCGGGCAGGTCGTGGACGTGCACGTCTATCACCCCGCCCTGGAGGTAGCTGGTGAACCCGGCCTGGAGGGGTTGATGGCGCGCCAGAGCCCGGGCATCGGGCCGGATGACCTGTTCTCCGAGGCCGGGCGCAAGGTGCTGGGCTTCCATTTCGCCGCCATGCTGCGCCACGAGGACGGCACCCGCTCGGGGCTGGATATCGAGGACCTGCACGATATGCGCGTGGCGACGCGCCGCATGCGGGCGGCTTTCGAAGTCTTCGACGGGGCCTTCGAACCCCAGGTCATCCGCAAGCACCTGAAAGGCCTGCGGGCGACCGGCCGCGCCCTGGGCCGGGTGCGCGACCTGGACGTCTTCATGGAGAAGGCCGAGCGCTACCTGGAGACGTTGCCGGGGGACCAGCACGAGGGTCTTGCACCTTTGTTGGAGTCCTGGAAGGCGGAGCGCGAGAAAGGCCGCGCCGCCATGCTGGCTCATCTGGATGGAAAAGACTACGCCCGGTTTAAGGAGAAATTTCTCGCCTTTGTGACTTCCACGGGAGCCGGGGCTCGCCAGACCTCTGTAGATATGCCCTACCCGCCGCGCGTGCGGCATGTCGTGCCGGAGCTGATCTACTCCCGCCTGGGAGTCGTGCGCAGTTACGAGGCCGTCTTGGGCAGTGCTTCTCTGGAGCAAATGCACGCCCTGCGCATCGAGTTCAAGAAGCTGCGCTATACGTTGGAGTTCTTCCGAGAAGTGCTGGGATCATCAGCCGGGGAGGTGATCGAGGCGATCAAAGTCATGCAGGATCACCTGGGCGACTTAAACGACGCCGACGTCGCCTGCCAGCTCCTGCGCGCCTTCCTGGATGAGTGGGAGGAGCGCCAGGCCCTGCTGCCGATCGAGGAGCGCCAGAATCCTGAGCCGATCGTGGCCTACCTGGGCGCCAAGCACGCCGAGCGCCACCAGCTGATGGTCTCTTTCCCGCAGGCCTGGGAGCGCTTCAACCGGCCGGAACTGCGCACGGCCCTGGCGGGGGCCATCGCCGGGCTGTAAACCCTCACACACGCATCTCAATCAGCAGATCGGCTCCCCCTTTTTTGTCGTTGCGAGACCAGCGTTTTTGCTGGTCGAAGCAATCTCCTTTACGGCCTAATGAGAGGGATTGCTTCGGCAAAGAACGCCTCGCAAAGACAAGATATCAGGTCGTCGCGAGAGCGGCGCAGCCGCCCGAAGCAATCTCCCGGTTATCCTGGTGGGAGATTGCGTGCGAACGGAGTTCGCCGGCTTCGCTCGCAGCCACTGTTTTGGAACATCGGTAGCTCAGGGCCTTGTGCCCGTGCCCTCACGCCCACAAGGGGCTGATCTACACGAGATGCCAATGACAGTTTATAGCTCAAGAGCTCCCCTCCACCACCTTAATCTCCTCCTCGGTCAGCCCGTACTGCGCGTACACCCGCCGGTCGATCCCGGCGTCCAGCCCTTTGACGCGGTCGTCCACGGCGTCGCGGGCGGTGAGCATCAGGAATGGGGTGCAGTCACCGCGTTGACGGAGTTCGCGGCAGACGGTCAAGCCGTCAATTATGGGGAGCATGATGTCGAGGATAATGAGGTCACTGGGTGCGACCTCAGCCCAGTCGAGGGCGTCCCGTCCGGTGAAAACAGCGTCCACGGCGTAGCCGGATTGTTCCAGCCCGCGCTTGACGTAGGCCGATATTCTGTGTTCGTCTTCAACCAGCAATATGCGCACGTCAATAGTATAAGGTGAAAAGATGAAGTTTGGATGAAGTCATCACCGATTTACAAACGAGCCTTGCCTGCCCCGCACTGCCGTTTCACAAGCTGAAATAACCGGCGAGCCGTATCTCTGAGAAACAAGGCTCGCCGGTCGCAGGTTTGGACTGCTTTGCGAATGGTGGCGGACCGATCAGAACTGTAACCAACCGGCGTCCGACCAGACCGTTACCTGAGGTTGGCTTTCGAACATCTTCGCAAATTCGGCTGCCAGGTCCGGATCACTATACAGTTTTTGAATTGCTTCCAGGTTATCCCAGAAATCAATCGCCAAGAATTCGTTGCCATTTTGGATATTCAGATAGGTCTGGTGGCTGGTATTGCCCATCTGTTTGCCCTTTGGGGAAATCATTGACACAGTCGCATCATGAGCCTGATGGGCCTGCTCGTTACTGCCTTTGAGATTTCCACGAACCATAACAATGTACCGCATGATATACCTCCTGAAAATGATTGGATTTAATAGATATGACGGCAAAATCGTGGAAATCCTTGCGCTCAATTTGGAGCGATCAGATATATAATCGCGAAATATTGGCTTTCGATCATAGCTCTCACGGGAGTAAATGATGAGCAACCAAGTTAGCAGGAAAATCTTCGTGAATGATGCTCCAGAGGATCTGGCAAACACCCTGGCGGCTGCACGCAGCGGGGACAGTGATGCATTTAGCTCGCTCACGGAACCACACCGGTTTGAACTCATGACACACTGTTACCGGATGCTTGGTTCTCTTGAGGATGCCGAAGATCAGGTACAAGAAACCTTCCTCAGGGCATGGAGACGGTTAGAGACCTATGAAGGGCGGGCATCATTTCGAACCTGGTTGTATAAAATCGCTACCAATGCCTGCCTGGATGCGTTGGAACACCGCCCAAAACGCATCCTCCCGTTGGAATCGGCCACTCCCGTGGATCCTTCTGATCCCCAGCCACCCCAAATTAATGAACCGGTTTGGATCGAACCGTTCCCGGAGGAATGGTTGGCCCCTGCAAGCTCCAACCCAGAAGCACGGTATGATGCGTACGAGAGCATTAGCCTGGCATTCTTAGTTGCCCTCCAGGTCCTGCCGCCTCGCCAGCGCGCTGCCTTGATTCTCAGGGATGTTTTAAACTGGTCGATGGCTGAGATTGCCGACAACCTGGGGACTACCGTATCCTCTGTTACCAGCTTGATGCACCGAGCCCGGGTGACAATGGAGCAGCGCAATAACACTAGGAGGCAGGATACAATCAGAATGGGGATTCCGGATGACCAAACCAGGGAGCTTTTAAAGCGCTACGTTCGCGCCTGGGAATCGGCCGATATTGAGGCAATCATTTCGCTATTGGCGGAGGATGCCACATTTCCGATGCCCCCGTCGCCGTTTTGGATCCAGGGAAAACCGGCCATTCACACGCTCATCAGGGGAACGATTTTGTCGGGTGAAGCACAGGACCGCTGGAGACTCATCGATATCCGTGCGAATGGGCAATCCGGGTTTGCCTTTTACCGGATCGATGAGGTTACCCGGACCTATCACCCATTTGCTCTGCAGATCTTAACCATCCAAAATGGCCTGGTATCCGAGGCAATCACATTCGGATTTCCTTCACTGTTCAGGTATTTCAACTTGCCCAGCGTCCTGAGGATCTGATCCGGGACCGGATTATCGTGTATCTGTAAGGCTGATCGCTTGATCAACGCCAGGTTATTGCACAACCCAAAACCACATCTTCGGTATTCACATAGAAAAATAAACCCAAAGTGGATGTTGTTTTTCAACAAAATGGGATGTTTTTGCAAAACCGAGGCGATGCGTCTGCTGAACGGCTGAGCGTATCACGAACCTGATCGAGATACTTTTTTATTGGGTGCATTATTACAATTCTCCGTTTATACTATAATTTTTGAAATACTCAACCCATATTTAATTTTGGGGATTAGGCTATAGGGCTCCATACTCTGGCAAGCAACCAAACCACAGTTAAGCACTAGTCAGATCGATCTTCTTTTATGACTCTTCATCTCACACGAATCTCTAAACAGTACATTTTGCAAGTTAGCGACCGGTTGGTTAGCGGCGGTGTTCAAGATCCACTCTCAAATAAGAATCTTCTTTATTGGGCTCGCGGTGCGCTTGTTTGCATAGGATATTCAGGTCTCGCATATGAGCTTTCATCTAACCACAATATGCCAACTGACGAATTGATAGCAGAGATTCTATGGGGTAAGCCAATCCCAAGAGGTCGGGACGGCGTCCGGCCTGTCACATTCACTAACGCGAAGATTGGCAATTGGTTAGATATTGGACAATCAATCGAACTATTACGCTATGAGATTCAGAACTCGGTGAATAAGCTTCCGTTAAGCCGTAGAATACTCCCATTTGAATTAGTTGCGGCGGGCTGGCAAGAGACACGTCGCAGAGGTGTTCATCCAATTATCGTTCAGATAATAAAACCTTGCGGTGATGAACCATTCGTTATTGAACGCCCTCAGCGTGATTGGTATATGAGTGGCGAAATCGTGTTGATCACAACCCCTGATGGCTACGTATCCGATAAAGAAATGTCGAATCTCACAAGAAAATTACAGACTGCGTCACCAGATGAAACTGAGACCTTGTTAGTTGAAGTTGTTCGTTGTGTCGCATCTCGGAACCCTCGGAAAGTTGGCCCGCATTGCATGAGTCTTTTATTACCCCCACTTGGTGTTGCACCAAGTCGCGTTCGGTTCATTCCAAGCATACCTCACACTGCCGTATTTACCAGCCAAAACGATGGCACAAACCGCGAGCTTCCCATAGCGTTTTCTCCTTGGATTATTGGCCCAGAGGGATTCAATGCTCCATCGGTAATGGTTGGAAGTTGGTCTGTGCAAATGGGACCACACGAAATTATTATTGAAGCGCCCACCACAGGAAAAGGGTTTACCGGATACATGGGATCTCTACGTAGACCACCGGGTCCTTAAATTGTTTCATGATTTCACCAACGTGCTGTTTTGTATAATGCAATGGGGAAAAGATAAAACCGGTAATTTTCCTAGCTACCTGACAGTTTAACAAAAGAATAGTTGATCGGCGGAGAAACTCCGGGTAAAGTAGTTCTTCCCACAGAATATCTTCACCGGAGGAACCTCATGCCGACCAACTCCCTTTATCATACCTGGTTTTTGCGGATTCAAGCACTGCGCCCGGGCCAACGGGTCACCCAAGTCCGTAATTTTACTTGGCTGCTGATTGGCATCCATCAAAGCCGTTCGGTGTGCCTGAGCCGCATCGGCGGAAAGATCCCCGGCTCGGCGAAACTGGTGAGCACCACCCGCAGACTGAGCCGGCTGTTGGCTAACCCTGCCATCCGGGTGCGGGAATGGTATGAGCCGATCGCTCGCCAATGGCTGGAAGCGCAGTTCCAGCATCTTGGCGAAATCCGTTTCATCGTGGATGGGACCAAGATTGGCTTCGGGCATCAACTGTTGATCGTCTGTTTGGCTTATCGGAAACGGGCCATCCCCATCGCCTGGACGTGGGTCAAACATGTAAAAGAGCTTGCCCTGAACGAAGTGAAGGGACATAGCAGCGCAGTCAAACAGTTGGCTTTGTTGGCTTATGTCCGCAACTTGCTCCCTGTTGGGGCCGCCGTCTTTCTGGTCGGGGATCAGGAGTTCGGGTCTGTGGCAGTCTTGCGACAGTTGGACAAGTGGCGCTGGTTCTATGTCTTGCGGCAGAAAGCCGGTACCGGTGTCTGGTTCAACGAGCAAAGTAATTGGCAAACGTTCGGTAGTCATATCCAAAAGCCTGGGCAAAGCAGTTGGCTGGGAAGAGGATACCTGACCGCCAAGGAAATTTATCCGGTCAACTTGCTGGTCCATTGGAAAGTCGGAGAAAAAGAACCGTGGTGCCTGGCGACTAATTTGCCCGGTTTGCAGATGGGTTTGCGATTTTATGTCCGCAGAATGTGGGTGGAAGAGATGTTCGGCGACTTCAAAAAACATGGCTTTGACCTGGAAAGTACGATGCTCTGTCATTTCTTGCGCTTGTCCCGTCTGACCCTGGCGGTTGCTCTGCTCTACGTTTGGCTCATTTCGGTCGGTGGTCGTACCATCCGGGATGGCCTGCGCCATATGGTGGATCGGGTTGACCGTCGTGACCTGAGTATCTTTC
>DATDRQ010000060.1:0-12483 GCA_035291645.1 Anaerolineales bacterium
TTGGCGTTCGAATGCATCACCGGGCAGCGCATCTTGTTTAACCCGGAATTCGGGCACCCAGAAAGAATGGATGACATCTGTCGAAGACAGGATGAGCAGCGCTTGTTTATCGACCGGCAGGATCATTTCCGTCGACAGGATACCCAGTTCCGGGTATTCGAAACGCCAGGCCCATTGAGACCCAATCACGTTCACCCTCAATGGTTTCGGGTCGGCTGCTAAAGTTCGTCCCAGCGCCTGGCTGCCGATCACTGCAATAGCCAGTACGATCCCGAGTGGGACGATCGTCCAAGCCACCTCGAGAGTTGAACTCCCCTCGATATGAGGTCCATCCGTCTCATCACCGGCTTTCCGGCGAAAAAAAATGACGCTGTAGATCATCAATCCAACGATCAGAGAAAAGAGGAAGATGATGACCATGAATTGGAGCCGGAACAGGTTGTCAATCGGCACTGCCTGCCGGCTGGCAGCGATTGGCAGCAGGGCAATTCTTTGGTTTCCCAGGATTAAAAGTACCATTAAACCGATGACAACCAATCCAGCAGCGATAAAATGTCTCATATTATCTCTCCTCTTCGATTCTTCACTGCGCGGCAAGCTTTCTTCGACGGGGATAGAGATTTCGTGCGTTATTGTCTCCGAGCCACCCCACGTCTCTAACCAATCTTCAATTTGGCTGGCTGCCATGGAACGCCGGTCGTAGACGATCGCCTCACTCCCTCCCTCCTTTAAGGAAAGTAAAACCACGCGCAGCCGGCCTTCTCCTTCAACGAATCGGGCCAGAAACTCGTCCCGGTTCACCCGGTCATCGTCGTAATCGACGATGATTAGATCAGGATTTAGAGTTCTTAATGCGCCGATCGCCTCCTCGATGGTAGATACTATCCCAACGACAGAGGCTTCTGGCTCTCTACGTTTGACGAGGAGACTGCGCAATCCTTCTGCGAAAAGCGGATGGCTCGAGGCGATTAAAATCCGCACACGCTCCACTTGTTTCTTCCCGGTGTTCATAGCATATGAGATCGGTTCATATTGAGTATCAACCAATCTAAATCTACCAAATCGGGTCTATTATGTCATTCCCTACTCAAACCCTAAAGGGAGGATTTTAAACACACAAAAGGGTGATCTGCGGATCACCCTTTTGTCTTTATAGATACGAAGTTCTTCAGTTCCTTCGGCGAACTACATTTTCAAACAAGCGCTAATTTTATTTGCGGATCAGACCCAGCTGAATTGCCCGGCTAACCGCCTCAGCGCGGTTAGCAGCCTCAAGTTTTTCTAATATGTGCCGGACGTGTGTTTTCACGGTGTTTTCGGTGATAAATAAATCGGAGGCGATTTCACTGCTTGTTTTTCCCTGGGCCAGACAATCGAGTACTTCCATCTCTCGCGGACTCAAGCCGATCTCTGCCGGGATACCCTGTACTCCGCTCACCGCCTTCAACACCCGGGTAGTTACCTCGGGTGACAGGACCGATTTGCCTTCTGCAATCAGGTTTATCGCCCGGCGTAATTCTTCAGGCTCTGAGTTTTTCAACAAGTAGCCATCGGCTCCAGCCGAAATGGCGCCGAACAAGTCTTCGTCGTGCTTCGAAATGGTCAGCATGAGGATGCGCGGGGTGTCCTTTTCACGCATAGCCTCGACTGTCTCAACCCCGCCCATGATAGGCATATTGACGTCTAATAAGACGACGTCCGGCGATGTTCGCTCCACGACCAGCAAGGCTTCCTGCCCGTCGCTGGCTTCACCAACGATTTCTAGTTCAGGCATTTGGGATAGCAGGCTGACCAGCCCGGCTCTGAATAACGCGTGATCGTCGACGACGACGAGTCTGATCTTATTCATTTATTTGTTTTTCTTCGAGTGGAAGCGGGAACCTTACTCGCACCGTTGTGCCATCCGTTGGGCAGCTGATAATCTGAAACTCGGCGCCGATGAGCTCGGATCGTTCTCGCATCCCCTGTAAACCATAGCGCGATGCAGCCGGAACGTCCTCGGGTGAGAAGCCTTTCCCGTCATCTCTTACTTCCAGGATTAAGTCGCCGTGATCATCGTAGCAGGAGACCCAGGCCTGGTCCGCTCCGGCATGTTTGCGGATATTGCTCAACGCTTCTTGCAAGATACGGATCAGCTGTGCCTGGATTTCTGGGGCCAGACCGGTTATCTCGTGGACATGCACGAGGTGGACTGGCAGGTGGCTGTTCTCCGAAAACTCTTCCACGGTTTGTTCCAGCCAGGTTGACAGACTTTCTTTGGTAGCCGTGATCCGCAGCCCATCGATTGCCTGGCGGGCGTCAAGATATGCATCCGCCAGGATTTTATTGGAAGACCGTAAGGTTTCCTCGAGGCGCGTCCACTCGCCCTGATCGGCGTAGCTCTGCATCTGGGCAGTCAGCAGTTTTAATAACCCGAGAGTTTGGGCCAGCCCATCATGGATTTCGCGTGCCAGGCGGGTACGCTCCGCCATCATGGTTTTATATTCCAACTCTGCCAGCAACTGGGAATTCCGGACTACCAAGGCAGCCTGGGTGGCAAGCGATTGTAATAATATGAACTGTCGTTGGGAAAAACTCTGCGAACGGGCATTCCCGCAGATCACAGCTCCCAAGTTTATCCCATCCTGAGGGATAAGCGGGACGACCAGTAGCGAGCGAATATCCTGATTGGAGGCCGGATCTCCGGATACATCGCCCAGGGCCAGCGGTCGCGGTGAATATTGTTGCCCCTGGAGTAAATTCTCAACGAAGTCTCGCGCAGATTCTGGAAAGCTCCCCTCGATCAAAGTAATTGCCTGCGGATTCGCCTGGCTTTCCCAAACTCGCAAGAAAGCAAAATCTGACTTCAAGGTTTCGCAGGTGTTCTCGAGGAAATTCGCGAGCAGCCCTGCCAGATCCGTGCGTTGACGCATATCCTGAAGCTGGTGAAAGGTCGCCATCTCCCGCCGGCGCAGACGGACTCCTTCCAAGGCCAGGGCGGTTTCGTCCAGCATGGCCCGTAAGAATCTCTGTGTTAACCCGTCGAGTTGGTGACCCTGAGGGAGGTAAAGGTTTAACAGGCCATACTCACGATCGCCGCGGCGCAGAGGAAGGCAATATATGCCTGCCGGTGTTTCACGCTCATTAATTCCTATTAAAGGGGCAACCATAAGCGGACACACATCGGTCACCGCGCCGACATTGTGGCAGGTGTTACACTGGTGCCTGACTGCAGGCGATGCCAGGTATTCAACCCAGGCGTCCATCACCGGGACAGGCATGTTCCCATGACTGACAACAGCCATCGGCTGACCGCGCTCATCCAAAGGTACGAAGGAGGCACCGAGCGCTCCGACCAGATCGACGGATATCTTCAAGACCTGGTCGATCACTTCATTTTCATCGCTGGCTTCAACGATCTTCTGGCTCAGGCGAAACACCGCATCCAGGCGTTGGCTGGCGCGAGCGGCGTCTGCCTCGCTGGCGATTTGTTGGTCTTCAAGCCGGTCGAGCTCCGCCTGGAGAAATAGATATCGTTCGGCGATCAGATAAACCAGCCCGAGTACGGCGAGAGCGAACGCAATATAGAGAATGACGGTTTCCTGCAACCAGGACCACAAGCCAACCACTAAAATCAAGATCGATAACAAGGAAATACCGACAAAAACCCAGCGAATGCCGGGCTTTTGATAATTAACGTCATGGAAAGGTGGCCACTTCTTCACATCCTTTATTTTACCTAAAAATGTCCGGAATTTCACAATTACATATATCCGCCAGACATCTATTGGGCAAGGGGCTAAAAGAAGCCAGCTATTCGAAAGTCCTAATTAAGGAAACGATCTGCCAGATCTGGTCCTGCTCGAGGATGCCTCTCCAGGCTGGCATGACGGAGTTAAAAGGTTCCATCAGCCCTCCCTCTGAGATCCGCCAATATAGATAACCATCGTTTAAACTCGCCTGTGTCTGTGCAAGGTTCTGCGGTTTCGGGTTCAGACCCGCCGAGGCTGGCCCATCCCCTTCACCACCAGTGCCATGGCAAGACGAACAATTCGCCTGGTACAGGCTCTCCCCTTCAGAGATCGCCTCCGATTGGCCTTCATGCGGGTTATTCAGGTTGGCAAACTCCTCTGGAGGTTCAGGACGTTCCGATTGCGCCGTCGATCCACTTTCATCGCCTCCTGATCCAGATCCTGCCTCGCCGCACGCTCCGATCAGAAAAAATCCAAATAACAGGACCACCAATTGAAGATGATTCATGCTTTTCATAGGATCCTTCTATCCCTGAGAACATCCCTAAAGGTATCCAGGTGAGAAGATACCAGCTAAAGATCTGCAAGGATTTCCGCGCTATGGTTTGCAGGCTTGACGTTTTCATACACCTTCTTGATCTGCCCATCTTCACCGATAATGAAAGTAGTCCTATTAACACCGTCATACTCCCGGCCCATGAACTTCTTTCGGCCCCAAACACCGTATTCTTCGCTTACTCTATGATTTTCGTCGGCAAGCAGAGTGAAAGGTATCCGGTATTTCGCTTTGAATTTAATATGCGATTTGGGAGAGTCTGGGCTGACACCGAGGATAATTACTCCTGCCTGCTCATAGGCGCTGTAATCATCTCGGAAGTTGCAAGCTTCCTTCGTGCAGCCAGGTGTATCATCCTTTGGATAGAAATACAAGACAACCGGCTCCCCCCGGTAGTCGGATAGACGGCGAACGATCCCATTTTCATCCTTCAGTTCGAAGTCGGGAGCAGGTCCTCCGGATTGGATTGGCATAGTGGAATTCCTTGGTCTGGATCCGATACTTTTTAATAGAGAATTAGGTCATTCCGCATTGAACACTCAGGGTAATTCTGCGATCAACCCTCCCATGCATCCTGGATCGTACCCGGGCAGCAGGGCCACTTCGTGACGAAATTGCGGGTCTGCCAGGATTTCCAACAACGGTCCGAGCAGATCGCTCTCGTAATATTCGACTGGTATGACCAGGTCGTAACGCTCTTCATACAACGCGATAAAATCCAGACCCAGGGCCTGGGCCGCTGCTGCAATCCCCAACCCACAATCTGCCCGGCCAGAAGCAACAGCTGCCGCCACCGCCAGATGAGTGTACTCCTCCTGATTGTATCCGCGGATGCGGCTGGCTACAATCCCCTCCCGGTCCAGGTGATAATCGAGCAACACGCGCGTCCCGGCTCCCCTTTGCCGGTTGACAAACTGGATCTCCTCACGCCCCAGGTCAGCCAGCCCCTGGACGCCCTTAGGATTCCCGGGGGCGACCAGTAACCCCTGCTGCCGTTTTACCAGACTGATGACTCTCAAACCACGCCCAGGCAGGTATTGGTGGATATAGCTCAAGTTGTATTCGCCGGTCTGCGGATCGAGCAGGTGAGAACCAGCCAGGTGGGTTTCACCGCGCTTAATCGCCACAAGTCCCCCCAAACTGCCGACGTTTGCGGAAGCCAAACGGCGATCGTAACCTGCCAGATACTGCCCGAGCAAATCCAGGGCAATATCGTGCGAGCCAACCGCCAGGATCGTGCGATCGATCTCGGCGGTGCTCCGGTACAGCCGTACCTGTACTTCTGAACCAGCCGGTAATCCCTGAGAACCGCGCGGCAGGATCGCCAACCCGTCTGCCCGCACCAAGGAGGTGATCACACCCGCTCCCCGAGATAAAGGAGCGGCGAGGATCTTCTCACCCACGCGGCCGATGGCTACCCGCACATAATCGTCATCTCCAGGGGGTGAAGTGATCTTGCGCGTGAGGTGAGCGCTAATCACGATCGGCTCGACGGGTCTTAGGCCTAACCAGCGCTTGATCAACGGTTCGACAAAGATCTCCCCGGTCAACGCCGCTGACACAGGATAACCCGGCACCCCGATAATCGGGACGTACCTCACCCGGCTCGAATCAGCCTGAGAAGGATCATCATCCTGGTGGACCATCCCTATGATTACCGGGTGACCCGGGCGGACTGCCACGCCGTGGACGAGCAGGTCCCCCAATTCTTCGATCACCCGGGCCGAATAATCTTCCGATCCGGCTGAGGAGCCTGCATTGAGCAAGATCAGATCGCTTTTACCGGCAGCCTCTTTTACTACAGCAGTGATCGCAGAAAAATCGTCCGGAGCGATTGGGAAACGGATGACGTCCCCACCCCACGCGCGCACCTGGGCAGACAGGACGAGTGAGTTGTATTCGATGATATCCCCGGCCATTAAATCTGAACCCATCGAGACCAGTTCGTTCCCAGTGGGGATGACCGACACCCGCGGCTTGCGCGCCACCCAGACGCTTATAGAGCCGCTCGCCGCGATCGCCCCCAGGTCGACCGGCCGCAGCTGCTGCCCCGCGGGGAGGACCAGTTGCGTGGCGACAATATCCTCCCCCATTGGCCGGATGTGGCTCCAGGGAGTCACCGAGGAACGAATGCGTACCGCCTCAGGTCTGCGGGGATCTTGAACCACCCCGCCGCCGCCAAGCGGTTCTACATTTTCAATCGGGATCACCGCGTCCGCCCATGCTGGGATCGCGTCTCCCGTATCGACGTACACGCTATCTGAACCGATCGAGAGGACGAGCGGGGTATTCGGCATGGCGCCCACCGTATCCCCGGCTCGAACCGCAAATCCATCCATCGCCGCAGCATGGTAGTGGGGTGAAGAGATCTTCGCCCAGATCGCTCTTGCCAGAACACGGCCTAAAAGATCCTCGTCAAGCGGCAGCTCTTCCTCTCCCAGCCTCCCACTAAGATTGGCTGCCCTTAAAGCCTGATCGAATCTTGCCCTGGCTTCGTCTAACGGGATATCGTGGAGATAGACTTTCATGGTTTGAGGGCGAACTACTCCATTCTGTGATGCGGGTATAACATTGGTGGTAAAGGAGTTGTCCAGGGTAGAAGATTGGAGAATTCTTTCATCGTGAGGTCCCCATAGACTTCCCTGCGGCTGAGATAATAGCTTGTTCCAAAAGTATGATTTACGGACGTGCCTACCCCAACCCCCGCCTGGTAGCCATAATCGTATACCTTTTTCATCACATAAGGATCCGCCAATCCGAATGGATACGCGAAGGAGTCGATCTCAATATCAAGGGCTTCTTCCAGATCTAACCGAGATTGAAGAATCTCCTTCCGGACCAGCAGGTGATTTTGGACCAAATTGGTGTGCGTCATACTGTGGCTTCCGACCTCCCAGCCGCTATCGACCAGCTCGGAAAGCTCTCGTTTATGCATGAAATCCTTCGCTTTGAGACGATTGGCGACGATATAGACCGCCCCGGCAAAACCGTACTGGGCCATCACAGGATAAGCCTTCTTATAAACGCTCATATTCCCGTCATCGAAGCTGAGGATAACAGGACGCTGGGGTAGATAACCACCATGAGAGAGGACGTCGGCCAATCGTTTAATCGTGATGGTCCGGTAACCCAATTCCTGGAGGAACTTCATCTGTTTCTGGAATTTCTCTTCCGAGACATAGTAGCGATCGGAGCCCTTCGAATTCCCGATATGATGGTAAAGGAGGATTGGAACGGTGATCGGCTCAACCGCAGCAGCCGGTGAATGTGATGCAGAGGCTATAGATAGCTGACCTGCAAGCAAAAAGATCAGTATGAGCAGAATGCTGAATACACGAGGCATAGGCGCAAAAGCGGAGGCGAATGGTCAGGACCAGATTAGTGGATAAGTATACCTAAAAAAGGAATACTGTTACCGGGTCTCCGACTTCGAGGCCAGTCGCGTCTGCCGGAATGCAGGCCAGACCATCGGCGCGAACCAGCGTGAAGATTAAATTACTCCTCCCGAAAACCGGCTCTGCCAGAAAGGAATTATTTTCCATCCGCAGCTTCACCGGCACCCAATCCTCCCGACCAGCTTGAGAGGGCAAGTTGATCGTGATTCGCGCCGTCAGGCCTAACCGTGCCTCTGGATTGGTCATCCCGAGCATGCGGTGGAGGGTTGGAACGATAAAAAGATAAGCGATCACCAATGCGCTTACCGGATTTCCTGGCAGTCCGATCACCGGTTTTGGCGGCGAACCTGCCGGGACCGCACAGGCTGCCAGGATAGTCGGTTTACCGGGACGGACGTTCACGCCGTGCACCAACACCCCGGGTTTACCCAGTGCATCGATGACCTGTGCAGTCAGGTCTCGCACGCTTGCCGACGATCCCGCTGTAATCACCACGAGATCACATGCCTGGAGGGCCTGGAAGGCAACCTCGAAAAGCCTTCCGGCGTCGTCTGGGATGATCCCATAGCGAATTGGGACTCCCCCAGCCTGCTCGACCAGGGCGCTGAGCGAGTAGGAGTTTACATCTCTGACCTGCCCCGAACGGACATTTGCTTCTGGGCTGACCACTTCATCCCCACTGGAGAGGATCCCGACCAGGGGACGTCTGGCGACGGAGACCCGCGTAATTCCGAGCGCCATCAAGCCCCCAATCTCTGCGGGGCGTAACCTGGCTCCGGCTGGGATGATTTCGTCGCTAAACGCAACATCCTCCCCGATCTTCAAGACGTTCTCCCCAACACTCACCGCCCGCAGTGCTTCAATTTCACCCTCCCGAACAACCTGCGTGTTCTCAACCATGATCACGGCGTCCGAGCCGGCCGGCAGCATCCCACCGGTATGAATCAGACCGCATCTTCCGGCAGTTAATGAGAAATCCGGCGAAGTCCCCATGCTTACCTCACCCGTCACGGTGAGATAGGCAGGTAGAGTATCACTGGCCCCATAGGTGTCCCCTGCCCGAACTGCGTAACCATCGACGGTGCTGCGAGGGAATGCAGGCAAGGGATGTGGGGCGGTTACCGGGTGAGCTACGATCCTCCCTGGAGCAGAAATAGTATCGACATCCTCTGAGCCGGGGTTGAATGAAATATGAGCGAACAGGCGTTCGAGTGCTTCTTTAGGAGGCAGTAAGGTTAGAAATTCTGGCATTTGGTCCTGAGAAATAGCTGTCAGAGGATCGAACTAACGAGTCCAAAAAGCAAACGCCAGCAGATAAACTTCGCTGATAAATAAGACGATGCCAGTCAGCGTCAGATTCCGCCAGTTAGGCCTGGCTCCCGCTGCGATCCGCCGCATCTGCCAGATCTGCAACAGACCCAGGGGAAGCGTCAGGAGAGCCGGAAGGACTATAGGGAGGGGAAGCCCGAACATGGCTGCCAGGGCAAGTAACAGATACGCACTGATGATTAGGGTATTATGAAGGTTCATCGCCCTTTCCCAACCCATGCGGACCAACAGAGTATTTTTCTCGAACTTCACATCTGCCGAATAATCTGGAAATTCGAACTCCAACATCATCGCCAGGTGCAGGGGCATGAGGGGAAAAGTGCTCATCGCCACCAACCGGTGGAGCTCACCGAATTGCAGAAGGAAGGCAAAAGTGGGAACGAGGATAGAAACCAGGATAGACGTAGTCAACTCGCCGTAACCGGACCTGGCCAGGCTGATCGGCGGGGTGGAGTAAAAGAAAGCGCCCAGGAAGCTGAGCGCCAAGAGCAAGGCGATCGTTGGGGATAAAATCTCCCGGGAGATCAACAACACGATTAACGCAGAAAAAACGGTCAAGGCGGTCGCTGCTGCTAAGAGGACCGTGTTACGCGAGATCTTCCCAGGTCCAACCGCACCGCTGCCCCCAGAGAATATCGTCCGATTCCTGTTCTCCTGATCTGCCGGAGAATCGAAGTATTCGTTCAAATATTGGGCGCTGAGCTGCAGGGTGGTCACAACCGCCTGCCCTAAAAAATATATCCCCCAATCGATCTCTGCCCCCAAATAACGGGCAATGCCCGCTCCTAAAGCGAACAGGAGTAATCCCCCCAGCAGGAAGAGAGGCCGAGACATGCGGATGAAGAGCAGGATTTGGGAATCCATCCCGGTTACCTCAAGGTTCGAGAGGGTAGCCAGCCTGAGCCCAGACTTGCAAGCCGCCAAGAATTGGATTTACCCTATTGAAACCACTCTCGAGCAGGATTTGCGCCGCACGGGCGCTCGTCTCTTCGGCAGGTCAGGTGCAGTAGGTGATGACCCAATCCTCGGGTTTCAGCTCATCCATGCGCGCCTCGAGCTCCGTCAATGGAATGGAGAGCGAACCCGGGATATGGTCCTCGGCGTACGAAGCCGCATCGCGCACGTCGACGAAGACGGCTTCTTGGGAATCAAAGGCCGCTTTGGCTTCTACCAAGGTAATTCTTGGTATCCCGGTTAGTTGTCCGCTCTGGATTGTAGTTTCGATGGCTGGGGTGTTCACATTATTCTGAAGAAAGAAGAATATAAGAACAGCGCCAAGGACGAATAAGAATCCCAGCAGGATTAATAGGATTGGAATAGTTGAACGCCTGGTCGACGTCGCCATGTTTTTCCCTCAGGGGTGCATCATACCATAAGATTATTTGTAGCCCTCGTGATTGAAGAACTGGGGATCCATCTACCTGTCAGGAGCTTAAAGATTCTTTATCTAGAACCAGCCACTCCAGGAGGATATGTTATACTCACCGATCGCTATGGGACGACGTGGAACTTTCTCTCCACTCCGCATGATCTCCTTGCTCTTGTTGCTGAGCGCGGTGATCCTGCTCACACTCCAGCTGGTTCGCTTCAGCCGCTTACGGGCTACCCTACCCGAAGGTATGCGCATCGGGGGCGTGCCGGTCAGCGGGTTAGATAGACAGGCAGCTGCCCAGCGCCTCCTGGAGGCTTACACGACCACCCCGGTCGAGCTTCACTACGGCGACTCGACGGTCCAGATCGATCCAGCAGTCGCCGAATTTAAACTCGACCTGGAAAGTATGCTGGCCGCTGCAGAACTCAATCGCAGTGAACAGTCTTTCTGGGTCGATTTTTGGAATTTCCTTTGGGGTCGCTCGACGCCACCGGCCGATATCCCCCTGCGTTCATCATTTTCAGAAGCCCGTTTGAGGACTTATCTGCAAGACGAGATCGCCGCACGTTATGACCAGCCGCCCTCGCCTTCGATTCCGGCGGTCGGCACAGTTAATTTTCAGCCTGGCAAACAAGGGACTGTCCTGGATATCGATCAATCTGTCCCCCAAATCGAGAGCGCATTTCAATCGATCTCCAACCGGGTTGTCGATCTTCCCCTGGGACGCACTGACCCTCCACGGCCTTCATTCCAGAATTTGGAGATCCTCCTGAAACAAACCGTCGATCTTTCTGAATTCGATGGCCTGGTTGGTCTCTATATGCTGGACTTAAATACGGCGGAGGAAATCCACTTCGCTTACCAGCAAGGCCAGGATTATCCAACCAACCCGGATATCGCTTTTACCGCCGCGAGCATCATCAAGATCCCGATCATGGTATCGACCTTCAGGCGGCTTGGCGAAATCCCAGATCAGGAAACCATCAAACTTCTGGAGGAGATGATCGAAAAGTCTGGGAATGACCCGGCAGACTGGGTGATGGAGCGGGTGATCGATCCGAACAATGCCCCCATCGAGGTAACCAATGACCTGCACGCTTTGGGTCTGGAGAGCACTTTCCTGGCGGGGCAGTTTTTCCCCGGTGCGCCGTTATTGGCCGCCTACGAGACACCCGCCAACACGCGCGGCGACATGAACACGGACCCGGATATTTACAACCAGACGACCCCTTCAGAGATCGGCATGCTATTAGAGGATATCTATCAATGTAACCAATCGGGCGGGGGTACACTGATGGCTGTCTTTCCTGGCGATTTCACCCAGAGAGAATGCCAGACCATGCTGACTTACCTCACCCGGAACAACCTCGGGCTGTTGATCGAGGCGGGCGTCCCGGATGGGACCGAGGTAGCGCATAAACACGGCTGGGTAACCTACTTCGGAGTAATGAATACCCTTGGCGACGCCGGGATTGTCTATACACCCGGGGGGAATTACGTATTGGTGATTTTCCTGTACAAGCCTGGGGAGCTAATCTGGGACCCCGCTTCCGAGCTGGTAGCCAACCTTTCCCAGGCAGTCTATAATTATTTTAACTATCCCTCTCCCTGAAAATTAAGTCAAACTCCCCAGGGTTTATGGCATGGGGAGTTATTTTTCATCGAAATCGATGACAAAGTAGCGGGTTTGCGATCCCTTCCAGGATCAGGCGACTTCCAGGTATCGTTCGACCTCCCAATCGGTCACCCGCGTGCGGTATTCCTCCACCTCCGCCCATTTTGCCCGACGGAAGCTTTCATATGTCGATTCACCGAGTGCATCCTGGAGGACGGCATCCTCCTCGAGCAGGCGTAGCGCCTCGGCGAGTGAACCAGGCAACTCGGCGATATCCTTCTCGGCCCGCTCTTCAGCTGTAAGGTGATAAACATTGATATCGTTCAACGGCGCCGGGGCGTTCAATCCACAGTCGATGCCGTCCAATCCAGCAGCCAGCATGGCGGCAAGCGCCAGGTACGGATTTGCAGAGGGGTCGGGAAAGCGAAGTTCGGCGCGCACCGATTTCTCTCGACCCGTCGTATAGCGGGGTATGCGAATCAGGG
>DATDRQ010000061.1:0-18673 GCA_035291645.1 Anaerolineales bacterium
CCAGCGGAGAACACCTCGTGCAGGGCGTTGACCAGAAGCACGATCTCAAACTGGCCGAGTTTTGATGTCAGGCTGCGATCGGTGAAGTCGCCTTCGAGGAAGGCTAACCCCCGGTAGGCGCGGCGGCACTTCTCGATCGACCGGTGGGAGTAATCAACCCCCAGGGAGGTATGGATCGCATGGACCTGGTCATGGGCTTCAACCAGCGTGCTGATGACTTTCCCTTCTCCACAGCCCAATTCGAGCAAACGGACGGGCTGGGCTGGCAGTACTGCCAGCCTGCGGACCAGCTGCGAAGTAGCCAGGATGGCTTCTCTTTTCCCTAAATCCTCCAGTTCCTGCAGCCGTACTTCCCAATACAAATTCCAAAGCTCCTCGCTGTCCGGCATGGGGGGTATTGTATCCCACAACACTCCGATGATTATACGGTTGCGAGCCGGATCATTCAATTTTCACGATACGGCAAGCGCCTGCCCTCAGGAAAACCGGTAGAAAATTTTAGCTTTCGAATGGGACACTTATGGTAGACTTGGGAAATGAAGCTGACAGAAATTACGCCGGGTAAATATCGAAACAAGACCGGGCAGCGGACTGCCGGGAAGAGGCCCGGGCAGGCCGGGTAACATGGCAGATCTAAACATGACGTCCCTGAGCACGCACACCAGTGGGGAGGTTCCGGTAAACGGCCCTCCCCACTTCCTTTGTGCAGGGCAGCTGCAGAAACGAGTTTCTTCGCCGCTGCAAGGAGCGCAGCGGCTCAGAATGACATGACCGTGAGAGCGAAGCTTACCGAATTATGGTGAGGCAGGAATGGAGGCAGCCATGATGACCAGGTATATTATCGTCACCGGCGGGGTGGTGAGCTCCGTCGGCAAAGGGGTGACGGCGGCGGCGATCGGGCGCCTGCTCAAAGAGCGCGGCTTCTCCGTGGCTGTCCAGAAGCTCGACCCATATATTAACGTTGACCCGGGCACGATGAGCCCCTACCAGCACGGCGAGGTGTTCGTGCTGGACGACGGGGCCGAGACCGACCTGGACCTGGGGCATTACGAGCGCTTCATCGACACCAGCCTCAACCGGGTGTGCAACGTGACCACCGGGCAGGTCTACGCCGAAGTGATCGCCAAGGAGCGGCGCGGCGATTACCTGGGGGGCACGATCCAGGTCATCCCGCACATCACCAACGAGATCAAGCGCCGCATCGGGCTGGTACCCAAGACAACCGGAGCCGAGATCGTGATCGTCGAGATCGGCGGCACGGTCGGCGACATCGAATCGCTGCCCTTCCTGGAGGCGCTGCGCCAGATGCGCAAGGACGTCGGGCGCGAGAACAGCCTGTACGTGCACGTCACCTGGCTGCCGCACATTGGCGCCACCAACGAGCTGAAGACCAAGCCCACCCAGCATTCGGTGCGCGAGCTGCGCTCGATCGGCATCTCACCGGACATGATCGTGGCGCGCAGCGATTACCAGGTAGACGACGACCTGTGCGAGAAGATCGCCCTGTTCTGCGACGTCGACCGGCAGGCGGTGGTGCCGATGGTGACCACGCCGGTGCTGTACGAGGTGCCGCTCATGCTCGAGCGCGCCGGGGTCGGCGATTACATCCTGGAACGCATGGGGCTCAAGGCGCGCCGCCAACCAGACTGGAAAGCCTGGGAGCGGTTGATCCAGGAGGTGCGGCGCAGCAAGCCGGTGGTGCGGGTCGCCCTGGTCGGCAAATACGTTGAGCTGCACGACGCCTACATGAGGGTGCGCGAGGCTCTGCACCACGCGGCGCTTTCCTTAGGGATCGAGGCGCAGATCGATTGGGTGCACTCGGCCGATCTGGAGAAAGGGCGCGGTTGGGAGGTGATCCAGGGCGCGGACGGGATCATCGTCCCGGGCGGGTTCGGCAGCCGCGGCATCGAGGGTAAGATCCAGGCGGCGCGTTACGCCCGCGAGAACCGGGTGCCTTACCTGGGGCTATGCCTGGGCATGCAATTGATGGTGATCGAGTTCGCCCGCTTCGTGCTTGGAGATGAAGGGACAAACTCGACCGAGTTCGACCGCGCTACATCGCACCCGGTGATCGACTTGATGCCCGACCAGCGCGACATCGCCGATATGGGCGGCACGATGCGCCTGGGGTTGTATCCCTGCGCCTTGCAGCCTGGCACGATCGCCCGGGAGGCCTACCAGCAGGAACTGGTCCACGAACGCCACCGCCACCGCTTCGAGCTGAACAACGCCTACCGGAATCCCCTGGAATCGGCCGGGATGCGCTTCTCAGGCATCTCGCCGGACGGGCGCCTGGTGGAGATCGCCGAGCTGGCCGACCATCCCTTCATGCTCGGCACGCAGTTCCACCCGGAGTTTCTGTCGCGGCCGAACCGACCGCACCCCTTGTTCGTGACTTTCCTGGAAGCGGTGCGCGACCGGTTGGCGCTATCTAAACCGGTGGACGTCGAGGCGGTAGCTCTTTGACCTGAGAGATGCCCTCCCGGAAACCTTTTGGCCGGACGGCGTATACGCCGCGCAGGGTTGGAGGCAGCATAGCGGCCAGGGTGAACATCAGCCGGTCGGTGAAATCGAGCGGCGACTCCCTGTAATTGGGGGAAAGCGGGCTGGAGAGGCTGATAGTCACCGGGGTGCGGTGTAACCCGGTCTTGAAGATGCGTTGGGTGCCGTCGATCGCCATCAGCACCACCGGGCAGCCGGCGGAGATCGCCAGGCGAGCCGCCCCGCTCTTACCGGGAAGCAACCCCTTCCCGCGGCTGCGGCTGCCCTCCGGGAACATGCCCAAAACCTGGCCGTGCTCCAAAACCTCCCTGGCGTGGCGTAAGGCCCAATCATCGCGGGCGCCACGCCGGACAGGAAAGGCGCCCAGCTCCCGGATCAGCAGGTCGAGCAGCGGATTCCGAAAGAGTTCTTCCTTGCCCATGAAGAACAGCGGGCGCGGGATGGCGAACTGCATAGGAAACATGTCGAAACCGGTCAGGTGGTTGGCAGCCAGCACCACCGGGCCGCCAGCGGGTAAGTTCCCGGCGCCTTCGACTTGTAGATCGGAGAAGGTGCGAAACAGGCCTCGCAGAACCGGCACCAGGATCTTTCGCAGGTAGGTTTCGTGAAATA
Source organism: Anaerolineales bacterium (assembly GCA_035291645.1). Classification (GTDB taxonomy): domain Bacteria; phylum Chloroflexota; class Anaerolineae; order Anaerolineales; family UBA4823; genus DATDRQ01. The sequence continues at coordinate 3,115 of DATDRQ010000061.1, forward strand.
CGTAGGTCTTACGATCACGCGGGTCGGTGGCGGGGACCTGGGGCGATGCTGTCAAGCGAAAGTCCTATGATGAGGAGGATAGCGCCGGCGGGTTAGCGGAGGACGCCGTAAAAACAAGAATGGATTATACTTTCAAAGCAATCATTAAAATCATCCAATAAAAGAGGTGAATCATGAAGCCAATCGTTGAAGACGTCATCGGGCGCGAGATCCTGGATTCACGCGGCACCCCGACCGTTGAAGTAGAAGTTTTTTTGCAGGACGGCAGCTGGGGGCGGGCTGCGGTCCCCTCGGGCGCTTCCACCGGGGTACACGAAGCGCTGGAGCTGCGCGATGGAGTCAAGAACCGCTATGGCGGTAAAGGGGTGGTGAAGGCGGTCGAGACGGTCAACACCGAGATCGCCGACCTGTTGCTGGGCTGGGATGCTTCCGACCAACGCGGGATCGATCTGGCCTTGCTCAAGCTGGATGCCACGCCGAATAAATCGAAGCTGGGGGCGAACGCCATCCTGGGCACCAGCCTGGCGGTCGCCAAGGCAGCCGCGAATTTCCTCGACCTGCCGCTGTACCGCTACATCGGCGGCGTGTACGCGCACGTCCTCCCGGTGCCCATGCTGAACATCCTGAATGGCGGGGCGCACACCGGCTGGCAGTCCACCGACGCCCAGGAGTTCATGATCATGCCCTTCGGGGCGACCACTTTCGCCGAAGGGCTGCGCTGGGGCTCCGAAATTTACCAGACCCTCAAGAAGGTGTTGAAGGAGCGCGGCTATACCGCCCTGGTCGGAGATGAGGGCGGCTACGCCCCGGCCTTGAAGGCCAATGTCGAGGCGGTCGAGGTGATCCTGGAGGCGATCGAGAAGGCCGGTTACAAACCCGGCGAGCAGGTTGCCCTGGCGCTCGACCCGGCGGCATCCGAGCTGTACGAGGAAGACAGCGGGCTGTACAACCTGCGCCGGGAGGGCAAGAAGCTGAACAGCGAGCAGATGGTGGCCTTCTGGAAGTCCTGGGTGGACCAGTACCCGATCGTCTCGATCGAAGACGGGCTGGCCCAGGACGACTGGAAGGGTTGGAAGCTGATGGTACAGGAGCTGGGCGACCGGCTGCAGATCGTCGGGGATGACCTGCTGGTGACCAACCCGGAGCGGGTGCGCCGGGCGATCCGGGAGGACTCCGCCAACGCCCTGCTGGTCAAGCTCAACCAGATCGGCACGCTGACCGAGACGATCGAGGCGGTCGAGACCTGCCAGCGGGCGGGCTGGCGGGCGGTCACTTCGCACCGCTCCGGCGAGACGGAGGACGCCACCATCGCCGACCTGGCGGTGGCGCTGAACATGGGGCAGATCAAGACCGGCGCGCCGGCCCGCTCGGACCGGGTCGCCAAGTATAACCAGCTGCTGCGCATCGAAGAGGAGCTGGGAGATACGGCGCGCTACGCCGGCTGGGAGGCGCTGAATAACAGGCCAGTATGGTAACATCTAATCGGTTTGCTTGCGAATACGTAATAAGTAATCCGTAAGGTAGTTTTCAAGACCAGATCAAGGTGGGATCGCGGCCCCTGCCTGTATATCTAACCTAGCATTAGATACTCGAGATAAGTTTGACAGGATGGACTTTTACGATTGACTCATTATTTATTTTGGAAAAGGAGTTGTGTATGAAACCTCCTTCTGTGCAGGTCCGGCGCTGGGTGGGAGATGAGCCCCCGCAGGAAGCCGACATTCAGCGGATGCTCGCCGAGCAGGGCTTGTCCGGCTACCATTGGTCGAACGCGCCGGGCGACACCTATGCCGCCCACGCCCACCGGTACCACAAGGTGATCTACGTGGTGCGAGGCTCGATCGCGTTTGGGCTGCCCGCTAGCGGCGAGCAGGTCGAGCTGCGCGCCGGCGACAGGTTGGAACTGCCGGCCGGCACCGCTCATGATGCGCTGGTCGGCCCGGAGGGGGTCGTATGTCTGGAAGCTCACCGGTCCTAGGGTAGAATCAAGATAGGGTGTATCCAATATCGAGCGGTGGTCTGTATCTGCTGGACAGACTTGCAACCGTTCCCAAGATTATTCGTATACTGATTCAGGTTATCAACCAGAAAGGGATATGACTATGTACCCGAAATTTATTTTCGTCCTGATCGGGCTGGCCCTGGCGGGATTGGCCTGTAACCTGTCGGTGAATCTGCCGGAGGTGACCCTGCCGGGCATTAACTTCGAAACCATGCCGATGACCACCGAGCCGATCGAGGTGCCGTTGCCGGGCGACGCGACCAGTGTGACCGACCTGGAACTGGACTTCGGCGCCGGTGAGATGAACGTCTCTCCTGGTGCACAGAACGCCCTGGTATCCGGCACCGCCACCTATAACGTGAGCGAGTTCAAACCGGAGGTGACCGTGGCGGGGAATAAAGTCACCATTTCCCCTGAGGGTGGTGAACTGAACACTTTACCCGAGATCGGCACCAATATAGAAAACAAGTGGGATCTGCAGCTGGGAGATGCTCCGCTGCGCCTGACGATTAAGGCCGGCGCTCACCGGAGCGAGTTCGAGCTGGGTGGACTATCTCTACAAGAGCTTAGTATTGCCGAGGCGGCTGCCGATACCGAAGTTTCTTTTTCGGCTCCCAACGAGACCGAAATGAACACCTTCATCTACGAGACGGGCGCCTCCAGCGTGGATCTCACCGGGCTGGGGAACGCCAATTTCGGGAGCATGAATTTCAGGGGTGGGGCCGGGGATTTCACCCTGGACTTCTCCGGGCAACTGCAGCGGGATGCCACGGTTTTCATCGAGAGCGGCTTCAGCAACCTGACGGTGATCGTGCCGGAGGGCATCCCCGCCAGGGTAGACGTCGAGGGCGGGCTGACCAACGTGGATGCAGACGGCGCCTGGCAAGGAACGGGCGGCGAGTTCAGCCAGGCTGGACAGGGTCCAGCGCTGACCATAAGGGTTAGAATAGGGGCCGGAAACCTGTCCCTGCGCAACCGGTGAGCCAGCCTTAATTGCTTCGATGCAAGTATGAAACCGGCCCGGTGTGTGTCTGCACCGGGCTGGTTTGATTCAATTCGGGTAGATCGTGGAAGGTCAGTCCAGGGCGCTGTACCCCGGTCCCTTCTGGTAGTAATCGTAATTGGGCTTAATATCGGGGGTGAGGTCGACCACCTCGCCGGGGGCAAGCGTGCGGATATGATCCAGGTGAACCGGTTCTCCATGGTGATCGGTACCATCAAAGGATTCGTCAAAACCCGCCGTCCCTGCTGGCATGCTGATCTGTTCTCCACCCTTGGCTTCGTAGGCTGAAGGAACCTCGTCCTCGGTGAAGATGGCTTCAAAGGGACATTCGGGGATGCAGGCACCACAGTCGATGCAGGTATCCGGATCGATATAGAACCAGGGCCATTCCTCTACTGGCTTCCCGGGAACAATACATTCCACAGGGCAGACATCCACACAACCGGAGTCACGCAGGCAAAGGCTGGTAATAATGTGAGTCATCGAATGAATCTCCCGTTCTAGAGAAAGATTAGAATTTTAGACCGCAGCCCCATTTTACCTCAAATGGGGCTGATAGTCTGTGAGATCGTCCTGCAGGTTACTTTGCCATCTCAAACCGGTTGGCAACTTCCTCCCAATTCACTACGTTCCACCAGGCCGAGACGTAGTCCGGGCGCCGGTTCTGATACTTCAGGTAATAGGCATGCTCCCAGACGTCGAGACCCAGGATGGGCTTTAAACCTTCCATCATGGGTGCATCCTGGTTGGGCATCGAGAGCACCGCCAGTTTCCCGTCTTTGAAACCCAGCCAGGCCCAACCGCTGCCGAAGCGGCTGATGGCAGCCTGAGAAAACGTACTCTTAAATGAGGAAAAATCACCAAAGGAGGATCTAATAGCCTCCGCCAGGGCCCCGCGCGGCTCACCGCCTCCGTTCGGGGACATCACCGTCCAAAACAAACCGTGATTGAAGTGCCCACCGCCGTTGTTTCGAACAGCCATGCGAATATCTTCAGGCAGACTGTTCGGATCGCGCGCCAGGTCCTCCAAAGATTTGCCTGATAATTCAGGGTGCTTATCCAGGGCTGTGTTCAGGTTGGTGACGTAAGCGTTATGGTGCTTGGTGTGGTGGATTTCCATGGTCTGCGCGTCGATATGCGGCTCGAGGGCATCGTAAGCATAGGGGAGAGGGGGTAATTCAAAAGCCATTTCTAACTCCTTTAAGATTTGTAATTTGATTAGGGTTGCTTTTTGATTACTTGTGATGTAGGATAGCCTACATTCCGACTTGGAAAAATTGTAAACTTCGCTACAACCTTTGTCAAGCTGAATCCCCCGAAAGCATGCCGTCATCTGAGCGCCGTCCGTTCGTATCCCCAACCCTGGCCATCCTGGTCGGCATTCTGGCCGTATCCACCGGATCGATCCTGGTGCGCAACGCTCAAGTTTACGCCCCTTCCATCGTCATCGCGGCTTACCGCCTGGTCCTGGCGACCCTGTTCATCGCTCCGCTGGCGCTGCTCCGCAACAGGGATGAACTGCGTTCGCTAAGCCGCCCGGACTTCAGACTGGCCGCTCTCTCTGGTTTCTTTCTGTCACTGCACTTCGCCACCTGGATCACATCGCTGCAGTATACGACGGTTGCCAGTTCGGTGGTGCTGGTCTCGACCGCCCCGCTGTGGGTCGCCCTGCTCTCCCCGCTGGCTTTGAAAGAGACGCTCACCCGCCCGATTCAGATCGGCATGGGCCTGACGCTGGTTGGCACGGTCATCGTGGGGTTGAGCGACACCTGCATCTGGACGAGCTCCGGCCTGGCCTGCCCTTCATTCAGAGAGATTGTCCGCGGCGAAGCCTTCCTGGGAGACCTCCTGGCCCTGATCGGGGCCTGGATGGCGGCCGGCTACATAATAATCGGGCGTCGCTTGCGGCTGGGGATTTCGCTGGTCGCTTATATTTTTATCGTTTACGGGGTAGCCGGGCTGTTCCTGGTGGTGTTCATGCTGGGGTTCGGGCAATCTCCGGTTGGATACCCGCCCCAGGCCTACGTCTGGTTTCTACTGCTGGCCCTGGTGCCGCAACTGATCGGCCATTCAAGTTTTAATTGGGCGCTCGGGTACCTGTCTGCTGCTTATGTATCGATCACTCTGTTGGGCGAGCCGATCGGTTCGGCCATCCTGGCGTATTTCCTGCTGCAGGAGACGCCAGCTGGGCTGAAAATAATTGGTGCTATACTTATCCTGGCTGGTATCTATGTTGCCTCTCGCAGCGAAAGAGGGGTGCAAAGCCGGTTTCAAGGCAGCGAGGTCTTGGGACGAGAATGAACAACCCCGGTCCGCATGCGGTTGGACCGGACGGTTGAAGCCTGGAAGTGGGATTTAGAAGTGCCGAAGAAGTTTGCCAAGCAGACGAACCGACCGGACCCCTTGAGGGGATCTGCCTCCTCCCAGGGTGGAGTTGAAGCTTCTCTGCGCTTGCTGACCGGTTTTCAACGGTTTGCCTGGGACATCGGCGGGGTAGCCTGCCTGGCTTTCGCCATAATCACCTTGCTAGCCCTATTCTGGCCGAGCGGCGGCGTGGTGATGACCTGGTGGGGCGAGCTCCTGCAGCGCTGGCTGGGGTGGGGCAGCCTATTCCTGATCGTCATCACGATTTATCTCGGCGCGATGATGCTGCGCCGGCGGGCAGAGGCCCAGGTCACCATCCGCTGGGGGCGGGTGTTTGCCCTGGAGATGGCTGCCTTTTCGGCGATGGTCCTGCTCACCATCCTGGGCGGATTCTCGGTGCAGCGCGCCGAGGCCGGCCTGGATGGAGGGTTGGTGGGCTGGGGGCTGGCCGAGCTGCTCAACATGGTCATCCCATTCACCTGGATCCAGCTGCCGCTCCTGTTCGTCCTGCTGGTGCTCACGACGCTGGCCGGTTTTGGTCTGCTCAGCGCGCTGTTCAGGAGTCTCGAGGCTCAGGCGGTGCAGATCAGCCGGGCCGAGGACGTCCAGGCGGCCGCGCCAGCGGTGATTAGCCTGGGTGGACAGGGGGAGGCGACCAACCAGGCCGGGGCGCGCCAGAGAAACGTCCCCAGGCTGCCGGCCGAATACCGCAAGAACTTCAAGATCCAGGTGGATGATGAAAAGAAGGCCAGGACTCCAGTGCGGGATGAGCGCCTGCCCGGACTGGACCTGCTGGTCAACGAACAGGCCGTCCGCCAGGACGAGCGTAACATCAACCTGACCGCCGGTTTAATCGAGAAAACCCTGGCGGAATTCGGCATCCCGGCCAAGGTGGTCGGTTTCCGGATCGGCCCGACCGTGACACAGTTCGCCGTGGAGCCGGGTTTCGTCGAGAAGTCGGGCAGCGAAGACGAGGTGGTGCGCCAGAAGGTGCGCGTGGCGCAGATCGCTTCCCTGCAGCGCGACCTGGCACTGGCGCTATCGGCCTCCAGTCTGCGGATCGAAGCCCCGGTGCCTGGACGCCCGTACGTGGGTATCGAAGTGCCCAACACCCGTTCGACCCTCGTCCGTTTGCGGCCGATCCTGGAGACCGAGGCGTTCTACAAGTTCGGCACCCCGCTGACCATCGCCCTGGGCAAGGATGTCTCCGGGCAGGCGGTGGTAGCCGACCTGGCGAGCATGCCGCACCTGCTGATCGCCGGGACGACCGGGTCGGGCAAGTCGGTGTGCATTGCCGCCCTGACCACCTGTCTGGTGATGAACAACACCCCCGAGGACTTGCGCCTGGTGATGATCGACCCGAAGATGGTGGAGCTGGTTCGCTTCAACGGGCTGCCGCACCTGTACGGCAAGGTCGAGACAGAATTGGAGCGCATCCTGGCGGTGCTGCGCTGGACGGTCGCCGAGATGGACCGGCGTTATAAGTTGCTGGAGTCCACGCATTCCCGCAATATCGATACCTTTAACCGTAAGATTCGCCGGCGCAAAGGGGAACCCCCGCTGGCGCACATCGTGCTGATGATCGACGAGCTGGCTGACTTGATGATGACGGCGCCGGAGCAGACCGAACCGGCGTTGGTGCGGCTGGCGCAGATGGCACGCGCCACCGGCATCCACCTGGTGGTCGCCACGCAGCGCCCGAGCACCGACGTGGTGACTGGCCTGATCAAGGCCAACTTCCCGGCGCGCATCTCGTTTGCGGTGGCTTCCTCGATCGATTCGCGCGTGATCCTTGACGCAGGGGGCGCCGAAACGCTGCTCGGGCGGGGCGATATGCTCTTCCTGCCGCCTGAGGCTGGCAGTCCGCTGCGCGCCCAGGGGGTGCTGATTACCGACCAGGAGATCGAGCGGGTGATCACCTTCTGGCAGCAGGCCGGGGTTCTAGAGGAACCAGAACTGCCTCCCTGGGAGCAGATGCTCGCCGAGGAGCAGATCCTGGCAGACCGGGACGGCCTGGTCGAAAAGGCGATCGCCATCGTGCGCGAGAGCCAGCGCGCCAGCGCCTCCCTGCTCCAGCGCCGGTTGCATGTCGGATACCCGCGCGCCGCCCGCCTGATCGACGAGCTGGAGGATCTGGGGGTGGTGGGACCTTCGCAGGGCGGGGGGCGCGAACGCGAGGTCTTGATGGGACCCGACGACGATTGGAGTGCTTGACAGCCTACCAGGCATGGGATAGCATACCGCCATGATATCTAACGAGACCAGAGAGGCATTCGTTCATCCGTGAACCAGATCTCAGAGAAAAAACCGATCCCTACCTTCACCGACCAGATGCGCATGCGGTTCAAGGGCCTTCTCGATCCGATCGGGGCGTTTCTTAACCGCCTGGGCCTGATGCCCAACACGATGACCATCCTGGGTCTGGTCGGCAACACGGTAGGGGCCTACTTCTTAGCCCGGGGACAGATGACCATCGGCGGGCTGTTAATCCTGGCGATGGGTCCGGTCGACGCGCTGGATGGCACCATGGCGCGCCTGCGAGGCGAAGCCAGCGATTTTGGCGCCTTCGTCGACTCCGTCACCGACCGCTATTCGGAGCTGATCATCTTCGCCGGTCTGATCATCTATTACGTCCACCAACAGGACTGGCTCCTGGCAACCGTCACCTACGCCGCAGCAGGCGGGTCGGTGCTGGTCTCCTACATCCGGGCCCGGGCCCAATCGCTGGGCTCGGATACGAAGGTGGGCTTCCTGACCCGTATGGAGCGCTACCTGGTGTTGGCGCCAGCCCTGGTGCTGAATCTCCCCTGGGTAGCGGTCTGGATCATCGCCATCTTCGCCAACCTGACTGCGCTGCAGCGCATCTGGGATATCCGCAGCAAGATACACGCCAGGAAACCGTGAATATCTATCCGAAGAACCAGGAGGCCGCATGGGATTTGAGATTGGACCATTAACCATCCGTTATTATGGGATCATCATCATGCTGGGGGCGCTGGCGGCTGCCTGGCTGGCGAGCCATGAAGCGCGCCGCAAGGGACAGGACAGCGAAGCGGTCTGGGATGGTTTGATCTGGGTGCTGATTGGCGGCATCCTGGGCGCCCGCCTGTGGCATATCCTCACCCCACCGGAGTCGATGGTGGCGGTCGGACTGACCACCCGGTTCTACCTGACCCACCCGTTGGACGCTCTGGCGATCTGGAACGGCGGTCTGGGCATCCCCGGGGCGGTGATCGGCGGTCTGTTCGCCTTGTACCTGTTCGCCAGGCGGCGCAAGCTCAACTATGCGGTCTGGCTGGACATCGCCGCGCCAGCCCTGGCTCTCGGGCAGGCGATCGGTCGCTGGGGCAATTACTTCAACCAGGAGCTGTACGGGGCGCCTTCGAACCTGCCCTGGGCGATCGAGATCGATCCTCAGTACCGCCTGTCTGGTTATGAGACCCAGGCTACCTACCACCCGCTGTTTCTATATGAATCCCTGTGGAACTTCGCCATCGTCGGCCTGCTGCTGTGGATCAGCCGGCGTTCTGCCGGCTGGCTGAAGAACGGCGACCTGTTCCTGATTTACCTGATCCTTTACCCGGCCGGACGCTTCCTGCTCGAGTTCTTACGCCTGGATCCGGCCAGCGTGGGCGGGATTAACGTCAACCAGACGTTCATGCTGGTCGTCGCCCTGCTCTCCGCCGCCGGCCTGGTCTGGCGGCACCGCCGGGGAGAAGCTACTGCATCCGAACCAGTGAATGCCGGAGAATAACGGATTCCGGGGGGCTCTGAATAATGATCGTTACCGATGGGCTAACCAAAGAGTTTGAGGATTTCATCGCAGTCGACCGGCTGACCTTGCGAGTAGAAGCCGGAGAGGTCCTGGCGCTGCTGGGGCCAAACGGAGCCGGGAAGACCACCACGGTGCGCATGTTGATCTCCATCTTCCGGCCCAGCCGGGGTTGGGCGCGCGTCGCCGGATACGATGTGGTCACCCAGGCAGAAAAAGTGCGCGGTTCGGTCGGGGTGCTCACCGAGCAACACGGTCTGTATACGCGCATGCCAGCCTGGGAATACCTGGACTTCTTCGGGCGCCTGTACGGGCTGGAGGCACCGGCCCGCCGCCGGCGCGCCCACCGCCTGATGGAGGAATTCGGTCTGGCAGAGTTCGGGAACCGGCGCATCGGGAAGTACTCCAAGGGCATGCGTCAGAAGCTGGCCCTGGCCCGCACCCTGTTGCACGAGCCGCCGGTGATCCTGCTCGACGAGCCGACTTCCGCGCTGGACCCGGAGAGCGCCATATTGGTGCGCGACGCCATCCAGGCATTGCGCTCGGCGGAGCGGGCGATCGTGATCTGCACCCACAACCTGGCCGAGGCAGAGAGACTGGCGGATAAGATCGCCATCATCCGGCGCGGCCGGATTATCGCCTTTGGCACACCAGACGAGTTGAAGCAAAAGCTGCTCGGCCCGGCTGAGTATGAAGTGCGTTTCGACGGACCCTGCCCGGAGAAGCAAATTCTCCTCCCGTCCGGTATTCCGATCAGCGCCAGGAAGCAGGGTTGGCTACGCTACCGGACAGCCCATCCCTGGCGGGATAATCCCCTGGTCTTACGCAACCTCTTGGATCAAGGCTTCCCGATCGTTGGCCTGCAGGAGGTGCCGCGCAGTCTCGAGCAGGTCTACCTGCAGGCGATTAACGCGCCGGACGCAGAGGAGGCCCTGCATGTCCACTAGCTTCCGCCCGGCCTGGACCATAGCCTGGCGCGAGGTGCGCGACCAGGTGCGCGACTGGCGCATCGCCGGACCGGTGGTCCTGCTGGCGGTGATCTTCCCTTATCTGGTCAACTACTCTTCTGGACGCTTTATAAACTTCGCGCAGAGCAACGGCGCGACCCTGGGAAGTCAGCAGCTCAGCCCCTTCCTGCTGATGGTGGTCGGCTTCTTCCCGCTCTCCGTGTCGCTGGTAGTCGCCCTGGAGAGCTTCGTGGGGGAGAAGGAGCGGCGCACGCTCGAACCGCTGTTGAGCAGCCCGCTCAGCGACCTGCAGCTGTTCCTGGGGAAGCTGCTGGCGGTGACCATCCCGCCGCTTCTGGTCAGCTACCTGGGGATGAGCGTCTATCTGCTCGGCGCAGCCAGGGGGGCGGACTGGCTGCCAAACGGGATATTTCTGGCCCAGATCTACTTCCTGACCACCGTCAACGGAATGTTGATGGTCAGCGCGGCGGTGGTGGTGTCTGCCCAGGCGACCTCGATGCGCGCCGCCAACCTGCTGGCGGCCTTCATCATCCTGCCTATGTCGGTGCTGTTGCTAGGGCAGAGCATCGTGATCGTGCGCAATGATATGCCGGTGCTGTGGTGGACGATCCTGGGCGAGCTGGTGGTGGTGATCTTGCTGGTCCGCACGGGCGTCTCGCATTTCAACCGGGAGGAGCTGCTCGGCCGCGAGCTCGATTCGCTCGACCTGCGCGGCGGCTGGTACACTTTCTGGGACGCTTTCCTGGGGGAGGCCAGCACGCCGCTGGAATGGTACCGTCACGAGATCGGCCTGACGCTGCGGCGGTTGGCCCTGCCTCTGGTCCTGGTGACGGCTGGCCTGGCGTTGGGCATGCTGCTCGGCGCGAACCTGGCCGGGCGCTATGCCTTCCCGCCGGAGCTGTTCCGGGAGAGCGCCTTGAACCAGGGCGCCATCGAAGGCTTCGATTCGATCCGCTTCTTCGAGGTGGGCAGCGTGCCGCTGATCTGGATGCACAACCTGCGGGTGATCCTGACCGCCACGGTGCTGGGGGTCTTTACCTTCGGCGTCCTGGCAATGGTACTGTTGCTGGCTCCGATGCTGTTGATCGGTTACTTTGCCGCCTCGATCGCCGTGATTGGGATATCGCCCTGGGTGTTCATGGCGGCTTTCGTCCTGCCGCACGGGGTGCTGGAGGTGCCGGCCATCCTGTTGGCGGGGGCCGCTATCCTGCGCTTGGGCGCCACGCTGGTTGCCCCAACAGGCGGCCGTTCGATCGGCGAGGTCTGGCTGGGCGCCCTGGCAGATTGGACGCGGGTGATGATTGCGCTGGTTATCCCGCTCCTGTTGGGAGCGGCGGTGCTGGAAGTTCTGGTCACCCCGAAAGTTGCCCAGCTGATCTTCGGAGGGTAATCCGGAGTTGGGGGATCGATAGATGAAAAAGGAACCTGTATGCCGACACTGATCATCCTGGGCTCTTCTTTCGCCATACCCGACGAGAAGCACGAAAACACCCATCTGGCGGTGATCGGGAATCATGAGGCGTTGATGATCGACTGCCCGGGCAATCCCCTGGTGCGGCTGAGGCAGGCCGGCATCGATCCGGACCAAATAACCGACCTGCTCCTGACCCATTTCCACCCGGACCATGTCTCCGGTTTCCCGCTCTTGATGATGGACCTCTGGTTGTTAGGCCGGGAGCGCCCGCTGCGGATCCACGGTCTGGCTTACACCCTGGACCGGGTGCAGGAGAATATGGAGTTGTATAACTGGGGGCGCTGGCCGAATTTCTTCCCGCTGCAATTCAACCACCTGGAAGAGACCGAGATGGTCCCGGTGCTAGAAAACGAGGCCTGGCGCGTCTTCACCTCACCAGTCGAGCACCTGATCCCCAACGTTGGGGTGCGGGTGGAGTTTAGCGAGTCGGGCGAGGTGCTGGTCTATTCATCGGATACGCAGCCCTGCCCGCAGGTAGTGCGTCTGGCCCAGGCGGCGGATGTGCTGCTCCACGAGTGCGCCGGGGCTGCGCCGGGCCACACCGGGCCGGTCCAGGCGGGTGAGATCGCTCGTGAGGCAGGGGTGAAGCAGTTGTATTTAATCCATTACCCGACGGGGGAATTTACCCGGCCCGAGCTGGGGGAGCAGGCGGCCGAGGCTTTCGGCGGTCCGGTGGCCCTGGCAGAGGACTTGATGAGGATCGAGTTCTAGGCAGGCGGATGGCGCAATATCCGCGACCCTTCTAACTGCTTAACCTTTCAACACCTTGATTGACCGCCCCCCAAAAATCGAGATCACTGCCGCGCGCCTGCGCCTCAGCAACAACTTCAGGTGGCAGGGATGTTGCCAGGCTGGCGATCTCCTGCCCAGCGATGTCCTCGAACCATTTCGAATTGGCGATGTACGGGTAATGGCAGGCCAGGGCATACAGCTCGACCGCCCGCCCGAGGTTCCCGTGGTCGGCTTCCAGCAGGGCCAGGGCCGGCAGGGAGTGGATCGCCAGGCGAAACGAGCCGATCCGGCTGGCGTCTGCCAGGCATTCGTGCAGGCAACGGCGCGCCTGTTCCGGCTGGCCCAGCGTCCGGTAGGTATAGGCCAGGTCCGCCAGCGGCATGGTAGTCAGGATAAACTGATTGTGAGACCGGGCGGCCTCCAGGCTGTTCTGCAGATTCTCCAGAGATTCCGCCAGCCGGCCTTCGACCAGGTTGATCTCCCCCAGCTGCACGCGGGCGCTGGAAAGGACCATATCCGAGCTGAATGTGATCGCCTCTGCGAGGCAGCGCTCTGCCCAGGCCAGGGACTGGTCATACTGGCCCTGGTGGGTGAGCGCCCTGGATAGCAGGTAAAACGCGTACTCGTTAACGTACCCGATCTCCTCGCACAGGTTCAGGCACTCCAGGGCCTTCACTGCTGCTTCATCGAACCGGCCGGCGCAGATCAGCGTGTGAGCGAGGTTTGCCAGGTGGTCTTGTTCTTCGACGCGCTGGCCGGATTCCCGGTCGAGGGCCAATGCCTCTTCGTGGCAGCGCTCGGCCTCATCAAACTGGCCCTTTTCCCGGTAGAGTTTCGCCTGTAGATCCAGGCCCCCGATCAGCCCGAGCAGGTCGCCGGCCCTTCGCGTGTGCGCCAGACCCTCCCTGGATAATCTCAGCGCCTGATCGAAATCCCCCTCGACCCAGGCTAAGAAACCCAATGATATCAGCGCGTCCCCTAGCAATGCTTCATCGCCCAGCTCCTGAAACAGGGCCAGGTTCTCGCAGAGCAGCTGCCGGGATTGCTGCGGATAGAACCACCCAAGCATCCTACTTCTGAACCACAACAGGCGGACTTTTTGCGTCTGAACATCGACTCCATCCTGCTCCAACCGGCCTAAAATCACTTCGGCTTCTGTAGCTAGCCGTTCGCTGGTGGCGAAATCTACGCTGCAGCATCCCTGCCAGGTCAGCGCCCTGGCGAGCAGGAATGCAGCATTCGTTGAAAGACCGCCTTCCTGAGAATTATTTCTTCCTATCAGCTCTACTAATGACCGGGAGGCGGCTTCGCCGTCCTTTACGCGGCCACTCCAATTGTAATAATAGGTGCACAGGCTTTCCAGCGCCTGGGCGAGCAGGTCCAGGCGGCCCTGGTCGATAGCCCACTTCCAGCCTGCATCCACGTTCTGGATTTCAGCTTTGATCTCAGAGCGGGCTTCCATCTCGGTTGGATGGCGCCAGTCTTTCTCACGGCTGTTGAGCATATAGCAGTAGTAGGCGCTGTGGTTTTCGCCGGCGCTTTTCCACAGGTAGGGTTCCTGCTTTAACCGGTCGAGGGCGTACTGGCGGAGCAGCTCGTGAGAGCGAAAGCGCCCGCCAAGCTCCAGCCCCAGCCAGCACTTGTTCACCAGCCCCAGCAGCGCCTGCAGGCTGACCCCGGCGGCGAGCTCGGCTGCTCCCCGGCTGAAACCGCCCCGGAAAACGGACAGCCGCTGGATGGCTTCCTGTTCGGCGGGCGTGAGCTGCTCCCAGGAGGCGTAGAATACGGCGCGCAGGCTGCGTTGCCGCGGCGGCAGGTCGCGCAGGTCCGCTTCCAGGATGTCCAGGCTGTGCTCGATCTCCTTGGCGATCTCCTGCGGTCCCAGGACCGGGATCCAGGCCGCAGCCAGCTCGACCGCCAGCGGCATGCCTTCCACCAGGCGGCAAATGTTCGCCACGGATTGCAGGTTGGCCTCCCCCAGATCGAGATCAGGTTTCAGGCGGCGCGCCGTCGCGGCGAATAAAGCCACCGACTCGTAGTTTTCGAGCTGGTCCGCCCGGCCTGACTCCGGGTAAGCCAGCCCCTCCAGGGGGAAGACCCATTCGCTTGCCAGGTCCAACCGCTCGCGGGAGGTGACCAGCAGGGTTACGCGCGGCGCTTTCTTCAGGATGCCGGCCAGCAGCTCCTTGCCTTCCAGCAGGTGCTCGAAGTTGTCCAGCACCAGCAGCACCTGCCGCTCTTTCAGGTAAGCAAGCAGCTGCTCCTGCGGATCGGACTTGCTATATAGCTCCAGCCCCAGGGCGGACAGGATGCTGGACGGCAGGACGTCAGCCGAGGCGACCCCCGCCAGGGCGTCGACGTACGCGCCGTGGGAGTAAGCGCCGGCGTGCAGTTCGGCGACCTTATCTGCCAGCCGGCTCTTGCCGATCCCGCCCGGACCGGCCAGGGTTAGCAGGCGGCAGTCCGGGTTTTTTAGCAGACTGGCGATGGCAGCCAGCTCGGATTCCCGGCCGATGAAGGGCGTCGCCTGGGTGGATAGAATGCGGGGAAAAGTCGAAGGGGCTTGCAGGGGCTGGGAGGCCAGGCCCAGCCGGTCGACCGAACGCTCGCCTCGGGCGATTTGCAGGAATAAATTGCGCTCTTCGGAGGGGACAGCCAGGACTTCAGCCAGCAGGGCGGCGATCTGCAGGGAAGGCCGGCGTTCGTCCCGCTCGATCTTCTTGATCGTCTCGGACGCGCAGCCCACCCGCCGTGCCAGCTCAGCCCGGGTGAGGTTTAACGCTTTTCTCCGCCGCAGCACCCAATAGCCGAACGAGTAGGTAAAGTCCACCGGCGCGCCCCTCGAGCGCCACAAATTGTACCTTAAAGGGGTACCCGCGCAGGATCAATTTCGGATTTAATGCATCTAGTTTCCCTGAAATTTCTGCTAAGGAGGTGGGCGATGTAGATCAGTAAAACATAAGAGGCCGCTCCGTTGCAGGGCTTCGGACGGGGATCATCATAGACCTGGTAGATTCCCCAATTGTAACCAGGAACCAATCATTCCGAACAGAATTTCTCAACAGGAGGTATTGAAATGTCAGCAAGACGATTATGGAACTCCAGGTTTCTACTGATCTCCGCTCTGGTATTGCTCACGACGCTGGTCAGCACATTTGCCTGGGTGCGTACGTCCAGAGCTACTCCTGGATCCGCAGCGACCGTGCAACTGCTCAGTTCAGGATTTTTACCGGAGCCGATCAGG
>DATDRQ010000062.1:0-2167 GCA_035291645.1 Anaerolineales bacterium
TCAGCCTCGGGTGGAACGTCGCGGGCGCCTCAAGGATTTGACAGATCAGGTATTTTCTATGGATAATGACAGCGCAAAACAGGTTGCTCGGCCAGGCTGCAACGCAGTAACAGCCGCCAGCGGCAGCTCTTTGCCAGGAGAATTGAAGTGCGTGAGGATGGCGACAGCCAGAAAAAGCCTAGCAGGACGATCCGACTGCTGGTCCTGCTGCCGCTCAGCGCGGCATTACTGAGCGCGATCTATTTCGCAGTCATCGGATTAGCCACCGGGTCGTTAACCCTTGGCAACCCACTGCCAGACGACCCCTACAGCGCAGCCGAAAGCCTCGCTACCCGAACGCCTTTCCGGAAAGTGGTTACGCTCACCCCCACGCAAACGCCGACCCCTATACCCACGCCGACCCCCATCGGCCCGCCGGTCTCGCTCGACGATTACGAGCGGCTGTTTGCCGGAGTCTTTTACAAGCGGCAGGTGAGCAGCTCTCCCCGGCCGTACGTCGCCCACATCGTGGTGGTCAACCTCAATAAGCGCAATATCGATCTGATGGTCACCCCCGAAGAAGGATTAGGCCAGACGACTTCGCAATTCCTGGAGAGCTACGGCTTGCAGCTAGCTATCAACGGCGACGGCTGGCTGGAGAATAACGATCCGATTGGGTTCGCAGTCTCAGAGGGGGAGGTGTATTCCGAGGATTCGCGGGAACCGACCATATTCATTTCCAAAAACGGGATCGTGAAGGTCGGCGGCAACCCGCCTGGAAGGAAGATTTGGTACGCTATTTCCGGCTCGCACACCCTGGTCAGAAATGGGCAGCTAGATGAAAAGATCCGCACCTGCGCGTTACGGGAAGTGTATTGTCTGAACCTGGCGCCCAGGACGTCGATCGGGCTTTCAGCAGGGAACTACTTGATCATCGTCCTGGTGGAAGGGCCGCCCTCGGAGCCGCGGGACGCGTTGACGCTGGAAGAACTGGCCATGCTGCACCTCCAGTTGGGCTCGGTCGATGCCATCGCCATGGACGGCGGCGGTTCGACCACACTTGTTGTAGACAACGGCGGCGTGCCGCAAATCCTGAACAACCCTACCGATGGGACGGAACGAGTTGTTGTAAACCACCTGGGGATTTTCGTCCGCAACCGCGGCAACAATGGCGATTAGTGATGGGCTATGAAGACAGTTCTTACTTTCGTACGCCTTCTTCGACTGCCCGGGCTTCCTCGGCGTGAAGGTTGCCGCGAGCCCGCCATTTGAAGCGCTGCGCATAGGCATTCGGTTTGCCTTCCAGCACGTCCGCCGTGATGCGTCCGATCAGCGGGGTGAACTTGAATGCGTGTCCGCTGCCGCCGGCGCTCACTAGCAGCCCGGGGCGCTCTGGATCCTTATCGATCCAGAAGTCCCCGTCGAAGGTATCACAGTAGAAACATAATCGCTCATTGATCTTGGGGGCATTTGACAAACTTGGTAGAGATTCCTGAAGAAAGGTGCGGAAGCGAGGTTCTGTCTCAGGTGGTATTTCGCGTGGACCGCGAGGATCGCGGCGCCATCCGACGCCGTGGTTGGCGACCTTCAGTGTGCCATCATCTTGTGCCGGGAAGCCGTACCAACCGGTCTTGCCAACGTCGGCCGTCCAAACTGGAAACTTTGGCGGCTGGAAGCGTTTGGCGTCGCCCACCTTGAAATGGAAGACGGCTTGAGCCGTGGGCCACATCACATCGCTCAACCATGGCAGCAGCACCGGCGTCCATGACCCCGCGCAGAACACCACAGCATCGGCGCGATATTCATTCCCATCGGCGGTGCGCACGCCTTGAACTTTCCCACCGCTCTCGATCAGGCTGGCGAATGATGCGCCTTCGACGATGCTGACTCCAGCAGACCGGGCGCGCGCTGCCAGCAGCGTGACCACACGCCCGCTTGGCGCCCAGCCGCCTTGCGGGTTGAAGTAGCCGTCGGGGTAGAGGGAGGAATTCCAGGCAGGAAAGCGTTTGCTGATTGAGGATGAATCCAGGCGCTCAACCGGATGGCCGCGTTTTTGGAGGAGTTGATAACTCTCGTATTCGAAATCGCCGGGCCGCATACCGCCAAGGGTGAGGTAGAGCACACCGGTTTCGTGAAAGACCGGCTCGCCGAATTCTTCGTTCCAGGCGCGCCACTGCGCCAACGCATC
>DATDRQ010000063.1:0-5708 GCA_035291645.1 Anaerolineales bacterium
CAGCGATGCCCTGCTGGGAACCTTCTGCCGGCACCTGGGCGTGACCCTCGAAGAGGTCAGCGCGGACGGCGCTTTCATGGTCGAACAATCTCCCTGCCTGGGATTGTGCTCGCACGCGCCTGCCGTGCTGGCCGGGGAAGAGGCTCTCGGCCCTGTGCCTCCCGAAAAGGCGCCCGGCCTGTTTGCAGGAGAGAATTTTCACCCGCAGACCGTCATTCGCGGCGACCTGCGCCTGCTGACCGCCAACTGCGGCGGGAGACGGCCAGCCTCCCTGGAAGTATACGAGGCGGGCGGCGGTTATGCCGGCCTGCGCAAAGCCCTGTTCATGGATCCGGGTGCAGTGATCGCCGAGGTGAAAGCCTCCGGGCTGGTGGGGCGCGGCGGGGCGGCTTTCCCGACCGGGCTTAAACTGGAAGGCGCCTCCGTGGCGCCCGGCTACCCGAAGTACGTCATCTGCAACGCCGACGAGTCCGAACCTGGGACGTTCAAGGACCGGGTCTTGTTGGAAGGCGACCCACACCGCGTGTTGGAGGGCCTGATCATCGCCGGCAGCACGATCAACGCCGAACAGGGCTATATTTACGTCCGGGGGGAGTACCCGCAGGCCTACCGCGTCGTGCGCCAGGCGGTGGAGCAAGCCCGCGCGGCCGGCTACCTGGGGAAGAACATCCTGAGCTCCGGATTCGACTTCGATGTCGAGGTGCGCCTGGGGGCCGGCGCTTATATCTGCGGTGAAGAGACCGCCATGTTCGAGTCGATCGAGGGCAAGCGCGGCTTCCCGCGCATCAAGCCACCCTTCCCCACCACCCACGGCCTGTTCGGCCAGCCGACCGTGATCAACAACGTCGAGACGCTCGCCAACCTGCCTTTTATCCTGCAGCACGGGGCGCAAGAGTACCGCCGCTTCGGCACGGACCGCTCGCCCGGCACCAAGCTGTTCTGCGTCTCGGGCGATGTGACCTGCCCGGGCCTTTACGAGGTGCCGTTCGGCGTCACACTGCGGCATTTGCTCTTCGATCTGGCGGGCGGCGTGCGGGAGGGCAACCGCCTGGGCGCGGTGCTCTTCGGCGGCGCGGCCGGCGCCTTCGCCACCGGGAAGGACCTGGACGTGCGCCTCTCTTTCGAAGACCTGCGCGCCGCCGGGCTGCCGCTCGGTTCCGGCGTGGTCATGGTCTTCGACGAACAGCGCGACCTGCGCGACGTGTTGGCGCGGCTGGCGCGCTTCTTTGCCCACGAATCCTGTGGCAAGTGCTATCCCTGCCAGATCGGCACCCGCCGCCAGTACGAGATCCTCGATCGCCTCGCCGCTGGGGGTGCGCTCCCCGGCGACGCCGACCGCCTGTCCGACATCGGCTGGACGATGAGCGACGCCTCCATCTGCGGGCTGGGCCAGACCGCCGCCTCGGCGGTGCTCAGCGCCATGCAGCTGTGGCCGGAATTATTTAATAATTCTCCAAGAACAGGTTGAAGAGGAGTTGTGTGGTCGCAGCCCGCACACAACCCCCAACCCTCTTGAATTTTAGAATAGGCTTTTTTTTATGAGTATCCTTCTCGATTGGGTGGTGGTATGAGTAATGAGGTAAACCTGACCATCGACGGTCAGCCGGTAACCGTCCCCGCTGGAACGACCATTTTAAAGGCAGCCCAGGCGCTCGGCGAAGACATCCCCACCATTTGCTACCACGAAGCCTGCACCGCCAACGGGCTGTGCCGCATGTGCGTGGTGGAGGTGGAAGGGGCGCGCGTGCTCTCGCCCTCCTGCGTGGCCCTGGTCAGCGACGGGATGAATGTCCATACCCGCAGCCCCAGGGTCGAACGCAGCCGGCGGACGATCTTGGAAATGCTCGTCTCGGCGGTGGATCTGTCCGAGGCGCCCGAGGTCCAGACTATGCTGTCGGATTACGCCGCTGACGTCGGGCGCTTCCCCGGCGCCGAGGCCCGCCGTGCCCCCGTGCTGGACGACAACCCGATGTACGTGCGCGATTATTCCAAGTGCGTGCTGTGCTGGCGCTGCGTGCAGGTGTGCGCCGAGGATGCCCAGTACACCTTCGCCCTCAACTTTAGCGGGCGCGGCTTCGAGACCATGATCGCCACCTTCTTCGACAGGCCCATGCCCGAGACCACCTGCGTCTTCTGCGGGCAGTGCGTGGGCGTCTGCCCGACCGGCGCCCTCAAACCCAAGCGCGAGTGGCTGCTCGAGCAGGGCCGCAGCCCCGACGAGGTCATGCAATTGACCCGCTCGGAGCGACGGAAAAGGATAAAGCGTAAGGAGTAATCCGTGAGGAACGTCGTTTACGGATTACTCCTTACGTATTATTGGTTCTCGATGGTATTTATGAGGTATTTATGATCAAGCCCGACCGCATCGTCCCCACCACCTGCCCCTACTGCGGGGTGGGCTGCAACCTGGAACTGCATATCAAAGACGATTTCATCTTCAAGGTGACCTCGCCGTTCGACTCGGTGGTCAACCACGGCAACCTGTGCGTCAAAGGCCGCTTCGGTTATGACTACATCTACAGCCCCAACCGCGTCACGGCGCCGCTGCTGCGCAAGACCGCCCAGGCGCCCGGGGCGCGGGCACAGGCCTTCGACCTGGACGAGTGGCGCCCGGTCTCCTGGGATGAAGCCCTGGATTACACCGCCGATCGCATGGTGGACATCTACCGGCGGGACGGCTCGCAGGCGCTGGCGGTCTACAGCTGCGCCAAGGCCACCAACGAGGACAACTACCTGCTCCAGAAGTTGTTTCGGGCGCTGTTCCGCACCAACAACGTCGATCACTGCACCCGCCTGTGCCACGCCGGCTCGGTGGTCGCCCTGCAGATGGCGATCGGCTCTTCGGCCATGAGCAACACCGCCGCCGAGGTCATCCACAACGACGTCTTCATCGTCACCGGCTCGAACACCGCCGAGACCCACCCGATCATTGCCCTGCAGATGAAAGCCGCCGTCGAGAAATACGGCGCGAAGTTGATCGTGGTCGACCCGCGCCGCATCGAGATGGTCAATTACGCCGCGCTGTGGCTGCCCGAAAAACCCGGCACCGACGTCCCGGTCTTCTCGGCCATGGCGCACGTCATTATTAAGGAGAAGCTCTACAACGAACAGTTTATCCGCGAGCGCACCGAGGGCTTCGCAGAATTCTGCCTTTCGATGGAGAAGTTCACCCCCGAATACGCCGAGGCCATCTCCGGGGTGGACCGGGAATTAATCGTCCAGGCCGCCCGCCTGTACGCCGCCGCCAAAAACGGCGCCATCTACTGGGCGCTGGGCATCCCCGAGCACTCCCACGGCACCGACAACGCCATGAGCCTGATCCACCTGGCCCTGCTGACCGGGCACATCGGGCGGGAGGGCACCGGGCTCAATCCTTTGCGCGGCCAGAACAACGTGCAGGGCGCCTCCGATTCTGGCGCCATGCCCTGGCATTACCCCGGCTACATGCGCGTCGACGAACCGGAAAACGCCGCCCGCTGGGAGCAGGCCTGGCATATCGAGCCCGGCGGCCTCAGCCGGGAGCTCGGCCTGACCACCACCGAGATCGTCAGCGCCGTCGGGCCGGGTGGGGTGCGCAGCCTGTACATCATGGGCGAGAACCCGATGATGTCCGAGCCCAACCTGAATCACACCCGCCACAAGATGGAGCAGCTCGAGTTCCTGCTCGTTCAGGACCTTTTTATTAACGAGTCGGGCGCCTTCGCCGACGTCTTCCTGCCGGCGACCTCCTGGGCGGAGAAGGACGGCACCTTCACTAACACCGACCGGCGCGTGCAGCTTGTGCGCCGGGCGATCGAACCGCGCGGCCAGTCCCGCCCCGATTGGCAGGTGATCTGCGACCTGGCCCTGCGCATCGAAGCCCGCCTGGGCCGTCCGGGCTCGGCCTGCTGGGACTACTCACACCCCTCCCAGGTGTTGGAGGAGATGGGGGGTGTGGTGCCCGACTACCGCGGCGTCAAGTACGCCCGTATCGAGAAAGAGGGCTTGCAGGTCCCCGTCTGGGACGACCAGCATCCCGGCACCCCCTTCCTGTTCGAGCAGACCTTCCCGCGCGGCCGGGGTAAGTTCTACCCGCTCGAGTACCGCCCGGCGGTGGAGATGCCCGACGACGAGTATCCTTTCATCCTGACCACCGGGCGCGTCCTGGAGCACTGGCACGGCGGCTCGATGACGCGCAATTCGAAGCTCGACGACCTGTACCCGGAGGCGCTGGTGGAGGTCAACCCGGCCGATGCCGCCCGCCTGGGGCTCATCGACCGCCAGGCGGTGCGCGTCTCCTCCCGGCGCGGTTCGATCGTGCTGCGCGTCGCTGTCACGCCCAAGACCACCATGGGCGTGGTCTTCATCCCTTTCCACTTCGCCGAAGCGGCTGCCAACCTGCTGACCATCGACGCCCTCGACCCGCAGGCCAAGATCCCGGAATACAAGGCCTGCGCTGTGCGCGTGACGCCCGCCCGGGAGAGCGAGCTGGTCCGGCCCGAAGCCCAGCAGGTGCGCGGGCGCTACTAAACCTGTCCCGGCTCCGGGCTGGGGGCGCCGGGCAGGCCGGGAGTCCTTGTGTGTGCAGCGGCGGTAAACCTAACCGCCTGAAAACCAAAGGAGCAAACCGCATGAATCCCCAACTCACCCTGGACCGCCTCGACGAGCTGGTCCGGTCCAGGTCGATCCTGACACATCCCTTCTACCTCGCCTGGCAGCGTGGGGAGCTGTCACGCGCACAGCTGGCTGCCTATGCCCAGATTTATTACCCGCACGTCGCCGCTTTCCCCGGCTACCTGGAGGCGGCGCTGGAAGTTGCGGAGGATCCACAGGTGCGCGCCGAACTCCAGCGCAACCTGCAGGATGAACTCTCCAACCCGAAAGCCCACCCGCACCTGTGGCTGGATTTTGCCGAGGGCCTCGGCCTGGAGCGGGAGAGCGTCGCAAAGGCCGACCGGCGCCCCGTGGTGGAGCGGCTGATCGGCGCAATGGAAATGCTCGCCGGCAGGGACAGCACCAGCGGCCTGGCCGCTCTGTACGCCTACGAATCCCAGCAGCCGGAGGTCTCCCGCCAGAAGGCGGATGGCCTGCGCCGGTTCTACGGGGTGGAGGACGACCGTACCCTGGCTTACTTTGAAGTCCACGCCGAAGCGGACCTGCAACACCGCGCCGGGGAACGCGAAGCGTTAGCCCGCTGCCTGGCCTCCGGCTCAACAGAAGAGACAACCATGGAGGCCGCCGGTCAGGTGCTGGAGGCCTACTGGGGGCTGCTGACCGGTATCTGTGAGGAAGCCGGTATCCCGGTAACCTGTTAAATCAACCCGCCGCTGCACACCCTTCAATATTCTGAACCGACCCCTGCCCAAGGGAATTACTTTGGAGAAAGGATAAAGATGGCCGAGTTAAAAACAACAAAGAACGATAAGAGCGTCACCGCCTTCCTGAACGGGATCGCCGATGAAAAGAAACGGCAGGATAGCTTTACCATCCTGGAGCTCATGCAGCAGGTGACCGGCTTAGAACCAAAGATGTGGGGAGATAGTATTGTTGGCTTCGGCGCTTATCATTATAAATACGCCAGCGGGCGCCAGGGTGACTCGCCCCTGACCGGGTTTTCTCCCCGCAAACAGAATCTGACCCTCTACATCACGTCTGGTTTTGACCAGTATGAGGCCCTTCTGCAGGATCTGGGAAAGCACAAGACCGGAAAGGCTTGTTTATACATCAAC
>DATDRQ010000064.1:0-3358 GCA_035291645.1 Anaerolineales bacterium
AGATCCTCGTATACAGAGACGATGCGCCTGGCGATAATGTTCCAGCTATATTCTTTGGCGAACTCGGCCGCCTGCCTGCCCAGGCGTTGGCTTAATTCGTGATCTTCGATCAAGACCATCAACCGATCCGCCAGCGCAGA
This sequence comes from Anaerolineales bacterium, assembly GCA_035291645.1. Taxonomy (GTDB): domain Bacteria; phylum Chloroflexota; class Anaerolineae; order Anaerolineales; family UBA4823; genus DATDRQ01. The sequence continues at coordinate 141 of DATDRQ010000064.1, forward strand.
CGGATCGCTGGTTGGAACCGTAAACCCGGTCTCCCCATCCTGGACCAGGTAGGCTAACCCTCCCACCTGCGAAGCAACCACCGGCGTCCCGCAGGCCATCGCTTCCAAAGCCACCATCCCGAATGACTCGTATTGTGAAGGAACCACGACCGCTTCAGCGGCGGAGTAATAGTATGGGAGCGTGTCCTGGCTGCGCTTCCCGAGGAAAGTAATCATCCCCCCGAGCCCAAACCTGCCGGTCATCTCCTGTAATCGAGCCATTTCAGCGGTTGTATCCTCCGCAATCGATTCCGGGTCTCCTCCGATCACCGTCAGACACATTGAACGCTGATCGAGTTGGTCGCGATCCTGCAGGATAGACAGGGCTTCGATTAAGGTATCCAGACCTTTCAAAGGCTCGATCCTACCCACAAAGAGCAGCATTCGATCGCAAGGGGGAATGCCAATGAATTCCTTGGCCTCATCTTCTGGGATCGGATAGAAGCGGGTCAAGTCGACGCCCGGGGGTATCACCAAGACCTTTTTTGCGTCCGCCAGGTAGAGCCACTGCAGCTGCGCCATTTCCGCAGGGGTTGCAGCGATGATCCGGTCGGCAGCCTGTAAAACAGATTGTTCCCCATCGAGACGGTAATCACCCTCGGCTTCTTCGGAAGTCTGGGCTACTCGCTGCTTCATCATACCCAGGGTATGGAACATATGCAGCAGCGGGATTTTCCAGTGGTCTCGCAGCGCCATCCCTGCAATACCGGACATCCAATAATGGCTATGTATCAGGTCATACTCCAAACACCTGGCAGCAGCGAACTCTTCGATCCGCGAGACGAACTCGGGGATGTACTTCACCAGGTCTTCCTTCGGGAGGGGCGACTCGGGACCAGCCGGAATGTGGACCACCCGGTTGCCATATCCCAGGTCGTGGAGAACATGCGGGACATGTTCGTCCTGCGAGCGGGTAAAGACATCTACCTGGAGTCCAAGCACTCCCAACTGGCGAGTCAGATCCCGCACATATACGTTCATACCCCCGGTATCTTTCCCACCCAGCGTCGCGAGAGGGCAGGTGTGATAAGAAAGCATCGCAATTCGCAAGAGCCACCTTCGGCTTGCCGATCTCACTTTTCTTTTGTATAATCTCTACTTACCAGCCACCGTAGCTCAGCCGGCAGAGCAGCCGCTTCGTAAGCGGCGGGTCAAGGGTTCGATTCCCTTCGGTGGCTCACTGGCAGCGTGGTTGGATCACGCTGCTCTTTATTCTACCGGGTGACGAAATTTGGTCAGCAGCGTTTTTCCCTGACGGGGTCAAAACCATCCCGAACATTCAACTAAAGTTAGTATAATGTCGGGGAACGGCTTCGTCAAATCCCCCTTACGGTTTAATTCCAATGCTTTCCAACCTACTCTTGGCCGGATTCAATCACTGAGGGCTTCTTCAAGTATCATTTTTGATGGGCATCCAGTATAATCCTGGCATGCCCAATCGGTCCATTCCTCTGGTTATCGGTATTGCTGGCGGGACTGGCTCCGGCAAAACCACCGTCGCCAACGTCATCCTCGGGAGGGTGGGGACCCAGCACATTGCCTATCTCCCACACGACGCCTATTATAAGAACCTAAACGATCTGCCGCTCGCCCAACGGCACATCATCAATTTCGACCACCCCAATTCGCTGGATACGCCCTTGCTGATCGAGCATGTGCGTGAACTGCGCCAGTGGCATCCGATCGAGCTGCCGGTATATGATTTCAGGACCCATACCCGCACCGATAAAACCACCACTATCTATCCCCAATCGATCTTGATCGTCGAGGGCATCCTGATCTTCGCCGAGCCGGAACTGCGTGAATTGTTCGATGTCAATATTTTTGTCGACACAGACCCGGATATCCGCTTCATCCGCCGGCTGCAGCGGGATATTGCGGAACGTGGCCGGACCACCGAGTCCGTCATCTCCCAGTACCTCAACACTGTCCGCCCGATGCATCTGGAGTTTGTCGAACCCTCCAAGCGGTATGCGGACGTGATCATCCCGGAAGGCGGTTTAAATACCGTCGCCATGGATATGGTGGTGGCGCGCCTGGCAGCGCTGTTGCGCGGGGAACCGGTTGACGTCAATTAAGCGAATGATCCCGATTTCATGCAAATAAATATCGAAAGAGAGGATACCCTCCAGATGGCAAACAAGTCCTGGTCGAAACCGCCCGCGATGGCGCTCGACCCGCAGAAGAAATACTTCGCTACCGTGCATACCGACAAGGGAGATATCAAGCTGGAACTTTTCGCCGATAAGGTCCCGATCACCGTCAACAACTTCGTCTTTCTGGCTGGAGAAGGGTTTTATGATGGAACCATTTTCCACCGGGTGATCAATAATTTTATGGCCCAGGGAGGAGACCCGACCGGGACAGGGCGCGGCGGGCCAGGCTACCAGTTCCAGGATGAATTCGATGCCTCCCTCAGGCACGATAAACCAGGGGTGCTTTCGATGGCGAATTCCGGGCCAAACACCAACGGCTCCCAGTTCTTCATCACCCACGTGCCCACTCCCTGGCTGGACCAGAAACACAGCGTGTTCGGGCAGGTAGTCGAGGGAATGGATGTGCTGCTCTCCATCCCGGACCGCGATCCCCAGCGACCTCGGTCCCCGGGGGTGAAGATTTCCTCGATAACCATCGAATAAGTTGGGCGCGGTTTCCCCTCTTCCAAGAAACGGATATGGCGCGTGTAGATGCGATCCCGGGAAAATCTTTTAAAAATCGCCCGCATCCTGGCTTTGGTCGCGGTAATCGCGATCACCGTTTTCATCTACAGCATTCGCGACCAGGCAGCCCGGTTGGCGATCTACGGCTACCCGGGCATTTTCTTGATCTCGTTCCTGGCTTACGCCACGGTGCTCCTGCCGGCTCCCGGGGTGGCAGTGGTATTTGCGATGGGGGCAATCTTCCATCCGGTCGGAGTAGCCATCGCGGCTGCCAGCGGAGCGGCGTTGGGCGAAAGCGTCGGCTACCTGGCTGGATTCAGCGGGCAGGGCGTCGCCGAACGAGCCGACATCTACGAACGGTTAACCGGCTGGATGCAAAAGAACGGCCCGCTGACCATCCTGCTGCTTGCCGCCATCCCCAACCCTTTCTTCGACCTCGCCGGTCTGGTCGCCGGCGCCCTGAAGATGCCCTACCTGCGATTCCTGTTGTGGTGCTGGCTCGGGCAGTTGATCAAGATG
>DATDRQ010000065.1:0-30220 GCA_035291645.1 Anaerolineales bacterium
AGTCCTCCTAACGGAACTACCTGGCTCGACCGGGGCAAACTCCAGGCCGGACCCTGTCAAATCGATAAATTGACTCATGGAAGCCGGAAGACCCTCCCGCGAAAATCTCTCGTTTCCTGCCGTGCTGATTATGCAATAAAATAAAAATCTTTTACCTTACAAACACTTTACAAGTGGAGGTGGCGCAACTTGCAATCATGTGAATTTAAAGATAAGATTCACCCAGATTAACCTGGGAATTTATTAAAAGTTTATTGCCTCGCTCCGTACATGGTAGCCCAACTGTCTTGTCCCCTGTGCAATAGCCCAGTCGATTCGCAGTCTCGACGCTGTAAACGATGTGGTGTCGATCTTGCCCTGGTCGCAGCGTTCGCCGAACCTGTCCTCTCGAGCCATGTGTTCGCGCCCGGACTGCGGGTAGCCCCCGAGGTGCTCGTCCCCCGGTTGGGTGATTATCTTCTCGAAAAAGGCCTGGTGTCTGGTGACGATCTGGAAATAGCGCTCGCCTACCAGCAAGAGAAACTCGCTGAGGGAGAGCCAGTCTTAATTGGGCAGGCCTTGATCGAGTTAGGCTTGATCGATCGGCCTTCCCTGGATGAAACGATCACTGAACAAATCCTCCAACTTCAACTTGCATTGCGAAAGGCAAACCAGGAGCTGGAACAGCGGGTCGAGGAGCGAACGGCCGACCTTCAACAAGCTCTCAGCAAACTCACCGAGCTCAACCAGCTTAAAACTAATTTCGTCTCGAACATATCCCACGAACTTCGGACACCGCTCACACACATCAAGGGATATCTTGACCTTTTGGCTGACGGGACGCTTGGTCCGCTGGCACCTCAGCAAACGGATGCAGTCCAGGTGCTCGTAAAATCAGAGAGGAGACTGGAACTCCTGATCGATGATTTGATCCAGTTCTCTCTCATTGCACGCGGCGAATTCCAACTCAAGTTAGAATCGATAGACCTGCATGATGCCGTGGAAGTAGCCGTGCAGCAATCCTCTCCTAAAGCCGGCACAAAATCCATCGCGCTGCATCGTTCAATGGCAGACGATCTTCCCCGCGTCGAGGCAGATAAGGCAAAGATAGTGTGGGTCTTGATCCAGTTAATCGATAACGCCATTAAATTCACCCAAGAAGGTGGCTCTGTCAGGGTGACGGCTTCATCAGATAAGAATGAGGTCGCCCTCACCGTGGAGGATACCGGGATCGGCATTCCGCCTGAACGGATCCCGGAAATTTTCGAACCTTTTCACCAATTAGATGGAGCGCATACCCGGCGTTATTCGGGAACTGGCCTGGGACTTGCACTGGTAAGACGTATCATCGAGGCGCATGGTACTATGATTGCTGTAGATTCATCCGTCGGCCAGGGTTCTTCTTTCAAATTCACGCTACCGGCTAACCAATGACCGACTTACCTGAGGATCTCAACCAACCCGAGGCGTTAAATTCGCAGGAATTGGAAGCGATTTACGCTATCAGCCGGGTTGTTACGCGAGCGACCGAACTCGACGTCAGCATGGACGAGATCATCGGGATCGCCCGGAAGGTGTTTATTTTCGATAACGTCGTCCTGTATTTCCTTCAGGAAGCCGAGAGTCTGGAGCCCTCCTACGCGCGGGCGATAGGAAGAGGGCGCAATACCGAAATCGATCTTGCCTGGGGCGAATCGATCGCTCAAGAAGTCCTCGAATCCCATCATATGAGTGTGAAGCAGGAGATCGCCGGCGATGCCTTGCTTGACCGGATGAACGTCCGCTACTTTCTCGGGCTCCCCCTGGCGGTCGGTAAACACCTGATGGGAGCATTGATCTTCGTCCGCTATGGAGGCCCACCCTTCACTCCAGAACACACCCATTTAGCAGAATATATCGCCGGGCATATTGCCCAACTGTGCGAACATGGATCGCTGGTCACCCGGCTTTCACGCCTGGAAGCTGAGCGGCAGCTGGAGCGGCTCCAGGATGACTTCGTCGCCACCGTTTCACACGAGCTGCGCACTCCGCTCGGTTTTATCAAAGGCTATGCAACTACGCTGCTACGGGAGGATACCCAATGGGATGAGGCCACCCGCCGCGAGTTCTTAACAATTATCGACGAGGAGGCCGACCGGCTGCGCGAGCTGATCGATAACTTATTAGACTCTTCCAGGCTGGAGTCGGGCACCCTCCACATGGAATTCCAGCCACTCCGGGTAGATACGATCCTCAAGGATATACCCCTGCGAGCCCGGTCTTTCGATGAAAATCTGATCGTAGAATTGGAATTCGAAAGCCACGACATCATGGTCAGCGCCGATCCTACCCGGATGGTACAGGTGTTCGACAATTTACTCAGCAACGCCGTCAAATATGCTCCCGGATCGAAAGTCACTGTGACCCTGAAGGCTGAGGGAGAGATGGCGCACATCGCGATCAGCGACGAAGGTGGGGGGATTTCACCGGATCATTTGACGGAAATCTTTTCCAGATTCTATCGTATACCCGAGCGAAGCCGCTCGGTTCGTGGTACTGGTCTTGGTCTCTATATCTGCAGGCGGATTATTCGTGAACATGGTGGTGAAATCACTGCAGAGTCAATCTTAGGCCGGGGCACAACATTTAACTTGTTCCTTCCCAGAATACGCACTGAGAGCGGTCGAAGCAGTTTCTACACGTTTCCAACTTCAGAGGAGGTGAACCAATGACTACGCGGATCCTGGTTGTCGATGACGAACCTAAATATGTTCGCCTGATGGAAGCGAATCTGGTCGCTGAAAGTTACCAGGTTCTGAAAGCTTACGACGGTCAAAGCGCGGTAGAGATGGTGGCGGAGAAACAACCGGACCTGGTCTTGTTGGATGTGATGATGCCGGGATTAAATGGATTCGCTTCTTGCGAGAGAATCCGGGTATTTTCGAACGTCCCGATCATCATGGTGACCGCAAAGGGGGAAGAGCAGGATCGGGTGCGCGGTCTGGACGTTGGCGCAGACGACTACATCGTCAAACCTTTCTCGGCGACAGAACTACTGGCGCGGGTGCGAGCCGTCCTGCGCCGCGCCCAGGTCTCCGGGAACAACTTCCAGCAAGCAGTGTTTAATCATGGAAATCTGCGGATCGACCTGGCACGGGCGGAAGTATTTAAAGACGACAGGATGGTTTTCCTTTCCGCCACGGAGTACCGCCTGTTGCTACAATTCGTCCATAACCTGGGATCGGTATTAACCTCTGAAGATCTCCTGGTTAACGTCTGGGGACCGGAGTATCGCGACGATAAAGAGATCCTGTGGGTCAGCATCTCGCGCCTGCGTCAGAAACTCGAAGAGGACCCCCGCAATCCGCAACACATTGTAACGCGGTCCGGGATGGGATACACCATGCCGCCTTATTGAGGTATGATCGGAAATAAAACTCTGGTGGAATCATGGACACTCGCCCGATTGCTATCACGATCCGCTCGAAGAAGCTGGGAGTCTTGATCCGGGGTGCACGCCAATCCTCGGGGAAGAGCATCGAGGATTGCGCAGCAGCCATTCATGTCTCCCGGGAGACCTTCGAAGCCTATGAAAAAGGCGAATCTTCTCCCTCCCTTCCGGAACTAGAAACCCTGGCATTTTATCTGCAAGTAGCCTGGGAACACTTCTGGGGGAGAGAGGCGCATTACGAGAGGACTCCCGCTTCAATTAATATGGATTTCCAACGACTGCTGCATCTCCGCCAGCGGATGGTCGGAGTGCTCGTCCGAAAGGCACGGATGGAAGCAGACCTGACGCCAGCTGAACTCGCGGATCAGGTTGGGTTGACTACCGAGCGACTCGAGGCATACGAGTTCGGCTTGCAGCCCGTTCCGGTCCCGGAACTGGAGTTGATCGCCAACGTGCTAAACCAGCCGATTAAGGATTTCCAGGATAACCGCGGCCCGGTCGGCAGCTGGATCCGCCAGCAGATGGCGCTCAAGAATTTCTCGGATCTTTCCCCGGACCTCCAGGAGTTCATCAGCAGGCCGGTAAACCGCCCTTACCTGGAACTCGCCCAACGGATGAGCGAGATGTCCGTTGATAAACTCCGGGCAGTCGCCGAGGTCCTGTTGGAGATCACCCTTTAATAGGCCGCCGTACATCCACGAATTGGTGGAATGAATGGACAGTTTATTCTATGCCGGATGCCCTTTCGCCTAAGCAACTTACAACAGAGGGAAAAGATGCATACCAACGGAAGGATTACCGGGCCGCGGCGCAGGCTTTTCAAGCCGCGGCAATAGGTTTCGAATCGCTGGGAGACCAGCTTTCTGCTGCCGAGATGATGAACAACAGTAGCGTTGCGTGGCTTCAATCAGGTGATGGAGTCGCGGCTCTCGCCGCAGTGGTCGGGACCGAAATTATCTTCGGTCAAGCCGGGGATATTCGCCGCCAGGCGATGGCGATCAGCAACCAGGCTGCCGCCCTCGAAGCCCTTGGGCGGTATGATGAATCTGCCAACGCTTACGCGAAGTCTGCCGATCTTTTCAAGGATCTCGGGGAGATGGATTTACGCGCCGTCGTCCTCCGATCGCTCTCAGCGGTACAGCTGCGCTTGGGGCGCCAGCTGGAGGCTCTTGCCAGCATGCAGGCAGGGTTAGATGGCGTGCAGAAACCAACTCCGAAACAAAAACTGGTCAAGAAGCTGTTAAAATCTCCCTTCTCTGTCCTCGGCCGGTAATCAATTCAACTTCGCAGGTTATCCTTGAAGCGGAGAACCAGTTCATTATCTTACCGCACGGTCGATCCTGCAGATCAGCAGCGGCTGACGAACCTGATGCATTTCGAGATCTGGGTTCACCGGCATCTCGATTGGCGTTCTGCTTTGGAGTGGATCGGCTACGAACCTTATTTAATCGCAGAAAAGGATGGCGATCTGGTGGCGGCTTTAGCCTGCCCAGCCGACACCCAGGAAGCGGCCTGGATCCGCCTGTTTGCCTCCTCCTCTGATATTTCCCCATCCGAAGCCTGGAATTATCTGTGGCCGGTTGCATATCAACTTATCTTAAGGATAAAAGCGGGTCCGGTCTCAGCGATCGCCTTGCACAACTGGTTCGGCAAGCTCATGGAAGAAAGCGGATTTGGGGTAGTCAATCATGTCGTTATGCTCCAGTGGGAACCCCAGAATTTACCCTCAGGCAGTAAAATGCAGTCTATGACTATCCGGGACATGCGGGCGGAAGACCTGGGCGCCATCGAGAGCCTGGATCATCAGGCATTCCTCCCCGTGTGGCAGAACTCACGCGATTCGCTGGAGCTGGCTTTCAAGCAAGCCTCAATCGCCAGGGTAGTCGAAAAGCGCGGACAGATCCTCGCCTATCAGCTCAGTACTGCCACTCAGCAGGGGGGGCATCTCGCCCGCCTGGCTACCCATCCTGACTTCCAAGGCCTGGGGATCGGTTACTCACTCGTGCGAGACTTATTGTTACAATTCAAGAGGAGAGGCGCATCCCGCGTCACGGTCAACACCCAGCAGGATAACGCCGCCTCATTCGCTCTTTACACGAAGGCAGGTTTTACAAAGACCGGTGATTCTTATCCGGTATACCAGTACCCACCAAGATGAACCACTTTACGGGTACGAACAACCGATTGTCGATGGCCTGGCTTTCGAAGGAGTGGTAGATGTCCATAGCGGACGAGCTTCCCGTCACGAATACGGCTGTGCGCCACACTTTTTTCGCAGCGCGTGAAGTGATTGGAAAAAAGCAGCTCAATGAATGCCTGATTAAGGCCAACCTTGATAGATTCATCCAGGCGTTTCCACCCGATGACTTGGGTGAGAACATGAAGGCGGTTGAGTACTCCCGACTGACCCAGACCATTCTTGAGGAATACCAGGATGGCCCAGACATCCTGCACCGCATCGGCCGGTCAGCTTTCCAATACGCGATTCAGGACAACAGCGTTTCGTTGAACCTGGTCAGGAGGGTACTCACATATCTAAACACAAGCCAGCAAATCCACCTTGTACTCAATAGTCTGGCAGAAGCTCAGAAGAAGACCAACCCGCAGAGCGACGTTTGGGCCGAGTTTCAGAATGGAATGCAAACCATTATCGATGGAACATGTATTGAATGTGCAGGTCGGGTGGAATCCCAACCAAGCTGTTTCATGATGGCGGGATTTCTCAGCGAAGCAATCCGGTGGGCAGTCGGTCCAGGATACAATGTCGTCGAGGAGAATTGTATCGGCTGTGGGGATGATTTTTGCCGTTTCGTGGTCGAGAAATTAAATATCTAATTCTGAGCGGTGAAGGGAAAAATTATATATTTCTAATTCGCTCTTTTCCCCTGGACAAAGAGCCTTCAGCATGGCAAAATTCACCAAACCAACTTAGGAGGAAGAGAAGTTTCATGAATAAGCCCACCAGTGGCACCCAAAAAGGGGGTTCTACGAAACGCCAGGCAACCCGAGAAAAGCGTCGCCAACAACAGCGGAAGCAGCGCATGTATATCGTGTTGGGGATTGTAATTGCCGCAGTCGCTGTCGCTGCGCTCTTAATCATTCCCTCGCTACTACCCGCTGAAGACATAAACACGATCACACCGGTGGATCGACCGAATGTGGATGGAAAAGCATTAGGTGATCCGAATGCTCCGGTGAAAATCGATGTGTACGAAGATTTCCAATGCCCGGCCTGTAAGACGTATACAACCGACATCGAACCACGCGTCGTGGACGACTTCGTCGCAACTGGCCAGGTTTATTACGTGTTTCGCCAGTTCCCTTTTTTGGATGATCGAGCGATTGGCAAAGAGTCCGATCAGGCTGCCAATGCCAGCATGTGCGCGGCAGGTCAAGACCGGTTTTGGGATTACCACGATATCCTGTTCGCCAACTGGAACGGTGAGAACCAGAACGCATACAGCGATAAACGGTTAGTCGCGTTCGCCGAAGCCCTTAATCTGGATGTGCAGGCTTTCAACGATTGCTTCGAAAGTAACGCCTACGAAGACGATATCAATGCAGACCTAAACCTGGGCAAAAGCCTGGGGATAACGGGCACGCCCAGCGTGCTGGTGAATGGGACACTCGTCTCCCCGGGTTTCGTCCCTTCCTATCAGGATATTGCAGACGCAGTGAATAACGCTCTGAACAGTTCTGGAGACTAAAGGGCCAGAATCGCGACGATGAGGGGAGCGATAACCAGCGCCGGCAAGAAGTTCCCCACCCGGATAGGTTTCAGCTCCAGCAAACTGCTGATGGCGAGCCCCAGCAGCAGAACGCCACCCACAGCGGTCATCTCGCCCATCATCCCCGGCGTGATCAACGCTTGAGCCTGGGCAGCCAGGAGCGAGATGCCGCCCTGATAAAACAGGATCACAAGCGTGGAGAACAGCACGCCGATCCCCAGCGTAGAGGCGAACGCCAGAGCTGCGAAGCCATCCAGGACGGACTTAATCGCCAATAAACTATAATCTCCCGTAAGTCCATCCTGGATCGATCCCAGGATAGTCATCGGTCCTACACAGAACACCAGGGAAGCGGTCAGAAAGCCTTTAATGAACCGGCTTCCCTGGTCTGTTATTTCCACACCTTCCTCAATAGAGGCAGATCGAGTGAAACGTCGCTCGAGTAAGCCGCCCAAGTTTCGCATGCCATCTTCTATCCGCAGCCACTCCCCCAGCAATCCGCCTAATAGCAAACTCCCCAGAACGATGATCGCATTTTCTGTTTTCAAGAACATCTGGATACCGATCACCGCGGTAAACAGGCCTAATCCCGCCACGACCGTCTGCCTGATTCTTTCCGGCAGGCGAGCTCCGAAAATCAGACCCAGAATACCACCCACGAGGACGGCAGCGATGTTGAGGAGGGTCCCGGTCATGGGGAAGGATTCGGTTCTTTTTTTGCCAGGGTAACTTGTGAGGAACCTGCAGCCTGGTTTTCGAGCAACTCGAGCACGAAACACAGGGAAGAAAGACGATTAAGATAGGGTATTAAATTTGTGTTTTCGATTTCCCCGGTAATTTTGATCCCCGCCATTCTTCGCTCAGCACGTCGTACGATGGTCCTGGCAAGAGCCATGGCAGCGCCCGCCTGGCTGTCGCCTGGTACGATGAACTCCTGCGGCAGGGTTACCATCCCAGAGATGAGGTCGGTCTGCACTTCCAACCAGTGAACCCGCTCGCCATCGATTTTACGAAAACGAGGTGCGTTCTCGGGCGTGGCGGAGACTTCCGCCATCAGGTGATACAGATCTCTTTGGACCTCTAACAGGATCGTCCTGCTCAGAGTTGCCTGAGCAATAGCCCTTGCAAATCCAAGTGCTGCAGAAGCTTCGTCAATGGTTCCCACCAATTCGATTAGCGCATCTTGTTTCGCCACCCGGCCTTCCCCGAGCCTGCCGGTGAAACCGTCGTCTCCGCTGCGCGTGTAAAACTTGGCCATGGCGGCAATTATAACGCTTCCATTCGGTCTATTCTGAATTGGAGTGTTGTTGTATACTTGAACCAAGGGAAAGGAGTATCGAGATGCAAATCCGCTGCTCAAACTGCCATAAACCCTTCGCAATCGGCAAGGACGAAATCCACATGGCATTAGATACGATCGCTGCCGAAGGACTCGCCCACTACAACGTCTACTGTCCCCACTGCCGGCGAGCCAACCGAATATCCCCCGAAGAACTCCAGCGGGCCGCGCCAGAATGGCAACCCGCCTCAACCCAGGATAAACAACAGGCAAATCAAGATTAATGTTAATTGCGTTATGGGTATTCAAATACTATGGATAATTATGGATGTTTCAATTCCCCTCAGGAGGTGAAATCGGCTCTAGGGGAGCAGAAGTACATTGCAAACGACGAAATAGCGACGATCATGTTCTTGAGCCAGCAGCTGGGTAAGCCTCTCCTCACGGAGGGACCAGCAGGGGTTGGTAAAACCGAGTTAGCAAAAGCAATCGCGGGGGCAACCGGAAGAGAATTAATCCGTCTGCAGTGTTACGAGGGATTAGACGAGACCAAAGCCCTGTATGAATGGGAATACGCCAAGCAGATCCTGTACACCCAGCTTCTTCGAGATAAGTTGCAGGAAACCCTGAGGGGGACGTCAGACCTGGCAGATGCCGCCGATCGACTGGCAGACGAGGAAGATGTCTTTTTCTCGATGCGCTTCTTATTGCAAAGGCCTCTATTGAAGGCAATCCTCAGCGATACTCCTTCGGTTTTATTGATCGATGAGATCGACCGGGCTGATGCTGAGTTCGAAGCCTTTTTGCTGGAGGTCCTCAGTGATTTCCAGGTGACGGTACCGGAGCTGGGGACTCTTTCCGCAAGACACCGGCCACTGGTTCTTCTGACGAGCAATAACACCCGTGAGCTCAGCGAAGCTCTCAAACGTCGCTGCCTGTACCTGTTCATCGGGTACCCAACCATCGAGCAGGAGCTGGCTGTCGTCCGGTTGAAGATCCCGGAGCTGGCCCCCAAGATGGCCAGACAGGCAGTCGAGCTGGTCCATAATCTCCGCAAGATGGACCTGAGAAAATCCCCGAGCATCAGCGAAACGCTGGACTGGGCCAAGGCGTTGGTGGCGCTCAACGTCAAGCAAATCGACACCGATACATTAGAGACGACATTAAGTGTGCTGCTCAAGCACGAGAGTGACCTGCAGCGCGCCAACCGGATGTTCCAGCGTTCTGCCAGAGGCCAGAGCGACGAGGAAAACGATCCTCGGCTGCGCGGCTGGCGGAACTAGCGGGTACACCCGATGGAAGAACGGATCTTAAAGTTTATCACCGCACTCCGGGCAAGCGGGGTTCGCATCAGCCTTGCGGAGAGCGCTGACGCCTTGAGTGCGATCGACCAGATGGGAATCCAGGACAGAGAAACCTTCAAACTCAGTCTCCGATCGACCCTGGTCAAGGACGCGGAAAATCTCCCTGTCTTCGAAGAGCTTTTCCCTCTCTTCTTCGACACGAACGAGAAGCCACCTTTGATGAACATCTCAGAAGACCTCACCCCAGAGGAGGCCGAGATGCTGGCAGAGGCGCTCAGGAAGTTCAAAGACCAGCTGCGAGACATGCTGGAACGGCTGATGAGGGGTGAGCCGCTGAGCCAGGATGAACTCGACCAGCTGGGCGAGATGGTTGGGCTGAACCAGGCGGATAACATGCGCTACCGGGAATGGATGGCTCAGCGCATGGAAAAAGCCCTTAAATTCAAGGAAGTCCGGGAAGCGATCCAGGAGCTGATGGAGCTACTCGCCGAGATGGGCATGAATCGGGAACGGATCGATCAACTTCGCCAGCTCCTGAGGGCAAACCAACAAGGGATGGAGGATCAGATCGATCAGTTTGCTGGGATGCGGATTGCCGAGAATATGAGCAACCAGCCTCCTCAGGCAGGTCCCGAAGATCTGCTCAACCGGCCAATGAATTCATTGACGGACAAAGAACTGGACATCCTGAGGAGGGAGGTCCACCGGCTGGCTGCTGCACTCCGGACGCGCATCGCCCTGCGGCAAAAAAGGGCCAAAACCGGTCAACTGGACGCCAAGGGGACGATCCGGGCTAACCTGAAGCATGGCAGCGTGCCGATCGAGATCAAGCATCGCCGGCGCAGTCTCAAACCCAAAATCGTCGTCATCTGTGACATCAGTACCTCGATGCGCCCGACCTCCGAGTTGATGCTCAGCCTTCTGTGGCAGATGCAGGACCAGGTCAGCAAATCACATACCTTCGCCTTCATCGACCACCTCGAATACATCTCTCCGGATTTCAATATCCAGGAAGCCCGCCAGGCAGTCGCGGTCGTGCTCGAACGGATGCCCCCCGGTCACTACAACACAGACCTCGGTTATAGTTTACAAAATTTCACCGAGGATTTCCTCGACACAATCGACAGCCGGGCGACATTCATCATCGTCGGGGATGGACGGAACAACTACAACGATCCCCGGCTGGATCTGTTTTCGATGGTCGCGCGTCGATCTCACCGGACTATCTGGTTGACACCCGAGGCGCCCGCACTTTGGGGGTCCGGTGATAGCGATATGCTCAAGTATGCGGCTATGTGCGATTCGGTATTCAGGGTCGGGACACTTGCCGAGCTAACCTCCGCCATCGATCATTTGCTTGGCGGTTGAGCCCTGTTCTTCTTCGGCGTAACTCAAACTTCTTCCTGGTCGCAAGGGATTTATCCGTGCGTAGAGGAAGTTAAATTCTTCCAATCTCGCGCGTAACTCGTCGGTCAGTGCGCCGGGCGGCAAGCGCCAGGTCCAGTTGCCGCTCGGATTGCCCGGATAATTCATGCGCGCTTCGTTTCCCAGATCCAATAAATCTTGCAGGGGAGCTACCGCAAATACGGCAACCGAGACCCAGGCAGCCCGGATAAAATCCCAGGCGATATCCGTGCCATCCTGGCCCAGGTAACGCCGGGCGAAATCTTTATCTCTATCATCGACGCGTTCATACCAGCCGCGCGAGGTGTCGTTATCATGAGTCCCGGTGTATATGATGGAATTTCGAACGTGGTTATGGGGCAAAAAAGGTTCAGCCGGGTCGCCGTGAAAAGCAAACTGTATGATCTTCATCCCCGGGAGGTCGAAGCGATCGCGCATTTCCACGACATCCGGCGTGATTTCGCCCAGGTCTTCGGCAAGTATGGGTAATTCACCCAGTGTTCCGAGGACCTTCTCAAAGAAATCCAAACCGGGTCCTTTCACCCAACGACCCGTTACCGCAGTCGGTTCGCCAGCCGGCACTTCCCAATAACCGGCGAAGCCTCGAAAATGATCCAATCGAATGATATCGACATTCTGGAGCATGGATCGCAGGCGATTAATCCACCAATCATACCCGTTAGCCGCATGCACATCCCAGCGATAGATGGGATTACCCCATAATTGCCCTGTTTCAGAGAAGTAATCCGGTGGGACTCCTGCAACAACCGTAGGGTTGCATTCCTCATCAAGATGGAAGAGCTCGGGATGTGACCAGACATCCGCGCTGTCATGTGCGACGAAGATGGGTGCATCGCCGATAATCTGGATCGAGCGTTTGACGGCGTAGGCTTTCAAGCTCACCCACTGCCGGAAGAACAAAAACTGGCGGAATTCTTGTCTCCTTATCGCCTGCTCCAGTTTCCTGCGAGTGCTCTGCAGCGCGTCCGGCTGGCGGGTACGGATGGGAAGCGGCCAATCCGCCCAGGAACCTCCCCCCTGCGCTTCTTTGATCGCCATGAACAGAGCAAAGTCCTCCAACCAGAAAGCCTGCGATCGACGGAATTGGTCCAGTTCACCCGATATAGCCGGGTCTTTCGAGGCCTGAAAACTTTGGAATGCCTTGTCCAGTAGGTTTAACTTCCACTGGATAACTTCCCCGAAATCAACCTTGTCGTCTGTGAAATCCGGCTTATCCGTCAGGTCTTCCGGCGTGATCAACCTATCTTCGAGCAATGCCTCCGGGCTGATCAGATAAGGGTTCCCGGCGAAGGCAGAAAAACACTGGTACGGCGAATCACCATAACCGGTCGGGCCAAGCGGAAGAATCTGCCACAAGCTGCAGCCAGATTCGTAAAGAAAATCTACCCACGCGCTTGCCTGGGGTCCAATATCGCCAATCCCGTACGGGCCAGGTAAACTGGTGGGATGGAGCAGGACGCCAGAGGAACGTTCAAACTTCATAGGGTAACCTCTTGGTTTGGATGTAGTCGTCGCTGTGAACGATGTTCGTCGGTACGTCCGACGGGATGACATCTGTGGCTATCACCGCACCTGGTTCGATCGTTATCCCAGGCGCCAGCAGGCTATTCTTGCCGATCATGGTAATCTGCAAGTCTCCATCCAGGCGCATGGCGCCAACCCTGGCGTCATGGCCAACTTGCACTTTCTTATCGATAATCGATCGCTCGACCACTGCCCCGCTTTCGATCACCGAATCCGTAAGG
This sequence comes from Anaerolineales bacterium, assembly GCA_035291645.1. Classification (GTDB taxonomy): domain Bacteria; phylum Chloroflexota; class Anaerolineae; order Anaerolineales; family UBA4823; genus DATDRQ01. The sequence continues at coordinate 12,891 of DATDRQ010000065.1, forward strand.
AGGATCGATTCCCTGACGATCGCGCCTGGCATCACTCGCACGCCGGGAGAAAGTACCGAACGTTCCACTATGGCTCCTGAGGCGACTTCACACCCATCGGTGATCATGCTGTCCAGAACCCGGGCGCCGCGAGCGATGCGCACCGGAGGCCGTTCCTCGGTGCGGGTGTGGATGATCCAGGACCGGTCATTCAATTCCAGTGGAGATGGATCGGAAAGCAGGTCCATGTGTGCTTTCCAGTACGAATCGACCGTCCCGACATCCACCCAATATCCTGAGAAAGGAAAGGCGAAAACACGAGAGTTCTGGGCAACCAGGTGCGGCAGGATATCCTTCCCAAAATCGTGAGAACTGTCTACCCGGGTGTGATCCTCCCAAAGGACTCGATCGAGGAGTTCTATATTGAACAGATATACACCCATGTTCGCCAGGTTCGAGGCCGGCGTGGAGGGCTTCTCAATGAAGGAAGTCACCCGGAACCCATCATCGACGCCAACGATTCCGAAACGGTAAGCTTCTTCCTGATCGACGCGGATGGTGGCGATGGTCAAATCGGCCTGGTGATCGAGGTGGAAAGCAATCAGGGCGTCGTAATTCATCTGATAGATGTGGTCACCGGAAAGGATCAGGATCAGATCTGGCCTGGAACTTTTTATGAAGCGGAAGTTCTGCTGGACAGCGTCCGCCGTGCCCAAATACCAGTCGGAAGTGCCACGAGCTTTGTAGGGAGTGTAAATCCGGACACCCCCGGTAAAATCCCGGTTCAAATCCCAGGGTCCTCCTGCTCCGATGTGCTCGATGAGAGAATGCGGCCGGTACTGGGCCAGGATCATGACATCGAAAATGCCGGAATTGACACAATTAGACAACGTAAAATCGATGATCCGGTATTTCCCTGCAAATGGAACGGCTGGCTTCGTTCGTTTTGCGGTTAAGGTGCCGAGGCGAGAGCCCTCGCCTCCAGCCAGAATGACAGCGCGCGCTTTCATCAGAAAACTCTCCTATTTACCTATTATCTACACCGGTTGCGGGTCTATTTTAATCGATAGGCTGAGAATCATTCCAGAATACTAGATAAAAGATATCCTTTTCAACACCAGGTTTCCTGAATCTTCGAATCGTCCCTTAGGGGATTGTTCGTTGATATTACAAGGATGTTAATCTTCAAAGCCGGAATTTAGAATTATAATTTTTCCGTAAGGATAGCATCAAAATATGCCGATAAGATCTGTATGCCTGCATGGTCATTTCTACCAGCCGCCGCGCGAGGACCCATTAACTGGGATTGTTCCAAACGAACGGGGAGCCTCCCCATACAAGAACTGGAATGAACGCATCCATGCAGAATGCTATCGACCGAACGCAGAATTAGGTAATTTTGAACGAATCAGTTTTAACGTTGGGCCAACGCTTTTTTCCTGGTTAGCCTCCTACGATCGGTTAACCTACCAGCGGATCCTCGACCAGGATGGGGCTAACTTTAATAAATTCGGGGTAGGGAACGCCATCGCCCAGGCGTATAACCATACGATCCTGCCCCTCGCTTCCTCGGCCGACAAACTGATCCAGATTTCCTGGGGGATCGCCGATTTCGAACACCGCTTCGGTCGTAAACCCCAGGGCATGTGGTTGCCTGAAACCGCGGTCGACTACGAAACCCTAGCCATCCTGGCAAACCAGGGCATCGAATTCACGATTCTGGCGCCCTGGCAAGCCGCTGGCGAAGGTCTGGACTCCACCGAGCCATACCGGGTAAATCTGTCCGGGAACAGCATTACAGTCTTCTTCTACCAGCGCGACCTGAGTTCCCAAATCAGCTTTAATCCCAGTATCACTGCCAACGCCGACTTGTTCGTCAAGAAAGAGCTCAGCAGCTTTTTCCATGACGAAAAGGAAAGAAGGGGTGAAGAGCAGTTATTGCTGCTTGCTACCGATGGTGAACTTTACGGGCACCACCAACCTTTCCGGGATCGCTTCCTGGCCCATCTAGTAAATGGAGCTTGCTCCCAGGCTGGCATCGAGCCGGTCTACCTCGCGCTTTGGCTGAAAGACCATCCACCGCGAAAAACCGTTGAAATCCGTGAACGGACTTCCTGGTCCTGCCACCATGGCGTCCTGCGCTGGATGGGTGAGTGCGCCTGCACGCCCAGCGATGGGCGCTGGAAAGCTCACCTGCGCCAATCCTTCGATCGCCTGGCTGGAACGCTCGACGCGCTCTATTTCGATAATGTCTACCCGTATATCTCCAAACCCAGGCTACTTCGCCAGCGCTACATCCACGCCATGCTGGGAAAGATGACGGCCGAAGCGCTGATCACGGAGATGGCAGTCAAGGACTTGACAACAGAGCAGATGCTCCGGATCTACCTCCTGCTCGAATCGCAGCGCGAACGCCAGAGGATGTTCACCTCGTGCGGGTGGTTTTTCGACGATTTCGACCGGATCGAACCGCAGAATAACCTGGCTTACGCTGCCCAGGCAGTCCGGCTCGCCCGGCTGGCGACCGGCGACGACCTGACCCCACAGGCGATTTCGTACCTGAAACACGTCGCCAGCCCTCGCACCGGTCTGCGCGCGGACCGTGTATTCGAGCAATTCCTTGGCAGGACCTGGGTGCTGCGAGACAGGATCCCTGCAATCAACCGGTTGCGAGCAGCGACCCCAGGAAAGTAATCCGTCTTTCTATCAAGCCAGTGCGGGTTCAGCGGCCTCCAGCAACTCTTCAACCTGGTAGGCCGATTTCGATTCCGCCTCCCGAATCAGTCGGATGATCTGATATCTGTCTGCAATCTTTACTTGAGCCGCCTTTTCCTCCTCCTCAGCCAGCATGGATACCAAAGCGATCCGCATCATCCATTCCACCAGCTGTTCAAAGGATTCGTGGTTGAACCACAGGATTCCCTGGTGCCGATTTACCTGGATCAGACGCTGGACATCTCCATCCTGCAACCACGATCGCAGCACCTGGTATGCAGATAAGTCTTCGTTATCCACCTGAACAAACCAATCCTGGTGGCTCACCAGCACCGAAACAACCTGGACGGCCCACCAGGCGGAGCCTTCGTCAAGGCCCCAATCCTGAAATGTCGCCGCCAGGATTTTCCCGAACAACCACTCATCCAGCCAGGCGCGGCTCGTCTCCGCCGCACGCGCCTCACCCGTTACACGCCCCAGGGAGTGGGTGAATGCCCAGCCAAGAAGGATCGGATACATCGGGAGACCAGTTCCAGAAGCAACCTCTCCCCCATTTCCAGCAAGCTCGATGGCTTGCTTGTAACCGTCTACTCCTTGCGGCGGGAATTTCCGCTCCAGAAGCGGAAATTCCAGGATAGTGCGCACCTCTTTACAAACCTCCCTGGCGATAGCCTGCAGCTCGGCGTCTTGCCTGCCGGCGTCGGTGATGCTGTTGATCTCCTGCAACAGATGCAGAATTTTCTGTTCGACTTCGGATAGAAGCAGCGGGTCTACGGATTGGTCAAGTTCAACGACGCTCCCCTTGAATACCTGGCGGAAGGTCCCCGGATTCACCAATTCTCGGAACGGGTAGAGCACCGGCTGTAGAAAAATCTCTTTAAGCGTATCCTCGATGCTTGGGACGCCTCTCCCATCCAGGTAAGCATGCAGTTGTGCAAACTGGCGCCACTCGTTATCCATCACCTGGCGGAAATCCAAAAATACCTGATATTTATATGCGCCCAATTCGATATAAAGTCCCTGCTGGTGAATCTGGCGGTTTTCCCGGATGTATTCTAATCCGTTGGCCTGGTCACGAAAGATGGTAAACCAACCGTCTTCGTTCTCCAAATCAAGACCCTCGCCCAGGCTCTTCTGGATTAGCCTGCGTTCCTCCCCCACCCCTGTCTTCAGCGAATATGCAGCGGAGGTGCGTACCCAACCGCGCGCCTCAGTAAAGCGGTTGTGATAGACCACCAAAGCCTGGTCATCTTCCCACCGGTTCGAATAAGCGAAGACGTCCTCATTGACGCTACCATCAGTAGAGTAAAAATCATATAATAAGAAATCGGTCACGTCTGCAAATAGCTTCCGGCGGCGCAGGAGCGGGAAGACCTCGCGCTCATGGCGCTCGACCAGGTAGGGGTCGGGATTCTCGGCCCAATAAGCGCGCCGGAATTCCATCCCATACTTCTCCGTATACCCTTCCACCTGACCGTGCCCGAACATGGGCAGCCCAGGCATGGTTGCCAAGAGCGTGCAGATTCCGAAGTACTTATCCCCCTTGCCAAACTGGTCGACGGCTGTGCGTTCGTCCGGATTATTCATAAAATTGACGTAGCGTTTCAAGATTTCCGGATCGAACTCAAGCGTGTTCTTGATCACCAGCCGGTATTCCTGGTTCTTCTCATCGCGCAGCATGTTCATGAAGGCGCTGTTGTAGACGCGGTGCATGCCTAAAGTGCGCACGAAGTAACCTTCCATCAACCAGAATGCCTCCGCTAATAAGAGGGTATCCGGCACCTCCTGGGCAACGCGATCGACTACCTCCCGCCAGAACTCGACGGGAAAAGCGGCATCGAATTGCTCTTTTTTCAACCCGTGTTCGGCGCGGGTTGGTATTGCTCCCCCGGTGCCCGGCTCGGGGAACCACAGCCGCTGATAATGCTTCTTCGCCAGGGTCATAGCGGCATCGAACCGGATAATGGAGAATTTTCGGGCAACGTGAAGAATCGTTTGAATGACCGCTTCCCGCACCTCAGGCAGCAGGTAATTCAATTGGGCAGTATCGTTCCACGGCATGCTGGTACCGTCATTGCCGTGGTAGATGAACTTCGTGCTGCCGGTCCAACGATCTACTCGCATGAAGACGACGGCGGCATCGCTGTTGTCGTAATAGTGGTCTTCCAGGAAGATGCCGACCCGCTCATCCCAGGAGAGATCCTGCCCGTTGAAGGAATAGGAAGGGAATGGTGAGTAATCAAGCGAGATAAACCAATCCGGTTGCTGAATCACCCAGCGTGAGTCGATCCCCATATGGTTCGGGACCATGTCGGAGGCCAGACGGAGGCCGCGCTGCCAGGCGCGATTACGCAGATCGAGAAAAGCCTGCTCGCCACCCAGGTCGGCGGCGATCTGATAATCGTGCAACGAATAAGCGGAAGCGACTGCATCCTGGTTACCGCGCAGTTGCTTGATGCGCTGGGAAGCCGCGCTGCGCTCCCACAAGCCGATCAACCATAACCCGCTGAATCCCCAACGCGCCAGCTTTTCTAACTCCTGATCTGGGATTTGATCCAACCGGGTGATCGGGCGCTGGTACTCCCTGGAGAGCTGGTCTATCCAGACATAGGTATTCTTGGCGATCAGAACCAGAGAGGGCATCCAATCACTGTCGGGGCTGAAGCGCTCGACTTCAGCCTCCAATCCGGTGAAGTCATACACCCTCGCCGGGCCTGGACCGAAGAAAATTACCTTCTCCTCCTCCCGAATTAAATCCAGGCTGCTGAGCAAACGGAAAAGGTAATGACCCAGCAGGAACCCCCAGCGCTCGCGCATGTACTCCAGTTGGCCGGACAGGGAGTGGGGCACGGCGATTGCTGGGTGGCGCAGCATATCGACCAGGTTTTGCCCGTCCGGGCCAAAACCGGGCTGTGTTTCGAAGAAATCGTGCAGGCTGTCGATCAGGCGCCCGTAGGCGGTCTCTTTCTTAAGTGAAGTGTCGTCAAACAGTTCCAGGAACGGCGAGAAAGCCGGGTTCATATTCGCCACCCACAGGAGCAGCAATTCTTCTAGCAAGATTTCCTGGTTGGGGATGCCGCCTGAATCACCGTTCAGATAATCTTCGAGAGTGATCTCACGCCTGTAAAGCCGGGTAGCAGGGAACTGTTCGGCGAAGCGGGCCAAAACGTTTTCAAGAGCCGCTTCCCCGAGCTGCTCCCGGCAATAAACGAGAGCCTGTGACATTACCAGGGGATTTTCCTGCTGGCTATAAAGAGCAACCACGTGGTGCAGGATTTCGTCGATCAATCCCATGGCATTGATCTGGCCGGCTTTGACTGCCTGCTCGGGAAAGCGGATCAAATCTCGCTTCTGGTTCATTTTTTGGGCGAACAAGCGCACTGCGTGGAAATTTACGAAGATCACGTTGCCGCTTAACCCGAAGAGAGCCTGGTCGAGCTGGTAGCGATCGCGGGTCAGGCGTGAAACATGGAATTCGAAGACCGGGCTGTCGGTGGGATGCATGTATCCTCCTGAGAATTCAGGATGCTCATTTCTATTCGGCCTGCCTTCACCCCCATCCGTAGAAAGCCAAGACTGAGTGAAACGAATTCAAGATAGCGCAAACGAAAGGTTCTGCTAATTATATCCGGTAAGGGATAAAACGGGCTCGCCTGATAAGTTCATACTCGATAGCTGGGGTACAATTCATCGTAATCATCAGAAAGTGGAAAATACCGGTGTACCATAAAAGGGAGAAACTTATGACGATTGCCGAGCCTTTGACGCCCGAGCAGCTCTACACACGAACCAATCTAGATCACCTGAATTTTGAGACTACGAATGAATTGAATGGTGCGAATGTGATTATCGGCCAACCCAGGGCGCTCGATGCGATCCGCTTCGGGGTTGGTATCGAGAAAGATGGCTACAATATTTTCGCATTGGGCCCGGAAGGAGCCGGAAAACGCTCCTTAATCACCCAATTCTTCCAGGAGAAAGCCCGGCAGGAACAGGCCCCGCCGGATTGGATTTACGTCCAGAATTTCGATCACGACAACCAGCCCAATGCCATCCGGTTACCTTCCGGCAAAGGAAGCGAGTTCCAACGCGATATGGAGCAGCTGGTCGAGGAACTCCAAACCGCGCTCTCCGCCGGATTCGAGAGCGACGAGTACCGCGCCCGGCGGCAGGTGATCGAGGAAGAAATCCAGGAACAACAGGAAAAAGAACTCGAAAAGCTTCAAGAGCGCGCCAAGCAGCACAACCTGGCTTTACTGCGCACGCCCGGAGGGCTGGTTTTCGCCCCGGTCAAGGATGGCGAGGTCATAGCTCCGGAGGAATTCAAGCAGCTCCCGGAAGATGTGCGTTCCAAAATGGAAATGCAGGTCGCCGAGCTCCAGGAACTGCTTCAGAAGGTACTCCAAAAGGTACCCGGTTTACAGAGGCAGGTCCGCCAGCGGCTGCGAGAACTCAACCGTGATATTACCATGGTCGCGGTAAGCGGGCTCCTGGAGGAGTTGCAGCAGAAGTATCACGATATCCCCGAGATCCCAGAATTCCTGACCTTCCTACGGGAAGATATTGTCGATAAAGCAGTTGGCTTCATATCCCAGGACGAGGGCCAGTTGAACGAAGCCCAGCAAGTACTGGCAGCCATGACCGGACAGCGCAGGCAAGAACGCGCCCTGTTCCGCAGGTACCAGGTCAACCTGCTGGTAGACAACTCTGCCACCCAGGGCGTCCCGGTGATCTATGAAGACAATCCGACCTACCAGAACCTGATCGGCGAAGTTGAGTACCTGGCGCAGATGGGCGCTCTTTTGACGGACTTCACACTGATCAAACCGGGATCTTTGCACCGGGCAAACGGCGGATACCTGATCCTGGACGCCCGCAAGATCTTGCAACAACCCTACGCGTGGGAAGCGCTCAAGCGCAGCCTGAAGGCAAAACAAATCAAAATCGAATCTCTCGGGCAGATGCTCGGTCTGCTCAGCACGGTAACGCTCGAGCCGGAGCCGATCCCTCTGGATGTCAAGGTCGCCCTGCTCGGCGATCGATGGTTATATTACCGGCTATCCGAGATGGATCCGGAGTTCCGCGAACTCTTCAAAGTTCAGGCCGACTTCGAGGAAAAGATGCCCCGTGACGGAGAGAACCAGGCCCAATATGCTGAAGTGCTGGCTTCTATCGTGCGGCGGGAGAATCTCCGCCCCTTTGACCGCAGCGCCGTCGTGCGGGTGATCGAACATAGCGCCCGTCTGGCGGGTGACGCAGAGCGGGTTTCAATCGAATTCGACGACATCATCGATTTATTAAGCGAAGCCGACTACTGGGCAGGGCAAGCGGGCAAAGAGGTCGTGGGCGCTTCAGACGTCGAGCAGGCGATCGACGCCCAGATCCACCGGGCTGACCGGCTGCGCGAGCGTTTTCAAGAGAGCATCCTGAGAGAGATCGTCTTTATCGCCACTGAAGGATCTCACGTCGGGCAGGTAAACGGCGTATCGGTAGTCCAATTAGGCGAGTTTTCTTTCGGCTTTCCCAGCCGGATCACCGCGCGTGTCCGCCGTGGTAAAGGGGAAGTGGTAAATATCGAACGGGAAGTCAATATGAGCGGCCCGATCCATTCGAAAGGGGTTCTAATACTATCCGGTTACCTGGGGGAAAAGTATGCATCTGAAAAACCACTCTCGCTATCAGCCAGCCTGGTCTTCGAGCAATCCTATAGCGGGGTCGAAGGAGATAGCGCCTCTTCGGCAGAACTGTATGCCCTGCTATCTGCCATCGCCGAAGTACCGGTCAAGCAGTCCTTTGCAATAACCGGTTCGGTGAACCAGCACGGGCAGGTGCAGGCGATCGGCGGAGCGAATGAAAAGATCGAGGGCTTCTTCGATATCTGCAACGCGCGCGGCTTAACCGGTAACCAAGGTGTATTGATCCCGGCGCCCAATGTCAAGCATTTGATGCTGCGCCAGAACGTGATCGAGGCCGTCGCTGGTGGGAAGTTCCGCATCTTCCCAATCTCCGATATCGATCAAGGGATCGAACTACTGACCGGGATAGCCGCAGGAAGTCTGGATGAGAATGGAGACTACCCAGCGGACACAATCAACGGTAAAGTCCAAAGCCGGCTTGCCAGGCTGGCAGAGGAAGAGAAAAAGGAGCAGGATAATTCCGAGAAAGAAGACAAGGTGGTCGAGACATTGGACAGAAAGGAGGGGGAATGAGCCCGCAGGAACGCGAGGGTGGCATCCGGCGCATCCTTGTGTCGGTGGATGCCTCCTCACAGAGCCTGACTGCGTTACGAGTGGCAGCCAGCCTGGCTACACGCCTGGACACAGAAGTGATTGGTATCTTCGTGGAAGACATCAACCTCCTCCGGTTAGCTGAGATGCCCTTCATTCAGGAAGTTGGTTATTTCTCCGCCCGATCCTATCCGATGAGCAGCCAGGGGATCGAACGGCAGCTGCGATCCAGCAACCGCTGGCTGCAACAGGTTTTCCAGATGTTGTCGAGCAATACCAACATACGCTGGTCGCTACGAACCATACGCGGGTCAATAGCTGCCGAGCTGCTGGATTCTGTGCTCGATACCGACCTGCTCATCCTCGGCCGGACAGGTTTGCCCGGGATGCGCCAGGTAGGTCCCATCGTACGCTCCTTGATCAACCGCGCTCCTACTCAATCCCTGATCATAAACCGTCCGGTCAGGCCTGGGACCAGAGTCATCATCCTGTACGATGGCAGCGCATCCAGCCAAAAAGCTCTGCTGGCATGCGAGCTGGTGATTGCTCCTGAGAATCCGGTCATCGTTCTCATCATCGCGCCAGATTTTGAACAGGCGCAGCGACTCCAGGCGCAAGCCCAGGCAGAACTCGTGGCCGCGACGAACCGCACGCGTTACCACTGGCTTAGAGGAGCGGATGCCATACTCCTGGCTCAACTAGCCAGGCGTGAAGAATGCGGTGTTCTGGTCCTGCCTGCCGAGAGCGATGCCCTGCCCGTCGACTCGCTGCTGGCGCTGTTGGACCGGACAGACTGCTCGGTTCTGCTCGTCCATTGAAGGGGCGCCAGGTAGACAACGTGACCTTTACCACCCTGATCCAGGCCGAACAGGTGATCGACCACCTGGGAGATCCCGAATGGGCGATCGTGGACTGCCGTTTCTACCTGGCGAATCCACGACGCGGCTGTGAAGAATACCTGGCGGGCCATATCCCTGGGGCTGTGTATGCTCATCTGGATGCAGACTTGTGCGGGCCGGTCCATCCGGGGATCACAGGCCGCCACCCCCTCCCAGAAATACCTGCGATTACGGAGAAGCTATCCGCATGGGGCATCGGACCAAATGTGCAGGTAGTTGCCTATGACGACGCCGGCGGGTCAATGGCGGCAGCCCGCCTGTGGTGGATGCTGCTCTGGTTAGGCCACCCGGCGGTGGCTGTGCTGGATGGGAGCTGGAGAAGATGGAAGCGAGAAGGTCATCCCGTACAGGAAGGTCTGAATAGCAGGCCAGGGCGGGTTTTCATCCCACGTATCCAGGCAGAAATGCGGGCCGATACAGAGGAAATCCTGGCGAGTCTCAACCAGCCGGGTTTCCGGCTGGTTGACGTGCGAAGTCCAGATCGCTATCGAGGGGAAAACGAGACGATCGACCCGGTCGCCGGGCATATCCCCGGCGCGGTCAATCTACCTTATGCCGAAAACCTGGATCAACGCGGCAGGTTTCTATCGCCGGAGATCTTAAAAGATCATTTCACAAAAGCGCTGGAGGGGACTCCTCCAGAAGAAGCTGTTTTCTACTGTGGGTCCGGGGTTACTGCAGCACAAAGCCTGCTTGCCGCGGCTCAGGCCGGGTTGGGAATCGCCAGGCTCTTTGACGGTTCCTGGAGCGAGTGGATCACCAATCCGGCCCGGCCAGTCGCAATTGGCGCTTAGCCTTTCACGCCTCCTTTTGTTTATCCCCCGCCACGGATTTCTTCGAGCTTGCCATTCACTTCATCTTCCGCCTTCTGCAAAGCAGCAGCCGGTTCGGTTCCTTCATTTATCACGGACAGAATGGCGTTGTTTAGCGGGTCCCAGTAGGCGTTCATCTCGGGGATAAGCGGGAACCTGGTGCCGCCTTCTAAGGCAATGACGGCAGCCTGAATCAGCGGGTCCGTGATCTCCTCGCCGGTGATCGCCGGAATGTGGGCGGCTTTGGTCGGATCAGCCAGGATGGCCTGGGTCTCTGGGGACAGGAAGAACTCGATGAATGCTAATCCTGCAGCAGCATCGTCTTCGGTAGCATTTGCGCTCAGATATAGATTCTCAGTCTGCACGTAACCGGAGAGTGCACCCTGGTCAGTGGCGGGCCAGGGATCGATCGACAGGTTTTCGGCTCCGATCGCTTCGGCCAGGCTGGAGGAGTTCCAGGTGCCGTCGATGATGATGCCAGCCTTGCCCTCTTTGAACAGGTTGACGTCGTTGTCGGTGTTGTTCTCGCCGGGCAATCCGGTGGCATCATACTCGGTAAACAGGTTCAACCAACAGACCCCCGCCTCGTTGTTGAAGGCAGGGTCGCCGTTATCTTCCATCAGCTTACCCCCACAGGCGTTCAGGTGTCCGGCCGAGAAGTAGAGACCGCTTTCCAGGTCAGCGCCGATTACATCCCCATGGGTGGCTGCTTGAGCGCTCTCGAGCAGGTCTGCCCAGGTCGTTGGAGCTTCGGTCAGAATAGACGTGTTGCGGAACATGACCACACCCTTGTTGATTTCATGAGGCAGACCGATCATGGCATCTTTGTATTGAACCGCGCCAAGGGCAGCCGGGTTGATCGTCGCGAGCAGGTCCTCGCTCACCCGGTCAGTCAGATCGGCGACCAGGGTCTTATCGTAGAAGGCAGGACCCCAATCCGCGGCGCCGATCAGGACGGTCGGTCCGCCGCCGGTAGCCGCTGCGGCCTCGAACTTACCGCGCAGGTCGTCGAAGGGTACGTACATGACGTCGAATTGTACATCCGGATACTGTTCTTGAAATGCTGCGAGGACTTCGACCAGGCTCTCCATTTCGAATTCATTCCAGGCATGCCATAAGGTTATGGTGCCTGTTATCTTTGCAGGCAGAATTTCCGCAACCACTTCGGTAGGCTCTACTGTCTCAATGGCCTGCTCGGTCAAGACAGGCTCTTCACTTTGGGTAAGTTCAACAGTCGGCGAAGCAGGAGCTTCCGTCGTCACTCCCTCCGGTGTACACATCGCCAACACGACAGCCGCGAGTATTAGGCCTACATTTAGGATTAGATACTTCTTCGACATCAACATCTCCTCAGACAGATGTTTGAAGGAAACACTTCAGGTATTAGAATTCCTGGATTTTCACAAATTCTGAAATGATAGGAACAGATCATACTCCAGAAATGGGACGATTATCGGTGATTCCGGGCCTTCTAATTTGACGCTAAGCCTTTATCCGTTCAGTTTATCGTTTACAATTATGGAAGTACTCGCCCGCGGTCAGGGGCGGATCTAACCCGGAATGGTCTGAGAGTATCGCAAGGTCTTCTGTTCAATACACACCTGCTAATTCTATAGAAAGACGGGGATAAAAGACACACAACCCTTGAATGGTGAAAGAGAATTGCCCAATTCGCTCCATGGCGTTTTTGCCGCAGCGGTAACGCCACTGACGCCCGATTTTGTCCCGGATTTGGATGCAATTCCAACGCTACTGGATTTTCTCGCCAGGCGTGGCTGCCACGGCGCGCTGCTACTCGGCACGACCGGTGAAGGACCTTCATTTAGCCTGGACCAACGCCTGACCGTCTACCAGGCAGCGCTTGAAATCCGCGAAACTCACCCGGATTTTCAGCTGCTGGCTGGCACCGGTACACCCAGCCTCGACGAAACGATCCAGATAACCCGGGCAGCCTTCGATCTGGGTTTTAGCGGAGTGGTCGTCCTGCCACCCTATTACTTTCGCAGCGTTGAAGAAGAAGGCCTGTTTTCCTGGTTTGCAGCGCTGATCGACCAGGCAGTCCCTCGAGATGGATGGCTGCTCGCCTATCATATCCCCCCGCTCACCGGGGTGCCTTTCTCGCTCGATCTTCTCTCGCGACTCAAGGACGCGTTCCCAGAGCAGTTCGCCGGTTTGAAGGATTCATCAGGCGATCCCATCTTCGCCAGCCAGCTGGGGACCCGCTTTGGAAGCGACCTGGCAGTCTTCTCCGGCAACGACCGGCTCTTCTCGCTTGCCCTGGAACAATATGCAGCCGGATGCATCACCGCTCCGGCAAACATAATCTCACCCCTCCTGCGAAGCTTATGGGACTCCTTTGAGAGCGGCTCACCCGATCCCCAAATACAGCACCAAATCACAACCGCCCGGGATATCCTGGAACGCTACCAACCAGCGCCTGCCCTGCTGAAAGGGCTGCTCGCCAGCTGTTTCGGATTCCCGCGCTGGCCCGTCTGCCCACCTTTGACACCTTTCCCATCTAGTGTAGAAGAAAAGGTTCTCACCCTGCTTCAATTGGCTTAAAATAGAAAGGCATGCCCACTAAACGGTTTTTTCGATGACGGCCTCAATGGAATCTTCCTCTCCGGAACCCTCCCCCCCCGACCCGAACACAGAGCAGCATTCTCAGCAAATGACTTTGCTGGTGATGCTTGGTGTGCTGATCTTCGTGATCCTGGTCGCGGCTATTGTTTACTTCTTCGCCCTGCGTGGCAGATCCGGGCAAGCTCAACAAGCCCAATCTCTGGTCGCCACCCAGGTACCTGAGGCAGCTCCTCTGCCCTCTCTAACTAGCACCACGACCGTTACTGCCACCGCATCCCCTACCCTGCGAGCCACCTTCACACCGGAACCGACCCGGACCAGCACCATGACCCTGACTGCCACCGTTACCCCAACGCCTCCCCTGGCTCCTTCCTTGACTCCTGCTGTGCCGGTGGAAGATAACACCCGTTACGATCTGATCGACTGGACGCCCGAGCTGGCTGATCGCCTGATCGTAGAGCTGCAGGCATACCCAGATACGCTCTCTGCTTTCGCCCGGGGAGAAGATAATTCTGGATACTATGCCGCGTTTTCCTATGCTGTAACCGCCTTGAAAGAAGCTCTGCTTCAATTCCCATCCGCTCCCCAGGCCGCGAATTGGCAGTGGCAGCTCGCCTACAACCTGGCCCGGACTGGTGAAAGCCCTGCGATCCCATTTTTTTCCTCGATGATCACCCAGGAGCTCAACTCTGGGGATGTGCGGTTAGAGGGCCTTTTTGATTGGGGCAACTCCCAGAACCCGCCCGCAGCGATCGAAGTCTTCCCACTGGACACGCCCACCGGTTTTCTGAGCAGCAACCTGGTAAAGGTCAGCCTGGGAGAAAACGGCAGCGGGTTCTTCTGGCTGATCGAGCAACCCTCTGGTTTTGAATCCTACCCTCTCACCAGCGACTTTGATTTCGTCTATCCGACACAGGTGGATTACTTCGTCCAGGACTTGATCGGCGAAGGGAGTAGCGTGGCCGGCATATTCCGCCGTTCCGTCCCGAATACGAATCAATACCAGACGCCGCGCCTGTTCAGCCTGGCACAACGCCCTCCGGTCGAACTCGGTTTTGCAGCCTTCACCCCTCCCGAAATCGGGCCGGAGTTTGAAAATAACTGGGAACCTCTGCCGGGTGGAGCGCCTGAGGGCGACTTGCAGTTCCAAACCACTGTGTTTCCTGCCTGTCCGGTAACCGTAACACATAATTATGAATGGAACGGATTAACCTTCGAGTTCCGTTCTGCGGAATACCAGATCCAGCCTGACCAGGAATTATTGGGTTACTGTGAACAGGCGATCAACCACTCGGCCAGCGTCTGGGGGCTGGAGACTACCGTCCAGTTGATGGAGACTTTGCTCCCAGACTGGCCACCGGAGACGACCCTGGACGGGGATCCGTATCCTGCAGATGCGCTCGACGAATGGCGCTACCGCCTGGCTATATACCAGGCATTGTCAGGAAAGATGGAGGAAGCCAGCGGATATGCAAACGCCATCGTCAACAATCCGGCGACCCCGGACAGCCGCTGGATCGCGCCAGCCCAGGATTTTCTAACTACTTTCAACGACCAGGCTGACATCTATGAAGTTTGCCTGGCTGCCAGCTTCTGTGATCCTCGCAGGGCTTTCGAAAGTTTGATCAAGACAATATCCCCCGAAGATTACCAGAATGTCAGGCCGATCCTGGCCGAAGCAGGTGTAACCTATCTCTCGAGCGGGTTTTTCGACTTCGATAGGGATGGACAGACAGAGACCTGGTTGGCCATCCGCCACCAGACTGGCTCAGATTTGGAATTCTGGATTCTATTCCAGGAGGAGGATCAGATAACTCCTCTATTCGTTGATTATTTGGATACGGCGCCACCCCGGATAACTTATCGTGAGCCAATCCAGGAGCCACCCGTCGTATCCATCGATCCAGGCTTTACGTTCCAGATCGCCAGGCAGGGCGAGGCTGGGGTACCCTCCATTTATTTTGTCGATGAGGAGGTCGTCTTTTCTGCCGATCGGATGGAACTGGAGCTCGACAGAGCCGAAACCGAATTACTCGGTGGTGGAGACGTCGAACCGATTCGCATTGCGCTAATCGAACTGAGGAATTCTCCCATTTTTACCTGCAGCTACCTGCTCTGCCCGCGCTACCTGTACCTGCTGGGGTTAGCCAACGAGCTGGTCCTTGAGAAAGACCTGGCGATCGACGCTTACCTGGAATTGTGGCGGAACTTCCTGGGCAACCCTTACGTGACGATGGCGCGCTATAAGCTGTCCGGACCGGCGATCCCGCCCGGGCCGACCATTACCCCAACCCGCACGATCACGCCGCGCCCGTCTGCCACACGGCCGTTCTTCCGCACCAGTACCCCAACCAGGACCCCGACAGTCACCGGGACGCCGCCGACTGAGACACCGACGATCACCGGAACAATCTCTACGCCAACCGTAACGCTTACGCCAACCGAAACAGAACCTTATCCGGCTCCAACAGATTAATCGTGAAAGGACAAATTTGTCCTTCGACCGTTTGACTCCAGTAACATCAGACTTCCCCCCTGCTGAATGGAGGCTAATCTGCAACCCGTCCGGGCACGGCGCCTGGAACATGGCGGTGGACGAAGCCATCCTGGAGGGAGTGATCGAAGACACCTCGCCCCCCACGCTGCGCCTGTACGCCTGGGAGCCTGCCTGCGTCTCCCTGGGGTTTGCCCAGCCAATATCCGACTTGGATAGGGTCAATCTGGATGCAAGAGGTTGGGAAGTGGTGCGCCGGCCGACCGGAGGGCGTGCCATCCTGCACACCGACGAATTAACCTATGCAGTGATCGGACCGGCGCGAGAGCCGCGCCTGACCGGCAGCGTCCTGGAGAGCTACCGGAGGCTCTCGATGGCGCTGTTAGGCGCGTTGCGTTTGCTGGGTCTCCCGGCTGAAGCGCAGGCGAAATCCCCGGAAAATACCAACGGAACAAATCCGGTCTGCTTCGAGGTCCCCTCGGATTACGAGATCACCGTGGACGGCAGGAAATTAGTCGGCAGCGCCCAAGCCCGCAGGAGGGAAGGGCTGCTCCAGCACGGCTCGCTGCCCCTGTTCGGGGATCACACCCGCCTCGTACAGGCGCTTTGTTTTCGCAATGGAGACAGCCAGGAAGCCGCAGCACGTCGCCTGGCAAGCCGGGCTACGACGGTGGAGGCCATTCTAGGCAGGCGGATTGCATGGGGAGAGGCGGCAGAATCCTTCAGGATCGCCTTCGAGCAGGTCCTGAACCTGAAGCTGATTCCAGGAAAGTTCAGCGCCAGGGAGCTTGCCCGGGCCGAGGATCTTCAAGAATCGAAGTACGCGCACCCGAGCTGGACGGACAGGGTGTAAGTTCCCCCGCCGATCAGGGTTACGGGATTGGCGTGGGCGGCTCGAAAATGATGTCCGAATACCTGCCGATATCCAGGAAGAGGCGGTATAAGAAATTCTCCGCGTTTTGCCGGGCCTGATCGAGGATGCCATCTTCAAGAGCACCTTTTACCATTTCCTGCTCGGCAGCTTGCCTGGCTGTGGATTCCAGATTAACATCGCCGCGCGTCAGCACCCCGCGTTCGCGATCATAGATATAAGATTTTTCATTATCTAGTGTGGCGACGAAGATCTCCGGCTCGGGCAGGGTCACGTACAGGACATTGTCCTCGATCCGCAAGTCTTCAGGAACAAGTTTTTCCAGGTCCACCCCGGCGATGACCGTGCCGTGCGCCACCAGGAGCAGCCGGTCGCCGAATAAAAACCCAAAAGCGCCCTGCCCGCTTTCAGCTGTGATAACTTTTTCTAGCGAATACTGGATTGTCTCTAACCGGGCAAGCGAACGGACCCGGTGAATGATCGTGACCGGGTCGACCACGACGGTAGGTGTGGGACGGAAGGCCTGAGCAACCTCGGTCCCGATCTGGCTGGAGATCTCACCGACCGGCTGGACTGCCTGCTGAGCCTGCTCGGCGCTCTGGCGGATGGTCGTTACGGCGGAGAAAGCTGCCCACCCAACGATAACCAGGATACCGGCAACCAGGATCAGCCAAATTAAATTCGCGGCACCAGGATTTCTTCTTCCTTCCATGTTGAACATACCCATTTCTAGTTGTACAGACGTTGCAA